>NZ_CP027707.1:6358385-6711770 GCF_003850345.1 Pseudomonas chlororaphis subsp. piscium
AAGGGGCTTGCCGCGCTGTGGATAATCGTTCTGCCGCTGTCCCTCATTGGTGGGCTCAGCTCGGTCTAGAGCGCCCATGGGCAGGCGCAGTGAAAGCAGCAAGCCCGCCCCGGCCACCTGTAGACTATCGGATTGAATTGACGCGCCGCTGCCTGGGACTTTTCCCCACAGGCAACCGGCCGTTGCAATGGAGAACCGCATGACCCGTTACGCTCTGATCACCGGCGCCTCCAGCGGCATAGGCCTGGCCCTGGCCGAAGCGCTGGCCCGGCGTGGCCGTAGCCTGATCCTGGTGGCCCGTCAGCGTGATCAGCTGGAAAGCATCGCCATCGAGTTGACCCAGCGCTTTGGCGTCGAGGTGCTGTTCCGCGCCTGCGACCTGTCCGAGCCTTTGCGGCTTTCGGGTTTTCTGCTGGAGCTGGAGGAAGGCGATCGGCAGATCGATCTGCTGGTGAACTGCGCCGGTATCGGCACCTGTGGCCCCTTCCTCGCTCAGGACTGGATGACCGAGCAGGACCTGATCGAAGTGAACATTCTCGCCCTCACCCGGCTGTGCCATGCCCTGGGCAACAGCATGGCCTTGCAGGGCGGCGGGCAGATTCTCAACGTCGCTTCGATCGCCGGCTTCTATCCCGGCCCCTGGATGAGCACCTACTACGCCAGCAAGGCCTATGTGCTGCACTTCTCCGAAGGCCTGCGCGAGGAACTGAAAAACAATGCAGTGAAGGTTTCCGTGCTCTGCCCCGGCCCGACCCGTACCGGTTTCTTTGATACCGCCCAGTTGAATACCGAGAAACTTAACGGCAGCAAACTGCTGATGAGCCCGGAAGAAGTCGCGCTGTACACCGTGCGCGCCCTGGAAAAGAACCGCGCCATTATCATCCCCGGCCGCCGCAATCGCTGGTTCGCGTTCAGCCCGCGCCTGGGTTCGCGCTGGCTGACCCGCAAGATTTCCGGCGCCGTCAACAAAGCCTATTGCCCGCGCTGACCTGGCAACCATCTAAGGCTGGGCGCACTCGGCTTGCCTGAGTACACTCACCCCGGACCAACACAACGGAGAAACAGCTGTGGATACTCTGTTCACCAAGATCATCAACCGGGAAATACCGGCGAAGATCATCTACGAGGACGACCAGGTTCTGGCCTTCCACGATATCGCCCCACAGGCCCCCGTGCATTTCCTGGTAGTTCCGAAAAAGCCGGTGCGCACCCTCAATGACCTGACCGAAGACGACAAGCTGCTGGCCGGGCATATCCTGTTCACTGCCCAGCGCCTGGCCAGGGAACTGGGTTGCGAGGAAGGCTTCCGCGTCGTCATGAACTGCAATGAACTCGGCGGCCAGACCGTGTATCACATTCACATGCACGTTCTGGGTCAGCGTCAGATGCACTGGCCTCCGGGCTGATCCCTGCCCAAAGTGCACGGCAGCACACTTCTCGCCCGGTTTTGCCGAGAGTGTGCTGATCCAGCGCAGGCCTCTGCCCATCGATTGGGGTAAACTGGCCGCCGTGATTCTTCCCGGAGGTAAGCATGACTACCCAACGTCACTACTCGCCGATTGACCGTCTACTGCTGCAGGCAGATGCGGCAATGCGTACCTTGCTGCCCTTCAGCGGCCAGCCTTATCGCCCCTCCCCTGCCATCGTGCAGCCGGACGTGCAGATGAGCGAAGTGGACACCAAGCATGTCGCCGGCCTGATGCGCATCAACCATACCGGCGAAGTCTGCGCCCAGGCGCTGTATCAGGGCCAGGCCCTGACCGCCAAGCTGCCGCAAGTGCGCGCCGCCATGGAACATGCCGCGGAAGAAGAAATCGACCACCTGGTCTGGTGCGAGCAGCGCATTCACCAACTGGGTAGCCACACCAGCGTGCTCAACCCGTTGTTTTACGGCATGTCGTTCGGCATCGGCGCGGTAGCCGGGCTGATCAGCGACAAGGTCAGCCTGGGTTTCGTGGCTGCCACTGAAGATCAAGTGTGCAAACACCTCAACGAACACCTCGAGCAATTGCCGGCCGAGGATGAAAAGTCCCGGGCGATTCTCGAGCAGATGCGCATCGACGAAGAACAACACGCCGAAAGTGCCCTGGATGCAGGGGGATTCCGCTTCCCGGCGCCGGTGAAATTCGGTATGAGCCTGCTGGCCAAGGTCATGACCAAAAGCACTTACCGGATCTGATCGATACAAATCGCAGGCAAAAAAAGGGTGCTTTTTCAGCGCCCTTTCTTTTGCCGCAAATTCAGGATGGTCGGATGGCGACTCAACCGAGCTCGACTATTTCGTAATCGTGAGTGATGGCAACCCCGGCCGCGCCGAGCATGATCGATGCCGAGCAGTATTTTTCCGCCGACAAGTCGATGGCGCGCTTGACCTGGGCTTCTTTCAACCCGCGGCCCTTGACCACGAAGTGCATGTGGATCTTGGTGAAGACCTTGGGATCCTCGGTCGCACGCTCGGCGTCGAGGAAGGCTTCGCAACTTTCGACAGCCTGGCGGGATTTTTTCAGGATGCTGACCACGTCGAAGTTGCTGCAACCGCCTACGCCAAGCAGGAGCATTTCCATCGGGCGCACGCCCAGGTTGCGACCACCGGCTTCCGGCGGACCATCCATTACCACCACATGACCGCTGCCCGATTCCCCGAGGAACATGGCTTCGCCAGCCCATTGGATGCGTGCCTTCATCGCCAAGACTCCACTGCTAAAAAAGGGTCGCCAGCTTAGCACAGGGCCTTGGATGGCAGCGCTTTGCCTGTTCCGGTGCCACACTCAGTTCTGATAGGAAAATTCTTAATTACCCAAAGGATGTGTCTGTTAAGCTGGCGCCAAATCACTGGCGCATTGCCAGCTATCGGCGATCCTGCTTGACCGCCCCATAAAAAAACCAAATCACACCGTGCTGTCTTTTCGGGATACAACCATGGTTGCTCTTGCCCCTACACCCAAGATCAAGAACCTCGACAAGCTGTTGATGCACTGCCAGCGCCGCCGTTATCAGGCCAAGAGCAACATCATCTGTGCCGGCGACCAGTCGGACACGCTGTTCTTCATCATCAAAGGCTCGGTCACCATCCTGATCGAAGACGATGACGGTCGGGAAATGATCATTGCCTATCTCAATGCCGGGGATTTTTTCGGCGAGCTGGGCCTGTTCGAACAGGCCGGACACGAGCAGCAACGCAGCGCCTGGGTACGGGCCAAGGTCGAATGCGAAGTCGCGGAAATCAGCTATGCGAAATTCCGTGAGCTGTCCCAACAGGACCCGGACATTCTGTACGTGCTCAGTGGCCAGATTGCCCAGCGCCTGCGCAACACCACCCGCAAGGTCGGCGACCTGGCGTTCTTCGATGTCACCGGGCGAGTGGCCCGCTGCCTGCTCGAACTGTGCAAGCAGCCGGATGCCATGACCCACCCGGACGGCATGCAGATCAAAGTGACCCGTCAGGAAATCGGGCGGATCGTCGGCTGCTCACGGGAAATGGTCGGCCGGGTGCTCAAGGACCTCGAAGAGCGCAACCTGGTCCACGTCAAAGGCAAGACCATGGTGGTGTTCGGCACCCGTTAGAGCGGCAGGAACTGCACCAGCATCTGCCGATACAGGGCATCCAGGCGCTCGACGGCATTCGGCGCGGCGAACGCCTCATGCAAGGCGATATGACTCTCGGCACGGCAACGCTGTTCCAGGCCACAAGCCTGGTTGAAACGATTGACTGCCGCGACCATGGTTTCCCGCTCGTCATCCAGCAACAGCGCGCCATGCACCAATCCAACCGGACGCGTCCCGCCCTTGCTCTGACGCCAACGCTGGGCGGTGCCAACCATCTTGCGCCCATTGAGATTGACGTTGAACCGGCCATCGCAGAAAGCGCCCTCGACTTCACCCAGGGAGGGTTCGCCCCCCAGCTCGGAAAGCAGGTCGCAGATCGGCTGGCACAAACGGCGATAGCCGGTTTCGATCCGGTTCTGGTCACCCTCACTGCGAGGCGGCGCATAGACCAGCGCGATATTGATCGTCGCCGCCGATTGCGGCACCGGTTCCCCGCCGGTTTCCCGCAGCAACACCGGCCAGCCACTGGCGGCCAGCGCCTCGCAAGCCTGCTCGAACCCCGGTAAACGGCTCAAGCGCCGCGGCATCACCAAGGCCCTGTCGCTCGGCTGCCAGAACAACAGGCCGTACTCCTGGTCACCGCTGCATACCTGGGCGAGCAGATCCTGTTCGGCCTGCAGGCCGGCTTCGACGGTCAGGGAAAGAGGCTGGGTCATGGCAGTAAAGGTCCTTTGCGATAGGTATAAAAAAGCCGGCGGCGCCGGCTTCTTCATCAACCCAGGTTCAGTCCAGGGTCGAACCGCTCACCGGAACGCCACGCTCCGGGAAGAACAGGCGCTGCAGTTCCAGGCCAGGGCTCTCGGCCCGCATGAAGGCCTCGCCCACCAGGAAGGAGTAGACGTCGCTGATTTCCATCAGCTCGACATCGGCCCGGTTGAGGATACCGCTCTCGGTGATCACCAGACGATCGCGTGGAATCTGCGGCAACAGATCGAGGGTGGTTTCCAGATTGACCTCGAAGGTGTGCAGGTTGCGGTTGTTGATGCCCACCAGCGGCGTGTCGAGGGTTTTCAGGGCGCGTTGCAGTTCGTCGCCATCATGCACTTCGACCAGCACATCGAGGCCCACGCCTTTGGCCACGGCCGCCAGCTCAGCCATCTTGGCATCATCCAGCGCGGCCACGATCAACAGCACGCAGTCGGCGCCCAAGGCACGGGCTTCGACGATCTGGTACGGATCGATCATGAAGTCCTTGCGGATCACCGGTAGCGAACAGGCGGCACGCGCCTGTTGCAGGTAGGCGTCGGCGCCCTGGAAGTAATCGACGTCGGTGAGTACCGACAGGCAGGTCGCGCCACCCTTCTCGTAGCTCTTGGCGATTTCCGCCGGCACGAAATGCTCGCGGATCACGCCTTTGCTCGGCGAGGCTTTCTTGATTTCGGCGATCACCGCCGGCTGCTTGAGCTTGGCCTGGTCGAGCAGCGCCTTGGCAAAACCGCGCGGCGCATCCGCGGCGCGGGCCAGGCCTTCGAGCTCGGCCAGGCTTACCCGCGCCCTACGCTCAGCCACTTCCTCGACCTTACGGGCAAGGATCTTTTCCAGAACCGTCGGCACACTCATCCTTCATTCTCCTGCTTGAATACCGCGGTAAAGGCGCCCAATTCCTCAAGCTTCTCGCGGGCCAGCCCGGTGTGCAAAGCATCATGGGCCAGGGCCACACCTTCTTTCAGGCTGCTGGCATGGTCCGCCGCATAGAGCGCGGCACCGGCATTGAGCACGATCATCTCTGCCGCCTTCTGCCCATGCTCGGTCTTGCGCCGCCCCAGGGCATCGCGAATCAGCTCGAGCGATGCCGCCGGGCTTTCGACCACCAGGCCGAATAGGCTCTGGCTCTTCATGCCGAGGTCTTCGGGCTGTACCCAATACTCAGTGATCTGGTCATCCTTCAGTTCGGCGACAAAGGTCGGCGCGGCGATACTGAATTCATCCAGGCCATCCTGAGAGTGCACCACCAGCACGTGCTTGCTGCCCAAACGTTGCAAAACCTCGGCCAATGGCCGGCACAACGCCTGAGTGAACACCCCCACCACCTGATGTTTCACGCCGGCCGGATTCGTAAGCGGGCCGAGCATGTTGAACAGGGTGCGCAGGCCGAGGTCGCGGCGCGGGCCGGCGGCGTACTTCATGGCACCGTGATGGGACTGGGCGAACATGAAACCGATGCCGACGTTGTCGATGCAGCGGGCGACCTGTACCGGCGTCAGGTTCAGGTAGATGCCGGCGGACTCGAGCAGATCGGCACTGCCGCTTTTTCCGGACACCGCACGGTTGCCGTGCTTGGCCACCGTGCAACCGGCTGCTGCGACCACAAAGGAAGAAGCCGTGGACACGTTGAAGATGTTCGCACCGTCACCGCCGGTGCCGACCACATCGACCACGCCGTCGAGGGTTTTCAGCTCGACCTTGTCCGCCAGCTCGCGCATGACCGAAACAGCGCCGACGATTTCGTCGATGCTTTCGCTTTTCATGCGCATGGCCATCATGAAGGCGCCGATCTGTGCATCGGTGCACTGGCCGGTCATGATTTCACGCATGACCTGACGCATTTCATCAGTGCTCAGGTCGAGGTGGCCGACGATACGGCTCAGGGCAGTCTTGATATCCATGGAAAGTCCTTAGCGCGTGCCGCCGCTCTGTTTGAGGAAGTTGGCGAACAGCTCGTGGCCCTGCTCGGTGAGAATAGACTCGGGGTGAAACTGCACACCCTCGATGTTCAGCGTCTTGTGCCGCAGCCCCATGATCTCGTCGACGGAGCCGTCTTCCAGCTGGGTCCAGGCGGTCAGCTCGAGGCAGTCCGGCAAGGTGTCGTGCTTGACCACCAGGGAATGGTAACGGGTCACGGTCAGAGGATGGTTCAGACCGGCGAATACGCCCTTGTCCTGGTGAAATACCGGGCTAGTCTTACCATGCATCACTTGCCGCGCGCGCACCACGTCGCCGCCAAAGGCCTGGCCAATGGACTGGTGACCCAGGCAGACGCCCAGGATCGGCAACTTGCCGGAGAAATGCTTGATCGCTTCGATGGACACGCCGGCTTCGGTCGGCGTGCAAGGACCGGGCGACACGACGATCCGCTCAGGGTTGAGCGCTTCGATTTCAGCCACGGTCAGTTCGTCGTTGCGCACTACCTTGACCTCGGCACCCAACTCGCCAAGGTATTGCACAACGTTATAGGTAAAGGAGTCGTAGTTATCGATCATCAGCAACATGGGGATTACAACCTCTTGAATTCACTGACTTTTAATACAGCCTTCAGTGGATTGCCCGCTGACAGGCCCGCCGGAGGTTGCAATCACTCAACCAGCACAAGCGGAGTCGAACAGGGGTAAAGAAGGCAAAGCGGCACAGGTCCGGCCGGGCCGGCAGAGAAAAGTTAGGCGCGCCAACGCCAACGGGCGTGTGCCTTAACAACTCGCATCAAGAGTTTGCTGACGATCAACACGGGGAAGGTCTCATTCATACGTTCAGGCACAGTAACTTAGCTGAGCAGAGGGTGCAATATGGCGGGACCCGCGCCCGGACAAACAAGCGATGCGGCCTTTGGCCATAGCTCATGTACAAAAGTTTTTGGTACTGTCGTCTCGTTCAATACAAAAATAAATAAAACGGACTTACCTATGATCAGACAGAAGTTGTTTGTCCCGCTTGCCAGCAGTCTTTTGTCCTTGGCCTGCGCCCAGGCAATAGCCGCGCCGTCCCCCTATTCCAGCTTTATCGTGTTCGGCGACAGCCTCAGCGATGCCGGGCAATTCGCCGATCCCGGCGGTCCCGCGGGAGCGACCCAGCGCTTTACCAACCGCACCGGGCCGGTCTACCTGGATGGCAGCGGAGAACTCCGTTCCGCCAACTCGACCCAATTGCTCGGCGCCAAGCTGGGGTTCTCGGACGACCAGCTCGCCGCCTCGACCTCGGCCACCCGCGCCAGCGCAGGCCTGCCTGACGGCAACAACTGGGCGGTCGGCGGTTATCGCACCGACCAGATTCTCGATTCGATTACCACCACCTCGACCGCCGACAGCCGTAGCCGCCCGGGTTATCTGGTGGCCAACAGTTTGCGCGCCGACCCGAATGCCCTGTACTACCTGTCGGGCGGCGGCAACGACTTCCTCCAGGGCCGCGTCACCAGCCTCGACCAGGCCAACGCCGCGGCCGGCCGCCTGGTCGACAGCGTGCAGACCCTGCAACAAGCCGGCGCCCGCTACATCATGGTCTGGCTGCTGCCGGACATCGGCCTGACCCCGGCAATCAACGGCAGCCCGTTGCAAGGGTTCACTTCCCAGCTCAGTGCCCAGTTCAACACCGAGCTGGTCCGGCAACTGCAGACGGTCGATGCCGAAGTCATCCCCCTCAACATTCCCGCGCTATTGAAGGAAAGCTTCGCCAACCCGGCGCAGTTCGGCCTGGCCACCGACCAGAACCTCACCGCCACCTGCTTCAGTGGCAATGGCTGTACGGAAAACGCCCGCTATGGCATTCACAGCGCCACACCTGACCCGAGCAAGCTGATCTACAACGACTCGGTCCACCCCACCGAAGCCGGCCAGCGGCTGATCGCCGATTACGCTTACTCCCTGCTGGCGGCACCCTGGGAAATAACCCTGCTCCCGGAAATGGCCCAGGGCACCCTGCGCGCCCATCAGGACGAGCTGCGCAACCAATGGCAGGCCGATTGGGAAAATTGGCAGGGCGTTGGTCAATGGCGGGCGATTGTCGCCGCGGGCGGCCAGCACCAGGACTTCGACAGCCAGCGCAGCGGCGCCAGTGCCGACGGCAACGGCTTCAACCTGAACATCGGTGGCAGCTACCGGCTCAACGAGGCCTGGCGAGTGGGCGTGCTGGCCGGCGCCTATCGGCAGAAGCTCGAAGCGGGCGGCAACGACTCGGACTACAAACTCAACACCTACCTGGGCACCGCCTTCGTCCAGTACCAGCAAAACCGCTGGTGGGCTGACGCGGCGGCTACCGCCGGGCATCTGGACTACGACAACCTCAAGCGCAAATTCGACCTGGGCGCCAATGAGCGCGGGGAAAAAGGCGATACCAGCGGCGATATCCTGGCTTTCAGCGCTCGCCTGGGCTACGACATCGCGCAGCAGGCCAGCAGCCCGTGGCACCTGTCGCCGTTCATCAGCGCCGACTACGCGCGGGCCAAGGTCGACGGTTATTCCGAGGACGGCAACGACTCCACCGCCCTGACCTTCGACGACCAGAAACGCACCTCGCGGCGCCTGGGCATCGGCCTGCAGGGCAAGTATCAGATCACCCAGCAAACCCAGGTGTTCGGCGAAATCGCCCACGAAAAGGAATATGAGGACGATACCCAGAAGCTGACCATGGCCCTCAACAGCCTGCCGGATAACCGCTACACCCTGGAAGGCTATACCCCGCAGACCAACCTGAACCGCCTGAACCTCGGGGTCAGCCACAAGCTCACCCAGGACCTGGCCCTGCGCGCCAGCTACAACATCCGCAAGGACGATGACTTCACCCAGCAAGGCATCAATGTCGGGGTCAGCCTCGACTTCTGAACCGCAGGTAATAAAAAACGCTGCCCCCGTGAGGAGGCAGCGTTTTTTATGGCTCGTTGTCCGGCTCAGCTATCGGGCGTCTGCTCGGCCAAGGCCACAGCGCGGAACATGGCGCGACGCTTGTTCAGGGTTTCTTCCCATTCCAGCGCCGGCACCGAGTCGGCGACTATTCCGCCACCGGCCTGCACATGCAGTTCGCCGTCCTTGATCACCGCCGTACGAATGGCGATGGCCGTGTCCATGTTGCCATTCCAAGCGAAATAACCCACGGCCCCGCCATACACGCCACGCTTGACCGGCTCCAGTTCGTCGATGATTTCCATCGCGCGGATCTTCGGCGCGCCGGACAAGGTGCCCGCCGGCAGAATCGCCCGCAGCGCGTCCATCGCCGTCAGCCCGGTCTTCAACTGGCCAGTGACGTTGGAGACGATATGCATCACGTTGGAATAGCGCTCGATCACCATCTTCTCGGTGAGCTTCACCGAACCGATCTCTGAAACCCGCCCGGTGTCGTTGCGCCCCAGGTCGATCAACATCAGGTGCTCGGCGATTTCCTTGTCGTCGGAGAGCAGATCCTTCTCCAGCGCCAGGTCCGCCTCTTCGTTGGCGCCCCGTGGACGGGTGCCGGCGATCGGGCGAACAGTGATCAGGTTGTCTTCGACCCGCACCAGCACTTCCGGCGAACTGCCGACGACATGGAAGTCGCCGAAGTTGAAGAAGTACATGTAAGGCGTCGGGTTGAAACAACGCAGGGCGCGATACAGGTCGATCGGCGCCGCCTTGAAGTCGATGGACATGCGCTGCGAAGGCACCACCTGCATGCAGTCGCCCGCCAGGATGTACTCCTTGATGGTATCGACGGCACGCTCGTAGTCGCCCTGGGTGAAGCTGGAGCGAAACACCGGGTCAGCTGCCTGCTGCTTGCTGAAGTCCAGGCCAGGACGCGGAGTGATGGGCTGGCGCAGCGTCTCCAGCAACGCCTGCAGGCGCGCCTGGCCTTGCTCGAAGGCATCGTCCTGGGACGGATCGGCAAGGACGATGGCGTGCATCTTGCCGGCAAGGTTATCGAACACCACCACGGCGTCGGAGACCATCAGCAGAATGTCCGGTACGCCGATCGGATCCGGGTTCGGGCATTTACCCAGGCGCTTCTCCACGTAACGCACACAGTCGTAGCCGAAGTAACCGACCAGGCCACCGTTGAAACGCGGCAGGCCCGCAATGGTCGGCACCTGGTAGCGCGCCTTGAATTCTTCAACGAACGCCAGCGGATCGGCCACGTCATGGCTTTCAGTTTCGATGCCATCGACAGTCACGCTGACATGGTGGTCATGCACCCGCAGCACGGTGCGGCAGGGCAAGCCGATAATCGAGTAACGGCCCCACTTCTCGCCGCCCTGCACCGACTCCAACAGGTAGGAGTTGGGCTGGTCGGCCAGTTTCAGGTAGATCGACAACGGCGTGTCGAAGTCGGCCAGGGTTTCGCAGGCAAGCGGGATGCGGTTGTAGCCGGCAGCGGCCAAACGCAGGAATTCTTCGCGGATCATGGGGTGCCTCGTGGCTTGAGGTTCTGACAGTCAGGTATGCAAACGCGCCGGAAGACCGGCCAGGAACAAGTCAGGCGCGCCAACGCCAGCGGGCCAGGGCCTTGATGACTTTCATCCAGAGTTTGCGAGTGACCACCACGATGGCGTTTCCAGGAGGGGATTGAACAGCGTCGGGCAACGTTATCTCAGCGGCCGGATCCAGGCAACCGGGAATTAGCTGGCGCAGATCGTCGATCACCAGGGCCGGCATTTCCTCGGCAATCGGCCGTCCGTGGTTGTAGCCATAGCTCAATGCCACGCACTTCACGCCCGCGGCTTTCGCCGCCTGCACATCGCTGCGCGAGTCACCGACGAACAGCGATTGCGAGGCCGGGATACTGGCCATTTTCATGACGAAGAACAGGGCGGCCGGGTCGGGCTTCTTCTGCGGCAGGGTGTCGCCACCGATGATCCAGCGGAAATAACGGCCGATCTTCATCTGATCCAGCAGCGGGGCGACGAAACGCTCCGGTTTGTTGGTGATCAGCGCCATTTCGACGCCCTGCTTGTGCAGCCATTTGAGGGTGTCGCGCACGCCGGGGTAGACCACGGTCAGTTCGTGGCCATCCTCATAGGCGCTGTTGAACAGCTCCAGTCCGCGCTCCGCCTCGACATCGTCGACGCTTTGCGCCGCGATGTCGTTGGCCAGGGCCCGGCGCACCAGCATCTGCACACCGTTGCCAACCCATTCGCGCACCGATTCGATACCGGCGGGCGGGCGTCCCAGTTTGAGCAGCATCTCGTCCACGGCCGCCGCGAGGTCGGGAACCGAATCGACCAGGGTGCCATCCAGGTCGAACATCACCAGCCGCGGCAGACGCCCCGGGAACAGCTGCTCGAAACCACTCATGGACGAGCCAGCGCCAGTTCGGCGCGCATCTTCTCGATCACTTCCTGGTAGTTCGGCGCATTGAAGATCGCCGAGCCCGCCACGAAGGTATCGGCGCCCGCGGCAGCGATTTCGCGGATGTTGTTCACATTCACCCCGCCGTCGATTTCCAGGCGGATGTCGCGACCGGAAGCGTCGATCAGGGCACGGGCCTCACGCAGCTTGTCGAGGGTACCCGGGATGAACTTCTGGCCACCGAAACCCGGGTTGACGCTCATCAGCAGGATCATGTCGACCTTGTCCATGACGTACTTGAGCACGTCCAGCGGGGTGGCCGGGTTGAACACCAGGCCGGCCTTGCAGCCGCCTTCGCGGATCATTTGCAGGGAGCGGTCGACGTGCAGCGTGGCTTCCGGGTGGAAGGTGATATAGGTGGCGCCGGCTTCGATGAAGTCGCCGATGATGCGATCCACCGGGCTCACCATCAGGTGGGCGTCGATCGGCGCGGTGATACCGTACTTACGCAGGGCGGCGCAGACCATCGGGCCAATGGTCAGGTTGGGTACGTAGTGGTTGTCCATGACATCGAAATGCACGATATCGGCGCCAGCGGCGAGAACATTGTCCACTTCCTCGCCCAGGCGGGCGAAATCGGCGGAGAGGATCGACGGAGCAATTGCGAAGGGCTGCATGACGCACCTTTTTGAGCAGAAATCACGGTGGCGCGCATTGTATACCTCATGCTTTGGCGCGCGCACCGTGACTGCGATGATCAGTAAGCCGCGCGATAGATCTTCTCTATATCGCCTGGGCTCAACCTGCGCGGGTTATTGCGCATCAGGCGCTCGATCCCCGCGGCCTCCACCGCCATGGACGGAATGGCCTCCTCCGGCACCCCGAAGCTGCGCAGCCCCGATGGAATCTCCACCGCGGCGCAGAGCTGGGTCATGGCCTCGACGGCCTTGTCGGCAGCCTCGGCCGCGCTCAAATGAGCGGTATTCACCCCCATAGCCTCGGCGATATCCTGCATGCGCTCGACACAGGCCATCTTGTTCCAGGTCATGACGTACGGCAGCAGCAAGGCATTGCTGACGCCATGGCCGATGTTGAAACGCCCGCCCAGCGGATAGGCCAGGGCATGCACCGCGCCAACCCCGGCGTTGCCGAAGGCCATGCCGGCCATCAGGCTGGCGGTGGCCATGTCTTCGCGGGCCTGCAGATGGGCAGGATTGGCGTAGGCCTTGGGCAGCGCCTGGGCGATCAGCTTGATGGCGCCAATGGCCAGGGAGTCAGTGATGGGCGAGGCGTTGAGCGACAGATAGGACTCGATGGCGTGCACCAGGGCATCGACACCGCTGGCGGCGGTGACACTGCGCGGGCAGGTCAAGGTCATCTGCGGGCTGACCAGCGCCACATCCGGCAACAGATAGTCGCTGACAATGCCCTTTTTCAGCTGCGCGACCTTGTCCGAGAGAATCGCCACATTGGTGACCTCGGAGCCGGTGCCGGCCGTGGTGGGGATGGCGATCAGCGGTGGACCCTTGCGTGGCACCTGGTCGATACCGAACAGGTCTTCCAGCGCGCCGTGGTAACCGGCGTAGGCCGCGACACTTTTGGCGATATCGATGGCACTGCCGCCGCCCAAGCCGATCAGCCCGTCGTGCCCGCCTTCGCGGTAAACCTGCATGCAGTCTTCGACGATGGCGATTTCCGGGTCGGGCAGCACCCGATCGAAAATCTCGTAGTCACGCCCGCCCAGTTGCGCCAGCGCCAGCTCCACGGTGCCGGACTTGACCAGCGCGGCATCGGTGACGATCAGCGGGTTATCGACATCCAGGCGGCTCAGCTCGGTGGACAGTTGCTCGATGGCGGCAGAACCGGTGAGCAGTTTATGGGCGATTTTGAAAGAGGAAAGACTCATGTGCGCGGCCTCTTATAAAGGTGGGAGCTGGCACAAGAGTAGCTGGGGATTCAGGGTTGTCTGCTATTTCCGTGATGAATACCGGAACCGATCGCTCCCTCGGCCAGCGAGGGAGCGATCTGTCAGCGCCGATCAGACCGGGGCAGTCCGCAGTTTTTCGCTGCGGCCGCGTAGCCATTCCAGGGTCAGCAGCAGAATCACCGAGAAGACGATCAGCAGCGTCGCCGCGGCGGCGATGGTCGGGCTGAGGTTTTCGCGGATGCCGCTGAACATCTGCCGAGGCAAGGTGGCCTGCTCGGGGCCGGCAAGGAACAGCGTGACCACCACTTCATCGAACGAGGTGGCGAAGGCGAACAGCGCGCCGCTGATCACCCCCGGCGCGATCAACGGCAGGGTCACCCGGCGAAACGCCGTCAGCGGCGAAGCGCCGAGGCTGGCCGCGGCCCGCACCAGGTTCTGGTTGAAGCCCTGCAAGGTGGCCGAGACCGTGATGATCACGAAAGGCACGCCCAATACGGAGTGAACGATGATCAGCGAGACGAAGCTGTTACCCATGCCCAAGGGCGCGAAGAACAGGTAGCTGGCCACGCCGATGATCACCACTGGCACCACCATCGGCGAAATCACCAGCGCCATCACCAGCGCCTTGCCGGGGAAGTCGCCGCGGGTCAGGCCGATGGCCGCCAGCGTGCCGAAGACCATCGCCAGCACCGTGGCCGCTGGGGCGACGATGATGCTGTTCTTCAGGGCGCGCATCCATTCCGCCGAGCCGAAGAAGTCGTGATACCACTGCAGCGAGAAGCCTTGCAGCGGGTACACCAGGAAGCTGCCCGAGTTGAACGACAGCGGAATGATCACCAGCACCGGCAGGATCAGGAACAACAGGATCAAGCCGCAGAGAATCCGCAAGCTGTAGAACCAGACCCGCTCGACGGGCGACATGTAAGGGCTCAGCATTTCGATTCTCTCCTTAGCTCAGGCGCAGGCGACTGGCGCCCACCAGCCAGCTGTAAATCAGATACAGCACGATGGTCGCCAACAGCAGCAGGCCGCCCAGCGCGGTCGCCATGCCCCAGTTGATGCTGGTGTTGGTGTAGAAGGCGACGAAGTAGCTGACCATCTGATCGTTCGGGCTGCCCAGCAGCGCCGGGGTGATGTAGTAGCCGATGGCCAGGATGAACACCAGCAGGCAACCGGCGCCGACGCCGGCGTAGGTCTGCGGGAAATACACCCGCCAGAAACTGGCGAACGGGTGGCAGCCGAGGGAAATCGCCGCGCGCATATAGGTCGGCGAGATGCCCTTCATCACGCTGTAGATCGGCAGGATCATGAACGGCAGCAGGATGTGCACCATGGAGATGTAGACCCCGGTGCGGTTGAACACCAGCTCCAGCGGCTTGTCGATCACCCCCATGGCCATCAGCGCGCTGTTGATCAGGCCGCCCGATTGCAGCAGCACGATCCACGCCGCCACACGTACCAGGATCGACGTCCAGAACGGCAGCAGCACCAGAATCATCAGCAGGTTGCTCTGGCGCGCCGGCAGGTTGGCCAGCAGGTACGCCAGCGGGTAAGCCAGCACCAGGCAGATACCGGTAATCACCAGGCCCATCCAGAAGGTCCGGGCGAAGATATCCAGGTAGATGGCCTGGTCAGGGGTCGCCGGGGCGATCTCCCCCAGGTCGTCGATCCGATGGTCGACGGCGGCCAGCAGGTAGAACGGGGTCAGGCTGCTGGTGTTGCGGCGTACCGCCTGCCAGTAGGCCGGATCGCCCCAGCGCTCGTCGATGGCTTCCAGCGCTTCCTTATAGGAAGCCGGCTCCTCCTTGAACGGCAGGGCACGAGCGGTTTTGGTCAGCAGGCTGCGATAGCCGGCCAACTCCATATTCAGTCGCTTGGACAGGTCGCCCAGGGTTTGATGCTTGCGCGCTTCGGCCAGGTCTTCGCTCAGTGCCTTGTACACCGGCTCGGCCGGCAGGCCGCGTCCGTCCCAACCGGCCACGGCGACCACGGTGCGCGGCATGCCTTCGACCACTTCCGGGTTGCCGACGCTCTTGTACAGCAGCGCTGCGATAGGCACGAGAAACACCAGCAGCAGGAACAGCACCAGAGGCGCGATCAAGGCTTGTGCCTTCCAGCGGTTGACCCGCTCGGCACGCGCCAGGCGCTGCTTGAGGCTGGGGCTGGTGACCTCGTTCAGGGGAACGCTAATGGCCATGACGAACTCCGCAAATCTTTAAACGGTAACGGCGTCACCCACGGGTGACGCCGCCCATGCATGACGCCTTACTTGGCCGCCCACGAATTGAAACGCTGCTCCAGCTGCTCGCCGTTGTCAGCCCAGAAGCTGACGTCGATCTGCACCTGGTTGGCGATGTTTTCCGGGGTGGTCGGCATATCTTTCAGGATGTCCTTGGCCAGCAGCGGGACTGCCTGGGTGTTGGCCGGACCGTAGGCGATGTTTTCCGAGTAGGTCTTCTGCTGCTGCGGCTGCACCGAGAACGCGATGAATTTCTTCGCCGCTTCGGCGCGGGTCTTGTCCAGGCCCTTCGGAATAGCCCAGGCGTCGAAGTCGTAGATACCGCCGTTCCACACAACCTTCAGGTTGCTTTCCTTCTGTACCGCGGCGATCCGGCCGTTGTAGGCCGAGCTCATGACCACGTCACCGGAAGCCAGGTACTGCGGCGGCTGGGCGCCGGCTTCCCACCACTGAATGCTTGGCTTGAGCTCATCGAGCTTCTTGAAGGCACGATCCTGACCGTCCTTGCCGGCCAGTACCTTGTACACATCCTTGGGCGCCACGCCGTCGGCCATCAGGGCAAATTCCAAGGTGTACTTGGCCCCCTTGCGCAGGCCGCGCTTGCCCGGGAATTTCTTGGTATCCCAGAAATCCGCCCAGCTGGTCGGCGCGGTCTTCAGCTTGTCGGCGTTATAGGCCAGGACGGTCGACCAGACGAAGAAACCCACGCCGCAAGGCTGGATCGCCCCCTTGACGTAATCTTCGGTCTTGCCGAACAGCTCGGGATCGAGCTGCTCGAACATGTCTTCGTCGCAACCGCGGGACAGCTCCGGCGACTCAACCTCCACCAGGTCCCAGGACACGCTCTTGGTGTCGACCATGGCTTTGACCTTGGCCATCTCACCGTTGTATTCGCCAGCGACTATCTTGCCGTTGCCTGCCGCCTCCCAGGGGGCATAGAAGGCTTTGACCTGAGCCGCCTTGTTCGCCCCGCCAAAGGACACCACGGTCAGGTCCGGGCCCGCCGCCATCGCGTGCGCCGCGCCCATCAGGCCCAATGTCAAAGCGGTGAATTTCAGGGATCTCAACATTTATTGTTCTCTCCACGTGCAGGGTTGGTGAAGCAAGGGGGCGATCAATGCGCCTCTAGAAGTGGATCGAGCGCGCGAACGTGCTCGACCTGCCAGCCAAGCGGAACCACATCGCCCACCGCCAGCGCAGGATCGAGCTCGGCAATCGGCTGTTTCACGAAGAAGTCGGTCTTGCCACAGACTTCCAGGCGAACCCGGACGTGGTCGCCCAGATAGATGAATTCCGCCACCCTCCCTGAGAAGCGGTTGACACAGCTTTCGCTGGAGCCATTGAGGCTCACGCGTTCCGGACGAATCGACAGGGTCACCGGCTCGCCGGTCTTGCCGACGTTGACCGCCAGCGCCTCGACCTTCTCGCCACGCCCCAGCTCGACCACGCAGCGGTCGCCGCTGTGGCTGTGCAGGCGGCCGTTGAGACGGTTGTTCTCGCCGATGAAGTTGGCGACGAAGGTGTTCTTCGGCTCTTCGTAAAGGGTCCGTGGCGGGGCAATCTGCTGGATTTCGCCCTGGTGGAACACCGCCACCCGGTCGGACATGGTCAGGGCTTCGCCCTGGTCGTGGGTCACATAGACCACGGTGACGCCGAGGCGCTGGTGCAGGTGCTTGATTTCCATCTGCATGTGTTCGCGCAGCTGTTTGTCCAGTGCGCCGAGGGGTTCGTCCATCAGCACCAGCTGCGGCTCGAACACCAGCGCCCGGGCCAGGGCCACCCGCTGCTGCTGACCACCGGACAGTTGCGCCGGATAACGCTGGGCGAAGGACTCGAGCTGGACCATGCTCAGCACGCGTTTGACCCGCTCGCTGATGTCGGTCTTGCTCAGGCCACGCACCGACAGCGGGAACGCCAGGTTCTCGGCCACGGTCATGTGCGGGAACAACGCATAGTTCTGGAACACCATGCCGATATCGCGTTTGTGCGGCGGCACGTTGTTGATCGCCCGCCCGGCCAGCTGGATTTCCCCGGCGGTCGGGGTTTCGAAGCCGGCCAGCATCATCAGGCTGGTGGTCTTGCCGGAGCCGGATGGCCCGAGCAGGGTAAGGAACTCGCCTTTGCGAATTTCCAGGTTGAGGTCTTTGACGATCAGGTTTTCGCCGTCGTAGCTCTTTTGCACACCACGGAAACTGACCAGTACATCACTCGCCCCAGCGCTTGAATCGACCTCGCTCATACCCACACCTTTTGTTTTTTGACGGCTGTGGACTAAGCCTAGTGGAGGCCGCAAGCCGCGCAAATCGGGGGGTATGAGAGATTGGCCTCAGTCGGATGGAAGGTTCCTTGTAGGGATTGCCCTACAAGGATGGCGCGATTGGACAAGTCCCGGCAGAGGCCTGGCGGGGATCATGGCCATAAGCCTGTTTCCATGTCGCAAATGGGTACGTGTAGCCGCTGCCGCAGGCTGCGATCGAGGGCGAAGCACTCGTGATTCAGGCAACGCGATTGAACTGAGAATCCGCAGTGCCAGGTTTTGCGACAGCTGCGCTGCCGATCGCAGCCTGCGGCAGCGGCTACAGGTGCACTCAAAGCAGCTTGTGTTCCATCGCGTACTTCACCAGCTCGGCCAGGGAAGTGATGTTGAGTTTCTGCATCAGCCGCGCCTTGTGGGTGCTGATGGTCTTGCTGCTCAAGGCCAGCTGCTGGGCGATATCGTTGACGTTGGCGCCCTGGGCCAGCCGCTCGAACACGGAAAACTCACGCTCCGAAAGCAGGGAATGCAGGGGCCGGGTATCCGTCAGACCGACTTCGAAGACCATCCGGTCGGCCAGTTCCGGATCGATATAACGCCCGCCCGCCGCCACCTTGCGGATCGCCGTCAGCAGCAGCGCCGGGTCGCTGTCCTTGGTGGCATAACCGGCCGCCCCCACCTTCAGCGCCCGGGCCGCCATCTGTGCTTCGTCATGCATCGACAGCACCAGGATCGCCGGCGGATTGTTCAACGCGCGGATCCGTGGGATCGCCTCCAGGCCGTTGACGCCAGGCATGGAAATATCCAGCAGCACCACCTCGCAAGGCACGTGGCGCAGGGTTTCCAGCAACTGCTCGCCATTGCTCGCCTCCCCCGCCACCGTCAGGTCCTTGGCCAGGCCAATCAACTGCTTGATGCCTTCACGAACGATGGTGTGGTCTTCGGCTACCAGTACACGGATCACAGCTCATACCTCTTCTTATTAGTGATGATCTCTGCAACGGCGAGTCTGCTGCTCGCGCCTACAGATCCAGCGGCACAGTAACGCTCAGGGTGGTGCCCTCGCCCAGCTGACTGTCCAGGGTCAGGCTACCGCCCATGATCAGCACCCGCTCGCGCATGCCCACCAGCCCGAAGGACGTCGGCCGCCCGGCCTCGACCACAAAACCCTGGCCATCATCGCTGATGGTCATGCATAGCTGGTTGCGCTCGAGGCTCAGGGTCAGTTCGACAGTATGCGCCTGCGCATGGCGCATCACGTTGGTCAGCGCCTCCTGGAGGATGCGGAACAGGCCGATGGCCTTGGCGTCGCTGAGCACCGGCAGATTGTCCGGTACCTGCACCAAGCAAGGAATCTGCGTGCGCGCCTCGAAACGCCGCGCCTGCCACTCGATGGCCGACGCGATCCCGGCATCGAGAATCGGCGGGCGCAAGGCCGTGGCCACATCCCGCACCAGCTGGAACAGTTGGGCGATCAGGCGCTTCATACTGTTCAGGCGCTCGTGCAACCCCGGATCGAGTTGCGCGTAGGCCAGCTCGCACATCGAGGTCTCCAGCTTGAGCACCGTGAGCATCTGCCCCAACTCATCGTGCACTTCCCGAGCGATGCGGGCCTTTTCCTCTTCGCGCACGCTTTCCAGATGCGCCGACAGCTCGCGCAGTTGCTCCCGGGAACTGGCCAGCTCCAGTTCGATGCGTTTGCTTTCGCTGATGTCCCATACGATGCCATCCCAGACATAGGCACCGTCCTCGAGCTGGCGGGTGATGGCCTTGATTTCCGCCCAGCGCTGTTCGCCCTGCCGGGTCAGGATCCGCCCCTGCCAGGACCAGTCGCTGTCGGTGTCCAGGGCATGGTCCTGGGTCTGGTGATAACTGGCCCGGTCCTCCGGGTGCACCAGGCTGCGCAGCCCTATGTCGCGGTGGCTGAGGGTCGCCGGGGAGTAACCCACCAGGCTCTCGCTGCCTTCGCTGATGTAGGCGAAATCGATCTGCCCGGTCACCGGTGCCCGTTCCAGGCGGAACACCAGCCCCGGCACATTGGCGGCTATCCCTTGCAACCGTGCTTCGCTTTCCTGCAGGGCGGCCAGGGCGCGACGGCGCTCGGTAACGTCATTGAGGTAAACCACCAGGTACTCGCCATCGCGAAAGCGCAGAAAGCTCAGCGACACATCGGCCGGCAGGATGCTGCCGTCGGCGCGGACACACTGGGTCTCGAAGCTAGGCAGCGCTTCCTCGCTGGCCCGCGCCCGCTTCCACAGGCCAAGCCAGCGATCCATGTTCAGGTTGGGTTCGAAGTCGATCAACGGCCGGTCGACCACCGCCCCCGACGTATAGCCCAGCATGCTTTCGGCCGCACGGTTGGCGTAGCGCACATGGCTGTCCCAGTTGACCCAGAGAATGCCCACCGTGCTCTGGTCGATGGAAAACTGGGTCAGGCGCAAGGCTTCTTCACTGGCCTCGCGCCGGGCCAGGTCCTCGCGGGTGGTCAACAGCCGCTGCTCGAGCGCCTGTTGCTGACGACGCTGCCAGACAACGATGGCGATACTCGCCAACAGCAGCACGGCCAGCAGCAGGCTGAGGTTCTGCCAGAAGCCACGGGACTCGCTCAGCCGCGGATACTTGGGTTGTAGCCAGCGATTGTGCAACTGCTCCAGGTCCTTGGCGGCAATACCGTGCAAGGCGCGCTGCACGATATCCGCAAGCTCGGGCCAGTCGCGTCGGGTAGCCACCCGCAGCAGTTGCGGCAGGCCGATATCGCCCACCACCGCCAGGTCGGCGAACTCCGGCTCCGCAGACAAACGACTGAGCTGCGCCTCATCGATCACCGCATAACGCGCCTGCTGGCTGAGCAACAATTGCAGGGCCTGGCGTTCCAGGGGCACGCCCTGCAGATTGAGGTTGGAATAGGTCGCGCGCAGGTAGTCCGCCACCGCACTGGGCATGCGCACTGCTACGCGGGTCTGGCTGTCGAGCTTTTCCAGCTCCACCGCGCCGGCGCCCTTCTGCTCGCCGACCACCAGTTGCGGCACGCGCATATAGGGATCGGAAAACTGCCAGAGCCGCAGTCCGGCCGGGGTCTGGCTCAGGCCCGGGGCCATATCGACTTCACCGGCGCGTACCGCCGCTTCCAGCTGTGCCTGATCGGCAAAGTTGCGCCAGCTCAACTCGACCTTCATCGCCTGGGCCAGCCACTGCATCAATTCGATATTGGCGCCGGACAAGCGTTGCAGCCGCCGGTCGTACTGGGCGTAGGGAGCCTGGAGCACCACGCCGACCCGCAGTTCCCGGTGCTGCTCCAGCCACTGCTGCTGCACAGGGTTCCACTGCGCCTGGGCGATATGCGGCGCAGGCACCGCCCAGGCCATCAAGGGAAGGCAGATACAGCCGATAACCAGCAGGCAGCGAAAACGCATCATCTGAAGTCTCACACACTGACAAATACTGACCAACCCATTAGGCTGCCGGGATTACTTCTGGCCTGGAATAACCGATGCCCCTTGTCCACCGCTCGGCACTGCCCGCATTGTGCCTGTCGCTGATCTTGCCTTGTGCCTTTTCGGTCGAGGCGGCCGATCCGCAACCCGCCCCAGCAGAACAGGCTGCCGCGGAAAAACCGGCCGAACGCCAGCCGCTCCTTGAGCGTAGCCAGGAAGATGCCGCGGCCCTCGAACGCGTCGTGCCAGCCGGCGAACAACAGTCACTGCAAGCCGGCAGCGAGAGCTTTCTGGCCCTGTGGAAACCGGCCAACACCAGCGACCCCAAGGGCGCGGTGATTATCATCCCCGGCGCAGGCGAAACCGCCGACTGGCCTCAGGCAATCGGCCCTTTACGCAACAGATTGCCGGATGCCGACTGGAGCAGCCTGAGCCTGACCTTGCCCGACCTGCAGAGCGATGCGGCGCAACCGCGCATCGTCGAGGCCGAACCTGCGCCCGCGACCGCCGACACTAGCAGCAAAGATGCCGCCACGGCAGCGCCCAAACCGATAGAACAGGCTGCCGGCGGTGAAGCCGAGATTGCCGATCGCGCGGTGGTGGAGAGCAGCGAAGAACAGGCCAAGGCCGACGCCGAGCGAATCTTTGCCCGCATCGACGCCGCGGTGACCTACGCCCAACAGCAGAACGCCCGCAGCATTGTGTTGCTAGGTCACGGCAGCGGCGCCTACTGGGCCACGCGCTACCTGAGCGAAAAACAACCGCCGGAGATTCAAAAGCTGGTACTGGTGGCCGCCCAGACCCCGTCCATCGGCAAACCCGGACTGGCGGAACTGACGCCGACCCTGAAGCTGGCGACCGCCGATTTTTTCTACAAGGACAACGCGCAGGCGCGCAAGAGCGCCCTGGAACGCCTACAGGCCAGCAAACGCCTGAAGAACGCCAACTTCACCCAGGTCTCGCTTAACGCTCTGCCGGGCAACAGCACGGCTGAAAACGAGCAGCTGTTCAGGCGCGTACGCGGCTGGCTGAGCCCGCAACCCGCGCAAGACTGAACCCCACCACACCCGGCCCCGCTCCTGTTTTTTGACAGGGAGCGAGGCCGGGTGCAGGGCATTTCCCTCTATCGAAAATCCCGGCGCTCGCGGATCAGCGCGTAAGCACTGTGCAGTTCGCGGGTTTTCTCCGTGGCGTCACGCACCTGCAACGGGCTTGCGCCGCTGCCGGCAACCTTGTCCGGGTGATGGCGGCTGAGCAGGCGCCGATAGGCACGCTTGATCTGCGAAGGTTCGCTGGTTGCGGAGACACCCAGCAGGCGCAATGCTTCCTGATAGGTGCCACTGCTATTGGCCAACGGTTTTTTGCTCGGCTCATAGTCCGCCGCCAACGCCTGCACCTGCTGCACGGTCCAGCCCAGCCACTTGCCCCAGAGCTGGATCAGCTCGCGCTCGGCGGCGCTGGCCCGGCCATCAGCCCAGACCATCCGCCAGCACGCACGCAATACACCCTCGGCGGCATAAGGCTGCTCCGCCAGGCGTCGCAGGTAGCCCCGCAGCCGATCGTTACCCGACTTGCCCCGATTGAACGCAGCAATGGCGCGGCGCTGCGCGGCTTCGCTCATATCCAGCGAGCGCATTTCCAGGCGCGCCTGCTGGATATGCCCGTCGACCACCCGGCCATCGCTTTTCGCCAACCGCCCCAAGAGTACGAACAGCAGCTCATCGTTGCGCAGCGCCGGTCGACCGCCCAGCCGCTCACGCAACTGGGCCCAGCTATGCAGTTGCAGGCGCCGGTCCAGCGCCTGTCCCAGCAACGCTCCCAGCATGGCCCCCGGGATACTGGCTATGGCAAAGCCAGCCCCGGCTCCGATCAGAGTCCCTGGCCACAACATAATTAGTGACTCGCTTCTAACAAGGTTTCGACTTCCGCCAGGCGCTCATGGGTCCCGACATCGACCCAGTGTCCCTGCAAACGCTCGCCGCTGACCTGTCCATCGGCCATGGCCTTGCGCAGCAGGGGCGCCAGTTTGAACGCGCCCGGTGTGCAGCCCTGGAACAGGTCCGGATGCAGCACCGCAATACCACTGTAGGTCAGGGTCTGAGCCCCAGGTTCGGCGTCCCGCACCCGGGCATCATCGTTGAGGATGAAGTCCCCGGCGGTGTGGTGAGCCGGGTTATCCACCAGCACCAAGTGCGCCATCGTGTCCAGCGGGAGGTTCAGCAGGCGGAAATCGTAATCGGTCCAGACATCGCCGTTGACCACCAGGAAGGCCTCGTCACCCAGCAATGGCAAGGCGCGGAAAATACCGCCACCGGTTTCCAGCGGCTCGCCCTCCGGCGAATAGCGGATGCTCAAGCCGAAGCGCGAGCCATCGCCCAGGTGATCTTCGATCTGCTGCCCCAGCCAGGCGTGGTTGATGACAATCTCGGTAAAGCCCGCCCGGGCCAGTGCCCGTAGGTGGTACTCGATCAGCGGCACACCGGCGGCGCGGATCAATGGCTTGGGCGTGGTCAGGGTCAAGGGACGCATTCGTTCGCCCTTGCCCGCGGCCAGAATCATTGCCTTCATACACAGGCTCCGACCGGTTGACGCAGGCTGGCCAAGAGTTCGCCCAGCTCCGCCAGCTCCGGCCGACGAGTCAGGACGGCTTCTATATAAGCGAAGAAACGCGGCACATCGCCCAGGTAGCGGGGCTTGCCGTCGCGGTGGCAGATCCGCGCGAAGATCCCGATCACCTTGAGATGGCGCTGCACGCCCATCAGGTCGCTGGCGCGCAGGAAATCCTCGAAATCGGGCTGTACCGCGATCCCGAGCCGGGACGCTTGCTGCCAGTAGTCTTCCAGCCAGCCACGCACCCGCGCTTCCGGCCAGCTGAGAAAGGCATCCTTGAACAGGCAGGTGACGTCATAGGTCACCGGGCCGTAGACCGCGTCCTGGAAATCCAGCACGCCCGGATTGGGCTCGCTGAGCATCAGGTTGCGCGGCATATAGTCACGATGCACCAGCACCTTGGGTTGGGCCAGGGCGCTTTCGATCAACAGTTCGCTGACCCGCTGCCATTGGCCACGCTGGCGCTCATTCAGCTCGACGCCCAGCTCGCGCCCCACGTACCACTCGGGGAACAGTTCCAGCTCTCGACGCAGCAAAGCGACGTCATAACTGGGCAACGGCGCATCCATCGGCAACTGCTGGAAAGCCAGCAAGGTTTGCAGCGCATCCTTGAACAGGGCATCGGCATTTTCGCCGTCGATCACGTCCAGATAGGTCTTGTTGCCCAGGTCATTGAGCAAAAGAAAGCCGCGTGGCAAATCTTCTGCATAAATTTTCGGCACATTGGTTGCGGATTTTGCCAACAGATGGGCGATATCCACGAAGGGTTTGCAGTTTTCCTGGGGCGGTGGAGCATCCATCACGACAAAGCTGCGGCCTTCGCCTTCCCAGCGGAAATACCGCCGAAAACTCGCGTCGCTGCTGGCCGCGGTCAATGTGGCCGGGGGCACGGGGCCCCAACCGTTGGAGGCATAAACAATCGACAACTGCTCATCGAGCCAAACTTTCAGGTGTTGCAAGCGTACATCTTGGTCAGGCATTGCAAGGGTCTCCGACGGCGCTAGCCGTCAAGCGGGTCATGCTTTATTATCCAGCATCTTTTTCAGACCATCGAGAGGCGTGCGGCCCACACCGCGGGCAGATGGCACGCAGGAAGCCCGGACTAATAAGATGGCATTGAAATCCCCCGCGTTTCGTAAAAAATTTCCGTTGTTGGTTACTGGCAGTCTGCTGGCCCTGCAACCCCTAGCCACTTCGTTCGTGGTCGCCGCAGAACAGTATGACTGCTCAGTCTCTGCTTCGGGCGGCTGGGACTGCGCGCCGAAAACCAGCGCCGCTCAACTGCCTCCGCGCCCCGTGCATGATGCAAGCGCGGTCAGTTCGAGCACCGCTACGTCGGCCGAAGGCGGCGAAACCAGCGAAGACACCGGCGCCAAGTCGATGCTGGTTACCGAGTCCAAGGGCCGCGGCCTGAAGTCCCGCAGCGAAGACTACAGTCACCTCGACTGGGTTCCGCGCGAGAAGCTCACCGCCGCCCAATTGGCCGAGACCGGTCCTTACTGTGCTGGTGCTTATATCGAACCGATTCGTCCTGGCATGAATGACAAGACGAATAAAAGTGACGCCCCGACCTTTATCGGCGCCAAGGCTTCGCGTTACCAGCAGGAGCAGCAGATCGCTACCCTGGCCGGTGACGTGGTCATGCGCCAGGGCAGCATGCAGGTCGAGGCCGACGAGGCCAACCTGTACCAGGCCGAGAACCGTGGCGAGCTGAGCGGCAACGTCCGCCTGCGCGACAACGGCGCCCTGCTGGTCGGCGATCACGCTGACGTGCAACTGGACACCGGTGAGGCCAAGGTCGACAACGCCGAATACGTGATGCACAAATCGCGCATCCGCGGTAACGCGCTGTACGCCAAGCGTGCCGAGAACGCGATCATCCGTCTCAAGGACGGTACGTACACCACGTGCGAACCGAGCAGCAACGCCTGGCAGCTCAAGGGTAACAACATCACCCTGAACCCGGCGACCGGCTTCGGCACCGCGACCAACGTGACGTTGCGTGTCAAGGACATTCCGGTCCTGTACACGCCGTACATCTACTTCCCGATCGACGACCGTCGCCAATCCGGCTTCCTGCCGCCGACCATCGGCAGCGGCAGCGACACCGGCTTCATGCTGGTCACTCCGTACTATTTCAACCTGGCGCCGAACTACGACGCCACGTTGTACCCGCGCTACATGAGCAAGCGCGGTATGTTGATGGAAGGCGAATTCCGCTACCTGACCAAGTCCAGCGAAGGTCAGTTCGGCGCGGCGTACCTCAACGACGACAATGATGACCGCAAGCTGCAGTCGGACTACGAAAAAACCCGCTACATGTACAACTGGCAGCACAAGGGCGGGCTCGATTCGCGGGTAATGACCGAGGTCGACTACACCAAGATCAGCGATCCGTACTACTTCCAGGATCTGCAGACTGATCAGATCGGTGTGGAAAGCCGTGATTACATCAACCAGCAAGGTGCTGTGACCTACCGCGGCGACACCTATGCCGCGCGGCTCAATGCCCAGGCTTATGAGCTGGCCACGGTTTCCAACGTCACGCCATACAATCGTTTGCCGCAAATCACCCTGAATGGCTTCTTGCCGCAGCATCCGGGCGGTTTGGACTTTAAATATGAAACCGAGATTGTTCGATTTGAACGTGACCTTAAAACAGGCACCTACACTGACGAGAACGGTGGGGAAGCCAAGCGCCTCGACACCAACATTTTCGGTCTAGCTCGTGCCAACGGTAACCGTCTCAATCTTGCACCGTCCGTGAGCCTCCCTCTGAACTGGACATATGGTTTCCTGAAACCTTCTCTCAAGTACCAGTACACTCAGTACGACCTGGACCTTGATGGCCAAGGTAAACGTGATATCGCAGGACAGGGCCCAGAAGGCGATCGTCTGAACGGCACTTACAGCAGCAATCAGAACCGTGGCGTACCAATCGTCAGCGTCGATAGCGGCCTGTACTTCGACCGCAGCACCCAATGGTTCGGCAAGAACTATCGCCAGACCCTGGAACCACGCCTCTACTATCTCTATGTACCAGAGAAAGACCAGAGCGACATTCCGGTATTCGACACCGGCGAAAGCACTTTCAACTACTCGTCGCTGTTCCGTGATAACCGCTTCTCCGGCTCCGACCGTGTAGGTGATGAGAACAAACTGTCTCTCGGCATCACCAACCGCTGGATCGAAGAAAACGGCTTTGAGCGTCAGCGCATCAGTGTTGGCCAGGCCTTGTACTTCAAGGACCGTGAAGTCCAGCTGCCAGGTATCGATGCGAAAACCCGTGACGACGCGCACTCCAACGTCTCGCCTTATGCGCTGGAGTACGAGTACCGCTGGAACCGCGACTGGCGCACCACTGCCGACTACAACTGGGATCCGGATACCCGTAGCCCACGCTCCGGCAGTGCGATGTTCCACTACCAGCCGGAAGACAACCCGAACAAGGTCATCAACGCCGGTTATCGCTATCGCAACGACCTGGTTCGCTACGATCAGTCCACGGGTAAATGGTCGGTGGGTGGCGGTGACTACGGCACCCCAGGCACTCCTGGCTACGTGAAGGACTATTACAAGATCAAGCAGCACGACTTCTCGGTGATCTGGCCGATCGTGCCGCAATGGAACCTGATCAGCCGCTGGCAGTATGACTACAACCGCAACCGTACCCTCGATGCCTTCGGTGGTTTCGAATACGACAACTGCTGCTGGAAACTGCGCCTGATCAACCGTTACTGGGTCAAGTATGACGAAACCAGTCAAGACGCCCCTTCGAACGAGAAAGGCGACCATGGCATCTTCCTGCAAATCGTCCTGAAAGGACTCGGCGGCCTTACCGGCGCCAAGGTAGAGAGCTTCCTCGACAAAGGCATTCAAGGTTACCGTGAACGTGAAGACCAAGCTTTCTGATTGTCTGCGCCCGCTGATGCTGGGCGCGTTGTTCCTGGGTACCGCGGCGAGCGCCGCGGTACAACCCATCGACAAAGTGGTGGCCATCGTCGATAACGACGTGGTCATGCAGAGCCAGCTGGACCAACGGGTTCACGAAGTTCAGCAAACCATCGCCAAGCGCGGCGGCGGTATGCCACCCGCCGAGGTCCTGAACCAGCAGGTACTGGAACGCCTGATCGTCGAAAACCTGCAACTGCAGATCGGCGAACGCTCTGGCATCCGCATTACCGATGAAGAGCTGAACCAGGCCGTCGGCACCATCGCTCAACGCAACAACATGACGCCCGATCAATTTCGCGCCGCCCTGGCTCGTGATGGCCTGTCCTATCAGGACGCCCGTGAGCAGATTCGCCGCGAGATGATCATCAGCCGTGTGCGTCAGCGTCGTGTTGCCGAGCGCATTCAAGTGTCCGAGCAGGAAGTGAAGAACTTCCTTGCCTCCGATCTGGGCAAGATGCAACTGTCCGAAGAACTGCACCTGGCCAATATCCTGATTCCAACCCCGGAAAGCGCCAACTCCGAAGCGATTCAGAGCGCCGCGCGCCAGGCCATGGACATCTATCAGCAACTCAAGCAAGGCGCCGACTTCGCTCAGCTGGCCATCGCCCGTTCGGGCAGCGACAACGCCCTGGAAGGCGGCGACATGGGCTGGCGTAAAGCCGCTCAACTGCCCCCTCCGTTCGACCGTGAACTGAGCGCCATGGCGGTGGGTGATATCACCCAGCCAGCCCGTACTCCAGGCGGTTTCATCATCCTGAAACTGTTGGAAAAACGCGGCGGCGGCAATCAGGTGCGTGACGAAGTGCATGTCCGTCACATCCTGATCAAACCAAGTGAAATTCGCAGCGAAGAAGAAACCAAACGCCTGGCCCAGAAGCTCTACGAGCGCATCGAAGCCGGCGAAGACTTTGCCGAACTGGCAAAAAGCTACTCGGAAGATCCGGGTTCCGCCCTCAACGGTGGCGACCTCAGCTGGATCGACCCGAACGCCCTGGTGCCCGAGTTCCGCGACGTAATGGCCAAAACCCCACAAGGCCAACTGTCCAAGCCGTTCCAAAGCCCATATGGCTGGCACGTACTGGAAGTCCTTGGCCGCCGCGCCACTGACAGCACCACCCAGGCCCGTGAACAGCAGGCGATGACCGTACTGCGCAACCGCAAATACGACGAAGAGCTGCAAACCTGGCTGCGCCAGATTCGCGACGAAGCCTACGTCGAGATCAAACTTCCTGGCGCTGACCAGGCGGCACAGTGAAACCCAAGCGTTTCGCGCTCACCCCCGGCGAGCCAGCCGGCATAGGTCCCGACCTGTGCCTGTTGCTCGCCTCGCAACAACAGCCACACCCCCTGATCGCCATCACCAGCCGCGACCTGCTTACCGAGCGGGCCGCACAGCTGGGTGTGGCCGTCAGCCTGATTGCGGTCGACCCCGACAATTGGCCGAACCAGCCGGCCGCCGCCGGTAGCCTCTATGTCTGGGATACCCCACTGTCGGCCAAGGTCGTCGCTGGCCAACTCGACAAGGCCAATGCCGCGTTCGTTCTGGAAACCCTGACCCGGGCCGGCCAAGGCTGCCTGGACGGGCATTTCGACGGCATGATTACCGCCCCGGTGCACAAGGGTGTGATCAACGAATCCGGCATCGCCTTTTCCGGCCATACCGAGTTTCTCGCCGACCTGACGCACACCGAACAGGTAGTAATGATGCTGGCCACCCATGGCCTGCGCGTGGCACTGGTGACCACTCACCTGCCCCTGCGGGACATCGCCGATGCCATTACCCCGGAGCGCCTGGAGCGGGTCACACGCATTCTGCATGCAGACCTGCGCAACAAATTCGGCATCGCCCAGCCACGCATCCTGGTCTGCGGGCTCAACCCGCACGCCGGCGAAGGCGGACATCTGGGCCATGAAGAAATCGATATCATCGAACCCACCCTGGAGCGTCTGCGCAACGAAGGCATGGACCTGCGCGGCCCCCTGCCCGCCGACACTCTGTTTACCCCCAAATATCTGGAGCACTGCGACGCAGTGCTGGCGATGTACCATGACCAAGGGCTGCCCGTGCTGAAATACAAAGGCTTCGGCGCCGCGGTCAACGTGACGCTGGGCCTGCCAATCATCCGCACCTCGGTCGACCATGGCACCGCCCTGGATCTGGCCGGCAGCGGCAAGATCGATACCGGCAGCCTGAAAGTCGCCCTGGAAACCGCCTACCAGATGGCCGAGACCCGTTTATGACCGAGCAATACCAACACCGGGCGCGCAAGCGCTTCGGCCAGAACTTCCTGCATGACGCCGGCGTGATCGACCGCATCCTGCGCTCCATCAATGCCAAGTCCGGCGACCGCATGCTGGAAATCGGCCCGGGCCAAGGCGCCTTGACCGAGGGCCTGCTCAACAGCGGCGCCCAACTGGATGTGGTCGAACTGGACAAGGACCTGGTGCCGATCCTCAACCAGCAGTTTGCTGGCCGGGACAATTTCAGCCTGCACCAGGGCGACGCCCTGAAGTTCGACTTCAACAGCCTGAATGCCGAACCCGGCAGCCTGCGCGTGGTCGGCAACCTGCCCTACAACATCTCCACCCCGCTGATCTTTCATCTGCTGCAGAACGCCGGACTGATCCGCGATATGCACTTCATGCTGCAGAAAGAAGTGGTCGAGCGCCTCGCCGCGGGCCCGGGCGGTGGTGACTGGGGCCGTCTGTCGATCATGGTCCAGTACCACTGCCGCGTGGAACATCTGTTCAACGTCGGCCCGGGCGCCTTCAATCCGCCACCAAAAGTCGACTCGGCGATCGTCCGCCTGGTGCCACATGCGGTACTGCCGCATCCGGCCAAGGATCATCGCCTGCTGGAACGCATCGTCCGCGAAGCCTTCAACCAGCGCCGCAAGACCCTGCGCAATACCCTCAAGGCCCTGCTCTCCAGCGCCGAAATCGAAGCCACCGGCGTCGATGGCAGCCTGCGTCCGGAGCAACTGGACCTGGCAGCCTTCGTTCGCCTGGCCGACAAGCTCAGCGAACAAGCCGCGGATACTGCCAGCGCCAGCTGACACGCCACCAGCGTTATCGGGTAAGACGCCAGGCTCCATGTCTGGTTTACTACCCGATACTTGGCCTAGACTGACCTCCATCAGCTTTGTCCCGCGTCCCGCTTCGTTTTAAGGCCCCTTGCATGTCCGATCCTCGCTATCAGATCGACGTCAGCGTCGTCACCCGCTTTCTCCCGGAACAGTCGCAACCCGAGCAGAACCGCTTTGCCTTCGCCTACACCATCACCGTACAGAACAATGGCCTGCTACCCGCCAAACTGCTCTCTCGGCACTGGGTGATCACCGATGGCGACGGGCACGTCGAGGAAGTTCGCGGTGCCGGCGTCGTCGGTCAGCAGCCGCTGATCGCCGTGGGCAAAAGCCACACCTACAGCAGCGGCACGGTGATGACCACACGCGTCGGCAATATGCAGGGCAGCTATCAGATGCTCGCCGAAGACGGCAAACACTTCGACGCCATCATCGCCCCTTTCCGCCTGGCCGTGCCCGGAGCCCTGCACTGATGACGACTTACGCCGTCGGTGACCTGCAAGGCTGCCTGGGGCCTTTGCAGTGCCTGCTTGAGAAGGTCTCTTTCGACCCGGCGAAGGATCGCCTGTGGCTGGTCGGCGACCTGGTCAACCGTGGCCCGCAGTCACTGGAAACCCTGCGCTTTCTTTATGCCATGCGCGATTCCCTGGTGTGCGTGCTGGGCAATCATGACCTGCACCTGTTGGCCGCCTGGCGCAACATCGAACGCCTGAAGAAAGCCGATACCCTGAGTGAGATCCTCAATGCGCCGGATTGCGAGGAGTTGCTCCAGTGGCTGCGCCAGCAAAAGCTGATGCACTATGACGAACAGCGCAATATCGCCCTGGTGCACGCAGGAATACCACCACAGTGGTCGCTGAAAAAGGCCATCAAGTGCGCCACCGAAGTCGAAGAGGCGCTGCGTGACGACAACCGCTTCGAGCCCTATCTGGACGGTATGTACGGCAACGACCCAACAAAATGGGACGGCGAGCTCAAAGGCGTGACCCGTCTGCGGGTAATCACCAACTATTTCACCCGCATGCGTTTCTGCACCAGCGATGGCAAGCTCGACCTCAAGGGCAAGGAAGGGCCGGACGCTGCTCCACCAGGTTATGCCCCCTGGTTCGAGCATAAGGAACGCAAGACCCAGGACGTTAAAATCATCTTCGGTCACTGGGCCGCCCTCGAAGGCAACTGCAACGAGCCCGGCGTATTCGCCCTCGACACCGGCTGCGTCTGGGGCGGCGCCCTGACCTTGCTGAACATCGACACCGGCCAACGCCTCGAGTGTGAATGCGACGCCCACGGCCACATCAAACCCCAGGCCAATCAACCTTCCCCTGAACCCATGCCAATCACCGCCAAGCGCTAGACGGCGCTTGCCACCAGGCCCAGGAGCCCGCCATGAGCGAATTCAAACGCATCCCCCCAGAACAGGCCCAGGCACTGCGCGAGCAAGGCGCCGTGGTGGTCGACATCCGCGATCCGCAGACCTTTGCCTTGAACCACATCAGCGGTTCACTGCACCTGGACAACCACTCCATCTCCGACTTCATCCGCAATGCCGATCTCGACGCCCCGCTGGTGGTCGTTTGCTATCACGGCAACTCCAGCCAAAGCGCGGCGGCCTACCTGATCAGCCAGGGTTTCTCCGACGTATACAGCCTGGACGGTGGTTTCGAACTGTGGCGAACCACCTACCCTGCGGAAATTGCCCAGGGCAGCGCCGAATAATTTTTCTGTGCTCCAGCCCGCGTCATTCGTGGGCTGGCGCCACGACCGACGAACGGTCACTTGAACAAATTGCGTATTCCACCTTTACCTCCCCGATTCCGAACTATCCTTAGCCTCAGGCCATCCAATCAGGGGAGAGCCGGTACACCGGCGTGCGGGTCATCGGTACTAGCTTTCAAGGTCGATAGCTTTGAAAGTGTTCTGGGGGGTAAACATCGGCCGGACTCCCGGCTGCATGCCAGCACTTGACTGACTGATCCGGCGTCGGCTCCACGTATCGAGCGAGGTGACGTCATGAGTATTTTTAGCCACTTCCAACAACGCTTCGAATCCACACGCCAGGAAGAGTTCTCGCTACAGGAGTACCTGGAGCTCTGCAAAAAGGATCGTAGCGCCTACGCGTCGGCCGCTGAGCGCCTGCTTCTGGCTATCGGCGAACCGGAGCTGCTGGACACATCGACCAATTCGAGACTGTCACGGATCTTCTCCAACAAAGTGATCCGTCGCTATCCGGCCTTTGAAGACTTCCATGGAATGGAAGAATGCATCGACCAGATCGTCTCCTATTTCCGCCATGCCGCTCAGGGCCTGGAAGAGAAGAAACAGATCCTCTACCTCCTCGGCCCTGTCGGTGGTGGTAAATCATCCCTGGCCGAGAAACTCAAACAACTGATCGAGAAGGTGCCCTTCTACGCCATCAAGGGCTCCCCGGTATTCGAGTCGCCTCTTGGGTTGTTCAACGCCACGGAAGATGGCGCAATCCTCGAAGAAGACTTCGGTATCCCACGGCGCTACCTGAACACCATCATGTCGCCCTGGGCTACCAAGCGCCTGTCCGAGTTCGGCGGCGACATCAGCCAGTTCCGGGTGGTCAAGCTCTATCCCTCGATCCTCAACCAGATCGCCGTCGCCAAGACCGAACCGGGGGACGAGAACAACCAGGACATTTCCGCACTGGTGGGCAAGGTCGATATTCGCAAGCTGGAAGAATTCCCGCAGAACGACGCCGATGCCTACAGCTACTCGGGCGCGTTGTGCCGGGCCAACCAGGGCCTGATGGAGTTCGTCGAAATGTTCAAGGCACCGATCAAGGTGCTGCACCCATTGCTGACAGCCACCCAGGAAGGCAACTACAACAGTACCGAGGGTCTGGGCGCTATCCCCTTCACCGGCATCCTGCTGGCCCACTCCAACGAATCGGAATGGCACACCTTCCGTAACAACAAGAACAACGAAGCCTTCATCGACCGAATCTATATCGTCAAGGTCCCGTACTGCCTGCGGGTCAGCGACGAAGTCAAAATCTACGACAAACTGCTGTTCAACAGCTCCCTGTCCAGGGCGCATTGCGCTCCCGACACCCTGAAAATGCTCGCGCAGTTCACCGTGCTCTCGCGCCTCAAAGAGCCGGAGAACTCGAACATCTACTCGAAAATGCGCGTCTACGACGGCGAGAACCTCAAGGACACCGATCCGAAAGCCAAGTCGATCCAGGAGTACCGCGACGCCGCCGGCGTGGATGAAGGCATGAATGGCCTGTCGACCCGCTTCGCCTTCAAGATCCTGTCGAAAGTCTTCAACTTCGATCCCCACGAGATCGCAGCCAACCCGGTGCACCTGCTCTACGTGCTCGAACAACAGATCGAACAGGAGCAATTCCAGGCGGAAACCCGCGAGCGTTACCTGCGCTTCCTGAAGGAATACCTGGCTCCGCGTTACATCGAGTTCATCGGCAAGGAAATCCAGACCGCGTACCTGGAGTCCTACAGCGAGTACGGCCAGAACATCTTCGACCGCTATGTGCTCTATGCGGACTTCTGGATTCAGGATCAGGAATACCGCGATCCGGAAACCGGCGAGATCCTCAATCGGGTCGCGCTCAACGAAGAACTGGAGAAAATCGAGAAACCGGCCGGCATCAGCAATCCGAAGGACTTCCGCAACGAGATCGTCAATTTCGTACTGCGGGCCCGAGCCAACAACAACGGCAAGAACCCGACCTGGCTCAGTTACGAAAAACTGCGGGTGGTCATCGAGAAGAAAATGTTCTCCAACACCGAGGACCTGCTCCCGGTCATCAGCTTCAATGCCAAGGCCAGCAAAGAGGATCAACAGAAACACAACGACTTCGTTACCCGAATGGTCGAGCGCGGCTACACCGACAAACAGGTACGACTGCTGTCCGAGTGGTATCTGCGGGTCAGAAAATCGCAGTAACCCGCCGGTTGCACCGGTTGTCGTTAGCCAGGAGCCTGTCTCAGCGATTTCTGCTACACAGGCTTCAGGAAGCGCGTTTGAACGTTCGCAGCGAGGCTCGGGCAGAGTACCGGCGGCAAGACACTTTACCGCCCCCTCTCCCCGTCCGGGCCGCTTGCGAGCTTCAAGACCGCTTCTAAGGAGCAGTCATGAGTTATGTGATCGACCGACGTCTCAATGGCAAGAACAAGAGCACGGTAAACCGTCAGCGGTTTCTGCGGCGCTATCGTGACCACATCAAGAAGGCCGTCGAAGAGGCGGTCAGCCGCCGTTCCATCACTGACATGGAGCATGGCGAACAAATCAGCATCCCAGGCCGGGATATTGACGAACCGGTGCTCCATCATGGGCGCGGCGGCAAACAGACCGTGGTGCACCCGGGAAACAAGGAGTTCACGGCCGGCGAGCACATCGCACGCCCTCAAGGCGGGGGTGGCGGAGGCGGTCGGGGCAAGGCCGGCAACTCCGGCGAAGGCATGGACGAGTTCGTTTTCCAGATTACCCAGGAAGAATTCCTCGAGTTCATGTTCGAGGACCTGGAACTGCCGAACCTGGTCAAGCGCAACCTGACCGGGACCGACACCTTCAAGACCGTCCGGGCCGGGATCAGCAACGAAGGCAATCCTTCTCGCATCAATATCATCCGGACGCTGCGCTCGGCCCACGCCCGCCGCATCGCCCTGTCCGGCAGCAGCCGGGCAAAACTGCGCGAAGTCAAAGAAGAACTTGAACGCCTGAAACGCGAAGAACCGGACAACTTCGGCGATATTCAGGAAATGGAAGCGGAAATCGAGCGCCTCAGTGCCCGTATTCATCGGGTGCCGTTCCTCGACACCTTTGACCTCAAGTACAACCTGCTGATCAAACAGCCCAACCCCAGTTCCAAGGCCGTGATGTTCTGCCTGATGGACGTTTCCGGCTCGATGACCCAGGCAACCAAGGACATCGCCAAGCGCTTCTTCATCCTTCTGTACCTGTTTCTCAAGCGCAACTACGACAAGATCGACGTGGTGTTCATTCGCCACCACACCAGCGCGCGCGAAGTGGACGAGGAGGAATTCTTCTACTCCCGGGAAACCGGCGGCACTATTGTCTCCAGTGCGTTGAAGCTGATGCAGGAGATCATGGCCGAACGCTATCCGAGCAACGAGTGGAACATCTACGCCGCCCAGGCTTCCGACGGCGACAACTGGAACGACGATTCGCCGATCTGCCGCGACATCCTGATCAACCAGATCATGCCCTTCGTGCAGTACTACACTTACGTGGAGATTACCCCGCGCGAACATCAGGCCCTGTGGTTCGAATACGAGCGCATCGCCGAAGCCTTTTCCGATACTTTCGCCCAGCAGCAACTGGTCTCGGCCGGAGATATCTATCCGGTCTTCCGTGAACTCTTCCAGCGCAGGTTAGTGACATGACCGCCAGAGAGCAGAAACGCCAGCCTATCTCCACCGGTTCGGAATGGACGTTCGAGCTGATCCAGGCCTACGACCGCGAAATCAGCCGTATCGCGGCGCGTTACGCCCTGGATACCTATCCCAACCAGATCGAAGTGATCACTGCCGAACAGATGATGGATGCCTATGCCTCTGTCGGCATGCCCCTGGGTTATCACCACTGGTCCTACGGCAAGCACTTCCTCAGCACCGAAAAGTCCTACAGTCGCGGCCAGATGGGACTGGCCTACGAGATCGTGATCAACTCGGACCCTTGCATCGCCTACCTGATGGAAGAAAACACCATCTGCATGCAGGCGCTGGTGGTGGCCCACGCCTGCTATGGCCATAACAGCTTTTTCAAGGGCAACTATCTGTTCCGCACCTGGACGGATGCCAGTTCGATCATCGATTACCTGGTGTTCGCCAAGCAGTACATCATGCAGTGCGAAGAGCGCCACGGCATCGATGCCGTGGAAGACCTGCTGGACTCCTGCCATGCCCTGATGAACTACGGGGTGGACCGCTACAAACGTCCTTATCCGATTTCCGCGGAAGAAGAACGGCGCCGGCAAAAGGACCGGGAAGAACACCTGCAGAAACAGATCAACGACCTGTGGCGCACCATTCCCAAAGGCACCGACAAGTTCAGCGACAAGGACAACGCGCGCTTCCCCGCCGAACCTCAGGAAAACATCCTGTATTTCATCGAGAAACACGCACCGCTGCTGGAGCCGTGGCAGCGGGAAATCGTGCGGATCGTGCGCAAGATCGCCCAGTATTTCTACCCGCAACGCCAGACCCAGGTGATGAACGAAGGCTGGGCAACGTTCTGGCACTACACCCTGATGAACGACCTGTATGACGAAGGCCTGGTGACCGATGGCTTCATGATGGAATTCCTCGCCTCCCACACCAGCGTGGTCTTCCAGCCCGGCTTCGACAGCCCCTACTACAACGGCATCAACCCCTACACCCTGGGGTTCGCCATGTACCGCGATATCCGGCGCATCTGCGAAGAACCGACCGAGGAGGACCGTCGCTGGTTCCCGGAACTGGCCGGGACCGACTGGCTTTCCAGCATCAAGTTCGCCATGAGCAGCTTCAAGGACGAGAGTTTCATCCTGCAGTACCTGTCGCCCAAGGTCATCCGCGACCTCAAGCTGTTCAGCATCCTGGACGACGACCAGAAAGACGACTTGCTGGTACCGGCCATTCATGACGAAAGCGGCTATCGGATCATCCGCGAAACCCTCGCCGCCCAGTACAACCTGGGCAACCGCGAGCCTAACGTGCAGATCTGGAGCATCGACAGACGGGGCGACCGCTCGCTGACCCTGCGCCACCAACAGCATGACCGCAAACCATTGGGCGACTCCACCGACGAGGTCCTCAAGCACCTGCATCGGCTGTGGGGGTTCGACATCCACCTGGAAACCCTGCAGGGCGATCAGGTGATGAAAACCCATCACGTACCGCCAAAAAGCGATCACAACGAAGGGGACTACGGCCGCCTGGACCTGGCCGTCATCCATCTCTGAGCGCATGACAAACCTCCGAAAGCTCGGCGTAAGGGTTATTCTGTCGAGCTAACGGAGGTTTTTTATGCAGATTTACAAGGTCGGTGGTGCAGTACGCGATCGCCTGCTGGGCAAACCGGTAACCGACATCGACTGGGTGGTAGTCGGCGCCACGGCCGAAGAAATGCTCGCCAAGGGCTTTCGCCCGGTGGGCTCGGACTTTCCGGTCTTTCTTCACCCCAAGAGCGGCGAGGAATACGCCCTGGCCCGTACTGAACGCAAGAGCGGTCGGGGTTATGGCGGCTTCACCTTTCACGCCAGCCCCGAGGTCACCCTCGAAGAAGACCTGATCCGCCGCGACCTGACCATCAACGCCATGGCTGAAGACGACCACGGCGTGCTGACGGATCCGTATCACGGCCAGCAGGATCTGGAAAACCGCCTGCTTCGCCATGTTTCCCCGGCATTCGCCGAAGATCCCTTGCGTGTCCTGCGTATTGCCCGCTTTGCGGCTCGCTATGCTGGGCTCGGCTTTCAGGTGGCGCCTGACACCCTCGAACTGATGCGCCAGCTCAGCGAATCAGGCGAACTGGAAGACCTGACGCCGGAACGCAGCTGGAAGGAAATCTCCCGCGCACTGATGGAGGATCACCCCCAAGTATTCATCCAGGTGCTGCGCGACTGTGGGGCGCTCAAAGTCCTGCTGCCTGAGGTGGACGCGCTGTTTGGCGTTCCGCAACCCGCCGCCCATCACCCGGAGATCGACAGTGGCGTGCATACACTGAGCGTTCTCGAGCAGGCAGCACTGCACAAACAGCCATTGAGCGTGCGTTGGGCGTGCCTGTTGCACGACCTGGGCAAAGGCCTGACACCGCAAAGTGAATGGCCTCAACACATCGCGCACGAGCACAAGGGCCTGAAGCTGATCAAACAGGTCAATGAGCGCTTCAAGGCGCCACGCGACTGCCAGGAGCTGGCGCTGCTGGTGGGCCAGTACCACACCCACGGCCACCGCGCCCTTGAACTGAAACCTTCGACATTGGCGGAGCTGCTGCAAAGCTTTGACGTGTACCGTCGACCGCAGCGTTTCGAGGAGTTTATCACCGCCTGTGAAATGGATGCCCGCGGCCGTCTTGGACTGGAGGAGCGCGCCTATCCCCAGGCTGACTATCTGCGCGGTGCGGCCATTGCGGTGCGAACGGTAGCAGTACAGCCGCTGCTGGAGCAGGGGTTCAAGGGGCCGGAGCTGGGAGAAGCGCTGAAACGGGAGCGGCTGAAGGCACTGAAGGTCTACAAGGAACAGCACTCACAGTAAGGAACATCACGAGCAAGCGCCTCCGTAGGAACCAGCTTGCTCGCAAGCCGATCGCCGTCGGCCAGAACTACGCCAGCCAGAGCTATCCCAGCTCCGGCGGCGTCAGCTGCCTGCCCCGCCACTCAAAGGCCACGGGGGCCAGCACCTGGTCGATCCGGGCCTCGCGCCAGAGGGTGGCGAAGTCCTGCCCGGCCAGCGGATGAACCCTTTCCGGCGCCATCAGCGACAAGGGCCAAAGCACAAAGGCGTTCTTCAGAATCTCGGCGCGCGGCAGGATCAAACCGTCAAAATTACCCACCAGATCGCCGTACAGCAGCACATCGATATCCAGCGGCAAGCCTTTGCGGTCCGGGGCATAACGACCGTTGTCCGCCTCGATGAACTTCAACCGACGGTCCAGCTCCATCAGCGGCAGATCGGTAAAGGCCGAAACCACCAGATTGAAAAAAGGTCCGCTTTTGATCCCCACCGGCTGGCTTTCGAATACCGCCGAGCAGCGCATATCCAGCAGGAAGCCCGCCAGGGCATCGAGCCCGGCCAACAGATGGGTTTCGCGCTCGATATTGCTACCGAGCCCAAGAAATATCTGAGTTAGCGACATCCGCGCTCGATCTCCACGCCAACACCTTTGGCGGCCGCGACAGCACCGGGTTTGGTCAGCTTGAGGTGCAACCAGGGAATATGGAACTCGCTCATCAGGACTTCCGCCAGACGCTCGGCAAAGGTTTCCACCAACTGGAATTGCGCCTGTTCGGCAAACGCCTGGATCCGCGAAGACACGCTGGCATAGTCGAGCGCCAGGGTCAGGTCGTCACCGGCCGCGGCCGGGCGGTTGTCCCAGGCGAAGCTCAGGTCAAGGCGCAGGCACTGCCGGATGCCTCGCTCCCAGTCGTAGGCACCGATCACCGTGTCGACTTCCAGGCCCTCGATAAACACTCTGTCCAAGCACTCTTCTCCGCAGCACGACAAGGGCGCAATGCGCCGTTAGAATCAGGGCGTCCTCGCCCGGAATAGTTAGCATGTTTTGGTTACTGGCGATCTTCGCCTACCTGCTCGGCTCGCTGTCCTTCGCCATCTTGCTCAGCCGCCTGACCGGTACACCCGACCCGCGAATGAGTGGCTCGGGCAATGCCGGCGCCACCAACATGCTGCGCCTGGCCGGCAAGAAACTTGCGGTACTGACCTTGCTCGGCGATCTGCTCAAAGGGCTGTTACCCGTGCTGATCGCCAGTCTCGCAGGCCTTTCGCTCCAACAACAGGCCTGGATCGGGCTCTACGCCGTACTGGGCCACCTGTTCCCGGTGTACTTTCGCTTTCGCGGCGGCAAGGGTGTCGCCACCGCCGCCGGGATGCTGCTGGGGCTTTACCCGCCAGCGGCGCTCCTGGCCATTGCCGCCTGGCTCCTGACCTTCTACCTGACCCGCACCAGCTCGCTGGCGGCCTTGATCGCCACACCCTTGACCTTGCCATTGCTGGCTTGGCAGGCGCCAGCGGCGCTGCTGCCGATGAGCGTACTGACACTGCTCATCGTCTGGCGCCATCGCGGCAATCTACGCGACCTGTTTGCCGGGCGCGAACGGCATTTCTGAATCCTGAAGATGAACCGGGCTCAGATCGGGTAGATACCAACTCACAACGGCGACAGCTGCTCCATCGGCCAACGCGCCTGCACACTGATCGCCAGGCTCTCCTGCTGACCGGCCTGCAAGCGCTGGCAACCGGCAAACGCGATCATCGCGCCGTTATCGGTGCAGAACTCAGGACGGGCGTAAAACACATTCCCTTTCATCTCGCCGAGCATTTTCTCCAACGACGCGCGCAGAGCCTTGTTGGCGCTCACACCGCCAGCGATTACTAGACGTTTGAGTCCTGCCTGCTTCAAGGCTCGTTTGCATTTGATGGTCAGAGTTTCCACCACCGCCTGCTGGAAGGCGAGCGAGATGTCGCAACGGGTTTGTTCGCCGTCGTCCCCAGCGCTGACGCATTGCTGCCAGGTGTTCAGGGCGAAGGTTTTCAAGCCGCTGAAACTGAAATCCAGCCCCGGACGATCGGTCATCGGCCGCGGGAAAACAAAGCGCCCAGCCACGCCCTGCGCGGCCAGGCGCGCGATTTCCGGACCGCCCGGATAATTCAGGCCGATCATCTTCGCCGTCTTGTCGAAGGCTTCACCGGCAGCATCATCCAGGGTTTCACCCATCAGCTCGTATTGGCCGATGCCATCGACTCGCACCAGCTGCGTATGGCCGCCGGAAACCAACAAAGCGACGAACGGAAACTCCGGCGGTTGTTCTTCCAGCATCGGGGCCAGCAAGTGGCCTTCCATATGGTGCACACCCAGCGCCGGGATACCCCAGGCGAAGGCCAGCGCCTGGGCACAGGAAGCGCCCACCAGAAGGGCTCCGACCAGGCCTGGGCCCGCGGTATAGGCAATGGCATCGATTTCGGTCGGCACACAGTCCGCCTCCGCCAGGACCTGACGGATCAGGGGCAGCATGCGCTTGACGTGATCGCGAGAGGCCAGCTCAGGCACCACGCCACCGTAGGCCCGATGCAGGTCGATCTGACTGAACAGCGCGTCGGCCAGCAGGCCCCGCTCGCTGTCGTAAAGCGCGACGCCGGTTTCGTCGCAGGAAGTTTCTAATCCCAGTACTAGCATGGGTTTGCGCCTTGTAGAGGCTAAATTCGAAGGCGCGCATAATAGTCGCCACTCCCTCAGCCGACCAGCGGTTTTCGATCAGAGGCTTTGCATTCCGAGCGATGAGGGGTTAACATCCGCAACCCTTAAAAACCGACGACCTCAGCCGCGATTTTTGCGACGAGAACGTTGACCCCGGTAATGAATGAAGGTAGCTCTGGATGCCAGCCGTCAAAGTTAAAGAGAACGAACCCTTCGACGTAGCTCTGCGTCGTTTCAAGCGCTCCTGCGAAAAAGCCGGTGTTCTGGCTGAAGTTCGTAGCCGCGAATTTTACGAGAAGCCGACTTCCGAGCGTAAGCGCAAAGCAGCTGCTGCTGTTAAGCGTCACGCCAAGAAAGTTCAGCGCGAACAGCGCCGCGCCGTACGTCTGTACTAATACACAGACGTTCGCTGCAAGCTTCTGCCAAGCCCGGCCCTCAGCCGGGCTAATGGCATTTGCGGACAACGCTTGATGCTTCACCGTCAACGCCGCCCATGCGACCGAGACAATCCGCTTCACCACGTCAGACCTGGCTTCCTGCCAGCGGTGCACGTCTCTTCTGACGAGCCTTCCAAGGCTACTGACGAGCACACTTTTATTCTGATTCCTCAACAGACTCAACCCAAGGCGCCCTTCTCCAGCGCCCGCTTATGAGCCATCCGAGACCTGTCGGACTCAGAGCAATATCTTCAAATAGTCGAAGACTGATTGAAACTAACGTCAGTGGACTTTCGGCAGATACACTTCCCGATAGCGATCAAGCCGACGACAGATGGTCGAACGCGCAGCCGTTGCGCCTCGAACAGCCCTCTTTCGAAGCCTTCGCATTGGTCCAATTCTTTCGCGCAGTGATGACGAGAACGCCATGGCCGGGCTAATTCCCCAGAGCTTTATTGACGACCTTCTGAACCGCACCGACATCGTCGATGTTGTCAGCTCGCGCCTGCAGATGAAAAAGGCCGGCAAGAACTACACCGCCTGCTGCCCGTTCCACAAGGAAAAGACCCCCTCCTTCAGCGTCAGCCCCGACAAGCAGTTCTACTACTGCTTCGGCTGTGGCGCAGGCGGGAACGCCCTCGGCTTCATCATGGACCACGACAACCTGGACTTCCCCCAGGCAGTCGAGGAACTGGCCAAAGCCGCTGGCATGGAAATCCCGCGGGAGGAAAGCGGTCGCTCGCACAAGCCCCGACAGCCGACCGACTCGCCGCTCTACCCGCTGCTGACCGCCGCCGCCGACTACTATCGACAGGCCCTGAAAAGCCATCCAGCCCGCAAGGCAGCGGTCGATTACCTCAAGGGCCGCGGCCTGACCGGCGAGATCGCCCGCGATTTCGGACTCGGCTTCGCTCCGCCCGGCTGGGACAATCTGTTCAAGCACCTGAGCAGCGATACCCTGCAGCAGAAAGCCATGATCGACGCCGGCCTGTTGATCGAAAATGCCGAAACCGGCAAACGCTACGATCGCTTCCGCGATCGGGTGATGTTTCCAATCCGCGACAGCCGCGGCCGGATCATCGCCTTTGGCGGCCGGGTACTGGGCGACGACAAGCCGAAATACCTGAACTCACCGGAAACCCCGGTGTTTCACAAGGGGCAGGAGCTTTACGGCCTGTTCGAAGCCCGCAAGAACAACCGCAACCTCGACGAAATCATCGTCGTCGAAGGCTACATGGACGTGATTGCCCTCGCCCAACAGGGCCTGCGTAACGCCGTCGCGACCCTGGGCACGGCCACCAGCGAAGAACACCTCAAGCGTCTGTTCCGCATCGTGCCCAGCGTCCTGTTCTGCTTCGACGGAGACCAGGCCGGGCGCAAGGCCGCCTGGCGCGCGCTGGAAGCAACCCTGTCCAGCCTGCAAGACGGCCGCCGGGCGCGCTTTCTGTTCCTTCCCGAAGGGGAAGACCCGGATACCCTGGTCCGCTCCGAGGGCACCGATGCCTTTCGCGCACGCATCAATCAACATGCTCAACCGCTGGCCGATTACTTCTTCCAGCAACTGACCGACGAAGCGGATCCACGCTCGCTCGAGGGCAAGGCCCACCTGGCCACCCTGGCGGCACCGTTGATCGACAAGGTCCCCGGAGCCAACCTGCGGACCCTGATGCGCCAGCGCCTCAGTGAAATTACCGGGCTCAACAACGAGACCGTCAACCAGTTGGTGCACAGCGCCCCACCAGAAGCGCCTCCAGTGTACGACGCCGGCATCGATTACGACGGAATACCGGACTACGCCGACTACCACGAGCAGCAAGAAGCCTACGTGCCGCAGCAGGAGTGGACGCCGAAGAAAAGTGGCGCGGGCGGCAAGAAGTGGGAGAACAAGCCCTGGGACAAAAAGGGCAAGCGTAATGGCGATCGTGATCAGCCACGTGCCCCGCGCGTCCCGGCCGCCGTCGAACCCCCAACACTGTCAGCCCTTCGAACATTGCTGCATCACCCGCAACTGGCCGAGAAAGTTGAAGACGCCGGGCATTTCGCCGCCGACGACAACACCAATACCCAGTTGCTGGTCGCCCTGATCGAAGCCGTGCAGAAAAATCCTAAGCTACGCTCTATTCATCAACTGATGGCGCGCTGGCACGGCACCGAACAGGGCCGCCTGATCAAGGCGCTGGCGGAAAAGGAGTGGTTGATTGAGGGCGACAACCTTGAACAACAGTTTTTCGACACCATTAAAAGCTTGTCCGCTCGTCAAAGTGAGCGTGCTTTGGAACAACTTCTCAGGAAATCGCGTCAAAGCGAATTGAGTGGCGAAGAAAAAATTCAGCTACTCGAGCTTTTAAAACGCAATGTTCCCGCATCAAACCCGACCTCAACTGGCGCGTGAGGTCATAGCTCGGGTATAATCCTCGGCTTGTTTTTTGCCCGCCAAGACCTTCAGTGGATAGGGTGTTATGTCCGGAAAAGCGCAACAGCAGTCTCGCCTCAAAGAGTTGATCAGCCGTGGTCGTGAGCAGGGTTACCTGACTTACGCGGAGGTCAACGACCACCTGCCGGAGGATATTTCAGATCCGGAACAGGTGGAAGACATCATCCGCATGATCAACGACATGGGGATCAACGTATTCGAGAGTGCTCCGGATGCGGATGCCCTTTTGTTGGCCGAAGCCGATACCGACGAAGCAGCAGCTGAAGAAGCCGCCGCAGCGTTGGCGGCTGTGGAAACCGACATTGGTCGCACTACCGACCCAGTGCGTATGTACATGCGCGAAATGGGTACGGTAGAGCTGCTCACACGTGAAGGCGAAATCGAAATCGCCAAGCGTATCGAAGAGGGTATCCGTGAAGTGATGGGCGCGATCGCGCACTTCCCTGGCACGGTTGAGCACATCCTCTCCGAATACACTCGCGTCACCACCGAAGGTGGCCGCCTGTCCGACGTCCTGAGCGGTTACATCGACCCGGACGACGGCATTGCACCGCCTGCCGCCGAAGTACCACCGCCTGTCGATGCCAAGGCCGCGAAAGCGGACGACGACACCGACGACGATGACGCCGAAGCCAGTGACGACGAAGAAGAAGCCGAAAGCGGTCCGGACCCGGTCATCGCAGCCCAGCGCTTTGGCGCCGTTGCCGACCAGATGGAAATCACCCGCAAGGCGCTGAAAAAGCACGGTCGTGAACACAAGCAAGCCCTGGCTGAAATGCTGGCGCTGGCTGAACTGTTCATGCCGATCAAACTGGTTCCGAAGCAATTCGAAGGCCTGGTTGAGCGTGTTCGTAGCGCCCTGGATCGCCTGCGTCAGCAAGAGCGCGCGATCATGCAGCTCTGTGTTCGTGATGCTCGCATGCCACGCGCCGACTTCCTGCGCCAGTTCCCTGGCAATGAAGTGGACGAAAGCTGGTCCGACGCGCTGGCCAAAGGCAAGGCCAAGTACGCCGAAGCCATCGGCCGCCTGCAGCCGGACATCATCCGTTGCCAGCAGAAGCTGACCGCGCTCGAGACCGAGACCGGCCTGACGATCGCCGAGATCAAGGACATCAACCGTCGCATGTCGATCGGCGAGGCCAAGGCCCGTCGCGCGAAGAAAGAGATGGTTGAAGCCAACTTGCGTCTGGTGATCTCCATCGCCAAGAAGTACACCAACCGTGGCCTGCAGTTCCTCGACCTGATCCAGGAAGGCAATATCGGTTTGATGAAAGCGGTAGACAAGTTCGAATACCGTCGCGGCTACAAGTTCTCGACTTATGCCACCTGGTGGATCCGTCAGGCGATCACTCGCTCGATCGCCGACCAGGCGCGCACCATCCGTATTCCGGTGCACATGATCGAGACGATCAACAAGCTCAACCGTATTTCCCGGCAGATGTTGCAGGAAATGGGTCGCGAACCGACTCCGGAAGAGCTGGGCGAACGCATGGAAATGCCTGAGGACAAGATCCGCAAGGTATTGAAGATCGCTAAAGAGCCGATCTCCATGGAAACCCCGATCGGTGATGACGAAGACTCCCATCTGGGTGACTTCATCGAAGACTCGACCATGCAGTCGCCAATCGATGTCGCCACCGTTGAGAGCCTTAAAGAAGCGACTCGTGAAGTACTCTCCGGCCTCACTGCCCGTGAAGCCAAGGTACTGCGCATGCGCTTCGGCATCGACATGAATACCGACCACACCCTTGAGGAAGTCGGTAAGCAGTTCGACGTTACCCGTGAGCGGATTCGTCAGATCGAAGCCAAGGCGCTGCGCAAGCTGCGCCACCCGACGAGAAGCGAGCATCTGCGCTCCTTCCTCGACGAGTAATACCAAGACCCCCAGCCCTGCTGGGGGTTTTGTTTTGTGCAGTTTAAAACGCCCCTGCGCCTCACTCCCTGCGGATTGCCCGTCTACACTCGAAACATTCCCCCCGTGCCATAACGAGACCGTTATGCCCAGACTGCCGACCGTGCTGGTGCTGTCGCTGCTCGCCTGGACCGCAACGGCCGGCGCGCTGACGCTCACCGATGAAGAACGAGGCTGGCTTTCCGCTCACGCGGAGTTGCGCCTGGGCGTCGATGCATCATGGCCGCCCTTCGAATATCGCGATGAGGAGGGGCGCTACCAGGGCCTTGCGGCGGACTATATCCATCTGATCCAGGATCGCCTGGCGATCACGCTCAAGCCGATAGAACCCGCCAGCTGGAGCGAAGTGCTCGAAGCCGCGAAAAAGGGCAATCTGGACCTGCTACCGGGCATCATGTCGACCCCGGAACGGCAAAATTACCTGGCCTTCACCCGCCCGTACCTCGACTTCCCTATCGTGATCCTGGCCCATAAAGGCGGTGCGCAACCTCGCAAGCTCACGGACCTGTATGGCCTGAAGATCGCCGTCGTGGAAAATTACGCCCCCCACGAACTGCTGCGCACTCATCATCCCGACCTGAACCTGGTCGCCCTGCCCAATGTGAGTTCGGCCTTGCAGGCACTGGCCCTCAATCAGGTCGATGCCGTGGTCGGCGATCTGGCCTCCAGTGTCTGGAGCCTACGGCAGCAGAAGCTGGATGGACTCTATGTCAGTGGCGAAACACCCTACCGCTATCAGCTGGCCATGGGCGTCCCTCGCGACAGCAAGATACTGGTAAGCATTCTCGACAAGGTGCTGGCTGACATAAGCCCGGCGGAGGTCAACGAAATCCAGCAGCGCTGGGTTGGCAATGTGCTCGACCACCGTTCGTTCTGGTCGGACCTGCTGTTCTATGGCCTGCCGGGGCTGCTCCTGCTGTTTGCCGTGCTGGCAGCGGTGATCCGCATCAATCGCCGGCTGAGCTCCGAGATCGCCCGCCGCGTGGCCCTGGAACAGGAACTGCGCAGCAGCGAATACCATTATCGCGGCCTGGTCGAAAGCCTTTCAGCGATTGCCTGGGAGGCGCGCATCAGCGACTTCACCTACAGCTACGTGTCGCCCCATGCCGAGCAACTGCTGGGCTATCCCCTTTCGCACTGGCTGATTCCCGGGTTCTGGAGAAACATCATCCATCCCGCCGACCTGACGCGCGCCCAGCACTTCTGCGACCACGAAGTCCTGGCCGGGCGCGATCACAGCCTGGATTACCGAGTAATCACCGCCGATGGCCGCTGCCTGTGGGTTCGCGACATCGTCAGCCTGATCGAGCACGGGCATGAACCGATCATGCGCGGCCTGATGATCGATATCAGCGAAACAAAACGCACCGAAGAGGCCCTGCAGCTCTCGGAACAGAAGTTCGCCTCGGTCTTCCAGCAGTGCCCGGACATCCTGGTCATTGCCCGCCTGTCGGATGGCTGCCTATTGGAGGTCAACGAGGCGTTCGAAGAGCAGATCGGCCTGAGTGCCGGGCAAGTCGTGGGCCAGACGGCCACCGAGCTGAATATCTGGGGTATTCAGGGCGTCGGCCCGGGGCTGCTGCAACGCTTGCAGGCCGGCAGTATCCGCAACCTGGAAATGCCCTTTCGGCGCAGCAACGGCCAGCTGTTCACCGGACTGATCTCCGCCGAACCCTTCGACCTAGACACCACGCCCGCCCTGGTCGTGGTGGTTCGCGACATCAGCCAACTGAAGGAAACCCAGCAGCAGCTGCAAACCTCCGAAGAGAAGTTCGCCAAGGCTTTCCACGCCTCGCCCGACGGCCTGTTGCTAAGCCGCCAGCGCGATGGCTTGCTGATTGAAGTCAACGAAGGTTTCAGCCGCATCACCGGCTTCAACAGCGCCATGTCTGTCGACCGTTCCACGCTGGACCTGGGCATCTGGGTCAACCTCAACGAACGCCGGCAGATGCTCGACCTGATGCAACGGGATGGCTTTGTGCGGGATTTCAGCTGCCATATTCGCCGCAATGACGGTCAGATCCGCCTCTGTGAGCTCTCCAGCCGGCCGCTGCCGATCGGTGACGAAGACTGCATGCTGACCATCGCCCGCGACATTACCGAGCGCCACCTGATGCAGGAGAAGCTGCAACAGGCCGCCACCGTGTTCGAGAGCACCGCTGAAGGCGTACTGATCACCGATACCCAGCAGCACATCAGCGCGGTCAACCGGGCGTTCACCGAAATCACCGGCTACAGCGAAACCGAGTCCCTGGGCCACACTCCGCGCCTGCTGGCTTCCGGCCTGCATGACAGCGCCTTCTACGCTGCCATGTGGCATCAACTGACCGCCGAAGGCCATTGGCAGGGGGAAATCTGCAATCGACGCAAAAATGGCGAGCTGTACCCCAGTTGGTTGACCATCAGCGCAGTGCGCAACAAAGACCGCTTCATCACCCACTTCGTCGCGGTATTCGCCGATATCTCCAGCCTCAAGCACGCCCAGGCCAAGCTCGATTACCAGGCACACCATGATCCGCTGACCGGCCTGCCGAACCGCACCCTGTTCGAAAGCCGCCTGCTGACCGCGCTCAACAGCCAGCAGGAGAACGGCGGCCAGGGCGCTGTGCTGTTTCTTGATCTGGACCGCTTCAAGCACATCAATGACAGCCTCGGCCACCCGGTCGGCGACCTGCTGCTCAAGGGCATTGCCGTGCGCCTGAAAGAGCAACTGCGAGATATCGACACCGTCGCCCGCCTGGGTGGCGACGAGTTCATCATCCTGCTTCCCGGGCTGCAGCAGCCCAGCGATGCCGACCATATCGCCAACAAGCTGCTGAACTGCTTCACCGCGCCGTTCCAGGCGGGCGAGCATGAGTTCTTCATCAGTGCCAGCATCGGCACCAGCCTCTACCCCAAGGACGGTTGCGACGTGGCCACGCTGGTCAAGAATGCCGACGCTGCCATGTACCGCTCCAAGGCCAAGGGTCGCAACCGGGTCGAAAGCTACACCCGCGACCTGACCGCCCAGGCCAGCGAGCGCGTGGCCCTGGAACATGAACTGCGGCGAGCCATCGAACGCAACGAGCTGTACCTCTACTACCAGCCCAAGATCAGGCTGGGCGACCAAGAGCTGGTGGGCGCCGAAGCGCTGATTCGCTGGCATCACCCGACCTTTGGCGATGTCCCGCCCGAGCACTTCATCCCCTTGGCCGAAGAGAACGGCATGATCCTGCAGATCGGCGACTGGGTACTGGAACACGCCTGTCAGCAGCTGCGTGAGTGGAACGAGTGTTACGAGAGTTTCGGCCCGCTCTCGGTCAACCTCGCCGGCGCCCAGTTGCGCCAGCCGAACCTGCTGGGGCGGATTGAACAACTGCTGAAAGACAACCGCCTCAAACCCGGCTTCCTGCAGCTGGAAATCACCGAGAACTTCATCATGAGCCAGGCCGAGGAAGCCCTGGCGGTCCTGCACCAGCTCAAGCGCCTGGGCGTTCAGTTGGCCATCGACGATTTTGGAACCGGCTACTCGTCCCTGAGCTACCTCAAGCGCCTGCCGCTGGATTTCCTGAAAATCGATCAATCTTTCGTCCGCGGCCTGCCCGATGACCCCCACGATGTGGCGATCGTACGGGCCATCATCGCCCTGGGCCGCAGCATGCAATTCACCGTGATCGCCGAAGGCGTGGAAACCCACGAACAGCAGGTATTCCTCGGGAACGAAGGCTGCGAACAGATCCAGGGCTACATCATCAGCCTGCCGCTGAGCGCCGACGAATTCGCCGCGACCTTTCTGCGCCTTCCCGTTTCGGATTTTTCGGATAGCACAGCCGAGAAACCGTCGCTATAATCCGCGGCCTACTGAGGGCCTATAGCTCAGTCGGTTAGAGCAGAGGACTCATAATCCTTTGGTCCACGGTTCGAGTCCGTGTGGGCCCACCATCTTTGAAAGCCGCGCATTGCGCGGCTTTTGCGTATTTAAAGCGCTGTAAACCCCTCGATTCGGCCATCAGGCCGGCAAAGCAGCCGATCATTTCTTCCAAGAAATCAGCCCTAGCGCACAACTATTAAAAACCACGACGGTCATAAACGCATGGAAGTCGCGTATGGCCTCCGCTTGGTCTTGGACAGCACTTCTATCAATGGGGAAGAGCCTGTCCTTTCCCCGACGTGATGCACCACCTAAGCCACCCATAATAATCAGAGTGGCCTGATGATTCGGACACAACACATGGAAGTAGTATCTACGGCGCCTTCGCCTGGCCCGGTAGCGGGGTTCGCACGTTGCCGGAATATTCAGCAAGGCCCGGTTTTCATCATTGCATCCGGTAGTTCGGCAAAGGATTTTCCCATCGAAGCCTTTGCGAACATCCCGATGATCACCATGAACGGAGCCATCTCGATGTTCCGCGGGACCGGCATACGGCCCTTTTTTTATGCCTGCTCCGATACCAGTTTCTCCCTCCAGCAACCCGAGCTCTTCGCCCAGGCGATGGATCTCAGCCAGCGTGTGGCGCTCTGGGAAGAACATGCCCGGACGATTCCGATCCAGCCTCGCGGCGAGCTGTTTCTACTGAAGAAAGCACCACGACAGACCTGGAAGGAGCGATTGCTCAGGAGCAACCGCGATCTGGTTCGCCCTCCTCTGCTCTGGGGCAACAGGAGCCGGACCATCGGCTTCAGCAAGAATCTCGAGCTGGGGTTCTTCGACGCCCGCACGGTGGCTTATCTGGCGCTGCAACTCGCCTATCATGCCGGCTTCGATACGGCGATCCTGGTGGGCGTCGACCTGAGTCCTGCCCAGGGGCGCTTTTATGAAACGCCAGACAGCTTCAAGTCGCCCTGCGGCCTGGACCAGCACCTGCAATCGCGGATCCTGCCGTCCTTGAAGCTGATGTCGGACAAGGTCATGGGCAAGGACTTCGCGGTGTACAACCTGTCCCCCACGTCGCGCATTCCCAGCTCGATCATTCCCAACATCAGCCTCGACGAGCTCGGCAAACTGGTTGATCGCTGAGTTTTTTCGCAAGCGAACGGACAGCCTGTATCCGCCCACAAAAAAAAAGCGCAGGGCGCGGTTTTTCTGTAAGGCCGGGATCAGCCGTTATTCGGGCAATGCATAAGCGATCACATAGTCCCCACGGTCCGGCGACTGACGCGCGCCGCCAGCGGTCAGCAGGATGTACTGCCGGCCGGTCTTCGGCGATACGTAGGTCATCGGCCCCGACTGGCTGCCCACCGGCAGGCGGGCTTTCCAGATTTCGTTGCCATTGCCTGTATCGAAGGCGCGCAAGTAGAAGTCCTGGGTGCCGGCGAAGAACAACAGGCCGGACTGGGTCGCCAGGGACGCCCCCAGGGTCGGCATGCCGATCGGGATTGGCATGTGCATGCGAATGCCCAGGGGACCGGTGTCCTGCACGGTACCGACCGGTACCTGCCACACCAGCTTCTTGGTTTTCAGGTCGATGGCCGACATGGTGCCGAACGGTGGCTTCTGGCACGGAATACCGGCAGGCGAGAGGAAACGCTGGCGCATCGCCCCAAACGGCGTGCCGTCCTGAGGCACTACGCCCATTTCGATGCCGCTGGCCCCGGCCGCGATCTTCGCGCGCGGGATCATGTAGTTGGCCAGGCCCAGGCGCATATCGTTGACGAACATATAGTTGCTGTTCGGGTCCACCGACACGCTGCCCCAGTTCATGCCACCCAGGGAGCCCGGGAACTGCAAGGCGTGATCCATGCCTGGCGGGGTGTAGACGCCTTCATGGCGCATGCCCTTGAACTGGATGCGGCACATCAACTGGTCGAACGGTGTGGCGCCCCACATATCCGACTCGGTGAGGGTCTGGTTGCCGATCGACGGCATCTCCACCGAGAACGGCTGGGTTGGCGAGTAGCGTTCGCCCGGCATATTGCCCTGCGGCACCGGACGCTCTTCCACCCGGGCGATAGGCACTCCGGTTTCGCGGTTGAGCAGGAAGATCTCACCCTGCTTGGTGACCTGCGCCAGCGCCGGCTGGACTCCGCCCTTGTCGTCCGGCACGTCGTACAGCAGCGGCTGCGCCGGCAGGTCGAAGTCCCACAAATCGTGGTGAGTGGTCTGGAAGTGCCAGCGCACCTGACCGGTTTTCACATCCAGGGCGACAATGGACGAACTCCATTTGTCGTCGAGTTCCGTGCGCTGGCCGGCGAAGAAGTCTGGCGTGGCGTTGCCGGTCGGCAGGTAGACCAGACCGAGCTTGGCGTCATAGGACATGGCCGACCAGACGTTTGGCGTACCGCGGGTATAGGTCTCGCCCGCCGGCGGACGCTTGGTGGTGTTCGGGTTGCCCGGATCCCAGGCCCAGACCAGTTCGCCGCTGCGCACGTCGTAGGCGCGAACCACGCCCGGTGGCTCGCCGATGGAATAGTTATCCGCCACCCGGCCGCCAACTATGACCACATTGCCGGCCACCAGCGGCGTCGAGGTCTGCTGGTAGTAGCCAGGCTTCACTTCGCCCATGTCGGTTTTCAGGTCGACCGTGCCTTTGTCGCCGAAGTCTTCGCACGGCTTGCCGGTTTCTGCGTTGATCGCGATCAGACGCGCATCGCCAGTCGGCAGGAACAAACGCTTGGCGCAGGCGGCCGGAGCGGCAGCAGGCTCGGTGGAGGCATCGAAATAACCCAGGCCGCGGCAACGCTGCCAGTTAGGCGCCGAACCTTGCGGGTCGAACCTCCAGCGTTCGGCGCCGGTGTCGGCGTCCAGGGCGAACACCTTGCCGTAGGCGGTGCAGGTATAGACCCTGTCACCGATCTGCAGCAGTGTGTTCTGGTCTTCGGCGCCCGCGCCGGTGCTTTGCGGAATATCGCCGGTGCGGAAAGTCCAGGCCACCTGCAACTGGTCGATGTTGTCCTTGTTGATCTGGTCCAGCGCGGCAAAACGATTGCCGGCAGTGGTATTGCCCCAATGGGCCCAGTCCTTCTGCTCGGTACCTGGAGCCACAGGCTTGATCGCCGGCTCGCTGCTGGCCTTGACCACATGGGTCGGCACGAACATGTAGGCCAGGGTCGCCACGACGCCAATGCCCAGCACACCCGCCAGGCCATAAGCACCACGGCCGGCGGTCGCGCCCGACGCACGCACCAGGGTTGGATAGATCAGCGCCACCACCAGGCCGATAACGGCGAAGGTCAGCACTCGCGAAACCAGTGGCCAGTACTCCAGCCCGGCATCCCAGACCGCCCAGATCGCCGTCAGCACCAGTGCCACCCCGTACAGCCAGGCGCCACGCGGGTTACGCCGGGCAATCAGCAGCCCGGAAACGATCATCGCCAAGCCCATCAGCAGGAAGAACCAACTGCCACCCAGACTGACCAGGTACCCGCCCCCGCCGGCCAGTCCCAGGCCGATCAATGCGATCAGCACACCCAGCGCCCACAGCAGCCATTTGCTGCCGGTGGCAGCCCCAGAATTATTCATGTCGGAAATTTCTCCCATTCTTTGCGTGGCGCAAGAATGTACTAACCAGTTACTTATGACAACTTGTCGCAGGCAATTCGTGACAAAAAATCTCATGGGTGCCACTGAGCCTAGCCGTCACAGCACAGCCCGCAGCCAATACGCCATGCCACGAGCATCGCCCCCAGCGAGCCTGTAACATGCTCGGCCACCGTTGCCCGCGCCGGAGTTCACCTTGTCTGACAGCCGCCCTCTCGTCCTCGACGAAATCGACCGCCAACTGATCGCGGCCTTGCAGATCAATGCCCGCGAAAGCGTGGCCATGCTCGCCAGGCAGCTGGGGATCGCCCGTACCACCGTGACCTCGCGCCTGGCGCGGCTGGAAAAGGCACGGGTGATTACCGGTTATGGCGTGCGCCTGGGTCAGCGGGTCATCGATGGCGGCTTGCAGGCCTACGTAGGGATCAAGGTGCAGCCGCGCTCCGGCAAGGAGGTACTGCGGCGCCTGAGCGCCATGGCCCAGGTCCAGCAACTCTGCGCGGTGAGTGGGGAATTCGACTATGTCGCCTGGCTGCGCACCGATTCGCCGGAGCAGCTGGACCAGTTGCTCGACCAGATCGGCAGTGTCGACGGCGTGGAAAAGACCACCACCTCGATCATCCTCAGTAGCAAGATCGACCGCGGGCATCCCGTCTGAAGAGCCTTTCCCTGCCCCGAAACGCACAGCTCGTCACTTCGCACAACAAAACCGTCATATTGTTCATCGATCATTCAAAACGACGACACTTTGCGTCTTATTAACGTGCGCAACGCTCCCTAGAATGGCTGCCATCTTTTCCTATACTCAGCGCTCTGCTCGAGTTGCCAGCAAGGTCAGCCATGAACAAGAACAATCGCCATCCTGCAGACGGTAAGAAACCCATCACCATTTTCGGCCCGGACTTCCCGTTCGCCTTCGACGACTGGATCGAGCACCCGGCCGGCCTGGGCAGCATCCCCGAGGCCAACCATGGCGCCGAAGTGGCGATTGTCGGGGCCGGTATTGCCGGGCTGGTGGCGGCCTACGAGCTGATGAAACTGGGCCTCAAACCCGTAGTGTACGAAGCCTCGAAAATGGGCGGTCGACTGCGCTCCCAGGCGTTCGAAGGCGCCGAAGGGATCATCGCCGAGCTGGGCGGCATGCGCTTTCCAGTGTCCTCCACGGCCTTCTATCACTACGTCGACAAGCTGGGTCTGGAGACCAAGCCCTTTCCCAACCCGCTGACGCCGGCTTCCGGCAGCACCGTGATCGACCTCGAAGGCCAGACTCACTACGCGCAGAAGCTTGCCGACCTGCCAGCGCTGTTCCAGGAAGTGGCCGACGCCTGGGCCGATGCCCTGGAAGACGGTTCGCGCTTCGGCGAAATCCAGCAGGCCATTCGCGACCGCGACGTGCCGCGCCTCAAGGAACTGTGGAACACCCTGGTGCCGCTGTGGGACGACCGCACCTTCTATGACTTCGTCGCCACCTCGAAAGCCTTCGCCAAGCTGTCGTTCCATCACCGCGAAGTATTCGGCCAGGTCGGCTTCGGCACCGGCGGCTGGGATTCGGACTTCCCCAACTCGATGCTGGAAATCTTCCGCGTGGTAATGACCAACTGCGACGATCACCAGCACCTGGTGGTCGGCGGTGTCGAGCAGGTGCCGCTGGGCATCTGGCGCCATGTGCCGGAGCGCTGCGCCCACTGGCCGCAAGGCACCAGCCTCAGCTCGCTGCACCATGGCGCGCCGCGCCCCGGGGTGAAACGTATCGCCCGGGCCGCCGATGGCCGCTTCAGCGTCACCGACAACTGGGGCGACACCCGTGAATACGCGGCGGTGCTGACCACCTGCCAGAGCTGGCTGCTGACCACCCAGATCGAATGCGAAGAGTCGCTGTTCTCGCAGAAGATGTGGATGGCCCTGGACCGCACCCGCTACATGCAGTCGTCGAAGACCTTCGTCATGGTCGACCGGCCGTTCTGGAAGGACAAGGATCCGGAAACCGGTCGCGACCTGATGAGCATGACCCTCACCGACCGCCTGACCCGCGGCACGTACCTTTTTGATAACGGCAAGTTCGACAACGGCGACGACAAGCCGGGGGTCATCTGCCTGTCCTATTCGTGGATGAGCGACGCCCTGAAGATGCTGCCGCACCCGGTGGAAAAACGGGTCAAGCTGGCCCTCGACGCCCTGAAGAAGATCTACCCGAAAGTCGATATTGCCGGGCGCATCATCGGCGACCCGATCACCGTGTCCTGGGAAGCCGATCCGCACTTCCTCGGAGCCTTCAAGGGTGCGCTACCGGGCCACTACCGCTACAACCAGCGCATGTACGCGCACTTCATGCAGGACGACCTGCCCGCCGAACAGCGCGGCATTTTCATCGCCGGCGACGACGTGTCCTGGACTCCGGCCTGGGTGGAAGGCGCGGTACAGACCTCGCTCAATGCGGTCTGGGGCATCATGAAGCACTTCGGCGGGCAGACCCACACCGAGAACCCGGGACCGGGCGACGTGTTCCACGAAATCGGCCCGATCGCCCTGGCCGACTGAACCTGTAGCCGCTGCCACGGGCTGCGATCGAGCACAACGCTCGTGGCCTTTGAGCAGCCCGTGGCAACGGCTACAGTGACAGTCCAGCGCACAGAGGAGTCATCACCATGCGTGTAGCGCTTTATCAATGTGCCCCACAACCGTTGGATGTCGCCGGCAACCTGCAACGCCTGCAGAAAGTCGCCGTGGAAGCTTCCGGCGCCGACCTGCTGGTGCTGCCGGAGATGTTCCTCAGCGGCTACAACATCGGCGTAGAGGCCGTGGGCGCCCTGGCCGAGGCCCAGGATGGCGCGTCGGCGCAATACATCGCCAACGTCGCCCAGTCGGCGGGTATCGCGATCCTATATGGCTACCCGGAACGGGCCGACGACGGCCAGATCTATAACGCCGTGCAACTGATCGACAGCAACGGCCAACGCCTGTGCAACTACCGCAAGACCCACCTGTTCGGCGATCTCGACCGCTCGATGTTCAGCGCCGGCCCGGACGATTTCCCCCTGGTGGAGCTCAATGGCTGGAAGCTCGGTTTCCTGATCTGCTACGACATCGAGTTTCCGGAGAACGCCAGGCGCCTGGCACTGGCCGGGGCCGAGCTGATTCTGGTGCCCACCGCCAACATGCTGCCTTACGACTTCATCGCCGATGTCACCGTGCGTTCGCGCGCCTTCGAAAACCAATGTTATGTGGCCTACGCCAACTACTGCGGCCACGAAGACGAGATCCACTACTGTGGCCAGAGCAGCATTGCCGCCCCCGACGGCCAGCGGATTGCCCTCGCTGGGCTGGATGAGGCCCTGATAGCCGGCACCCTGGACCGTCAGTTGATGCTCGACTCCCGCGCCGCCAACCGCTACTTCCATGACCGTCGCCCGGAGCTTTACGACGACCTGAACAAGCGCTGATCCGGGGTTATCCGCTAGCATGGGCGCTTCACTGTTCTGGAAGTGCTCATGCCCGCGCTGAACCACCCTCTGCCTCATCAAGAAACCCTGGCCAACGGCCTGCGGGTTTCACTGCACCACGTCCCTCGATTGAAGCGCTGCGCGGCGGCCCTGCGGGTCTCGGCCGGCAGTCACGACGTACCACTGGCCTGGCCCGGGCTGGCGCACTTTCTCGAACACCTGCTGTTTCTCGGCACCGAGCGCTTTCCCGCGGAACAGGGCCTGATGGCCTATGTGCAACGCCACGGCGGCCAAGTGAACGCCAGCACCGGCGAACGCCACACCGACTTTTTCTTCGAACTGCCCCCTGCGGATTTCGCCGCCGGGCTGGAGCGCCTGGCCGACATGCTCGCCCACCCGCGCATGAGCCAGGAAGACCAGCTGCGCGAGCGCGAGGTGCTGCACGCAGAGTTCATCGCCTGGTCGCGGGATGCCGCGGCGCAACAGCAGTTCGCCTTGCTCGACGGGCTGTCCGCGGAGCACCCGCTGCGGGCATTCCACGCTGGCAATCGCTACAGTCTCAAGGTGCCGCGCCCGGCGTTTCAACAGGCGTTGCAGGCCTTCTATCAGGCTCACTACCACAGCGGGCAAATGACCCTGAGCCTGGCTGGCCCACAATCCTTGGAGGAGCTGAAGGCCTTGGCACAAGGTTTTGGCGCCGCCCTCGCCACCGGTAAAGCGCATCCGCAAGACGCCCCCGTGCCCTTGCTGACATCTGCGCAGCCGCATTATCAGCAGTTCGAAGGGAACCACCTGAACCTGCTGTTCGCCTGCGAGCAACTGCCCACGGCCGCCCGCGAAGCGCTGGACTTTCTCTGCACCTGGCTGGCCTCCGGCAAACCCGGCGGACTGCTGGCCACGCTCAAGGAGCGCAAGCTGGTCGAAGGGCTGAAGGCCGCGCCGCTGTATCAGTTTGCCGGTCAGGCGTTGCTGCATGTCCAGTTCGACTTGACCGAGCAAGGCGCCCAACAACCGGAACAGGTGAGTGAGTGGCTCTTCGATTGGCTGGCCTTTTTCAGCAGCCAGGACGACTGGCCGGCCTTGCGTGACGAGTACGCCCTGCTGCAACAGCGCAAGCGCCAGGTGGCCAGCGCACTGGCATTGGCAAGACTGAACAACGAGCAGTTTGAACCGCAGTTATCCGACTGCGGCGTCACAGCCCTCAAGGCCCTGCTGTCGCAACTTCAACCCCCGCAGGCAGCCAGCAGCGATATCAGCTGGCAACTGCCTGCGCCCAATCCTTTCCTGCGCAGCTCGGCGCCAACCGCCCAGGCCGGCCTGATTCGCGGGCAGACCAGCGCCCACCGCGGCTTGCGGACCTTTGCCCAGGACCGCTTGCGCCAACGTCGCGAATCATCGGCCATGACTTTCAGCCAGCCCCTCGCCGATGACTCCGGCGAGGCCGCCCTGTACTTGCGCTGGCGCCTGCAAAGCGTATTGCCACAGGAGCTGCGCAGCCGCTTGCAAAGCCACCTGCGCAACCTGCGGGACGACGGACTTCAGGCGGGTGTCGAATTATCCTTCGGTGTCTCGGGCAACCAGTGTCTGTTGACGCTGAAAGGGCTTCCCGAACCGATGCCGGCCATGCTCCAGCAGGCTCTGCTGGAACTGAGCCAACCTGGCGTGGAGTTCTGGCAGATACCCCCAGCTGCTCCCCTACCGCTGCTGCCGATCCGCCAATTGCTCCAGGAACTGCCCGAGCGCTGCCTGGACATACCCACCTCCGAGGAGTTGCGTCCTCTGGATGAGCAAAACTGGCAAGCACTGTGGGATGACGCCCACTGGGATGGCCTGGCCATCGGCCTGGCCCATGCCCAAAGCGCGATCGGCATGGCATTGAGCAAAGCCCCGGGGACCGCCGACAGCCAGCTTTCAGCGCCGCCCTCGATAGCCGCGCAGCAGCACTGGCATGAGATCGCAACCGGCTCCGGCGAGCAGGCCCTGCTGCTGTTTTGCCCGGCACCGGACACCACCCTTCAGCAGGAAGCCAGCTGGCGGCTGCTGGGGCAACTTGGCCAGATGCCGTTCTATCAGCGCCTGCGGGTCGAGTTACAACTGGGCTATGCGGTGTTCAGCGGCGTACGGCAGATCAACGGCCAGACCGGCCTGCTGTTCGGCGTGCAGTCGCCCAGCGCTTCGCTGAGCGAGATCCTCGAGCATATCCGGGCGTTCCTGACGCAGTTGCCCGAGTTGATCGAGGCACTGGATGACGCCTCCCTGGACGACTTGAAAGCTAACCTGGCCGCCCAGTTCGATGCCCGTGCGTTGCCCGTGGCGCAACTGGCCGAACTGCTCTGGCAGGGGCGACTGGCTGGCCATCCGTCGGATTACCTGGAGCAATTGCAACAGGAGATTATGGCGGCCACCCAGCCACAGCTGTTGCTCGCGGCCGAACAATTGCAGCAGGCGCAAGGCGGCTGGCACTGTCTGGCCAACGGTGCCTGCCTGGGCGAACCCTGGCGAGCGGCAAAATGATCATTACCCTGGCTGCAACGAGCTTTCTTCAACAAATGCGGTCATTCCCCAGGGGGAATTTAGTAAGATAGCCCCCTAAGCATCTGAACATCTCCGGTTGGAGGTGGACTATATGTATAGATCTCAACCGCCCCACCCACCTGAAGGAGCACCTCTATGTCCTGGTCCAAACCTGCTTACACCGACCTGCGTATCGGCTTTGAAGTCACCATGTACTTCGCCAGCCGTTGATTGCTCGCGCAGTGCAACGCCTCGGCTCGCCGGGGCGTTTTTATTTTCAGCTTTAACCTGATGGAGCGGCCATGTTTGTCCAGATTCTAGGTTCCGCCGCCGGTGGCGGTTTTCCGCAGTGGAACTGCAACTGCGCGAACTGCGCGGGCTTTCGCGACGGCAGCCTGCGGGCAAAGGCTCGCACCCAATCGTCCATCGCCATTTCCGATGACGGCGTGAACTGGGTCCTGTGCAACGCCTCGCCGGACATCCGCGCCCAGCTCCAGAGCTTCGCCCCGATGCAACCGGGCCGCGCCCTGCGCGACACCGGGATCAGCGCGATCATCCTGATGGACAGTCAGATCGACCACACCACCGGCCTGCTCAGCCTGCGCGAAGGCTGCCCGCATCAGGTCTGGTGCACCGACATGGTCCATGAAGACCTCAGCAGCGGCTTCCCGCTGTTCACCATGCTCACCCACTGGAACGGCGGGCTGAACTGGAACCGCATCGAACTCGACCAGAGCTTCACCATCCCGGCCTGCCCGAACTTGCGTTTCAGTCCGCTGCCGTTGCGCAGCGCCGCACCGCCCTATTCGCCCCATCGCTTCGACCCGCACCCGGGCGATAACATCGGCCTGATCGTCGAAGACCTGCGCACCGGCGGCAAGCTGTTCTACGCCCCGGGGCTGGGCAAGGTCGACGCAGCGCTGCTGGAAATCATGAGCGGTAGCGACTGCCTGCTGGTGGACGGCACCCTGTGGGAAGACGACGAAATGCAGCGCCGCGGCGTCGGTACCCGGACCGGGCGGGAAATGGGCCACCTGGCGCAGAACGGCCCCGGCGGCATGCTGGAAGTGCTGGAGCAGTTGCCAGAGCAGCGCAAGATTCTTATCCACATCAACAACACTAACCCGATCCTCGACGAGGATTCCGCCGAACGCGCGGAGCTGGCGCGGCGTAACGTTGAAGTGGCTTACGACGGCATGAGTATCGAGCTGTAACCACAGGAGCTATCGCGGGCAAGCCTCGCTCCTACAGACAGCGCTACCTGTAGGAGCGAGGCTTGCCCGCGATGAGGCCCGATCAGGCAACACTATCCACGGTTGTTCCCCGGAGAACCGCAATGACTGACACAGCAATGTCCCCCGCCGAATTCGAGCAGGCCCTGCGGGCCAAGGGCGCCTATTACCACATCCACCATCCGTACCACGTGGCGATGTACGAAGGCCGGGCGACCCGCGAGCAGATCCAGGGCTGGGTCGCCAACCGCTTCTACTACCAGGTGAACATCCCGCTCAAGGATGCCGCGATCCTCGCCAACTGCCCGGATCGGGAAATTCGTCGCGAGTGGATTCAGCGCCTGCTGGACCACGACGGCGCCCCCGGCGAAGACGGTGGCATCGAGGCCTGGTTGCGCCTGGGGCAAGCGGTCGGTCTCGACCCGGACCAACTGCGCTCGCAAGAGCTGGTGCTGCCGGGCGTGCGTTTCGCCGTCGACGCCTACGTCAACTTCGCCCGCCGCGCCAGCTGGCAAGAAGCCGCCAGCAGCTCGCTGACCGAGCTGTTCGCGCCGCAGATCCACCAGTCGCGTCTCGACAGCTGGCCCCAGCATTACCCGTGGATCGACCCGACCGGCTATGAATACTTCCGCACCCGCCTGGGCCAGGCGCGGCGCGATGTCGAGCACGGTCTGGCGATCACCCTGCAGCACTACACCACCCGCGCCGGGCAGGAGCGCATGCTGGAAATTCTCCAGTTCAAACTGGACATCCTTTGGAGCATGCTCGACGCCATGAGCATGGCCTACGAACTCAATCGCCCGCCGTACCACAGCGTCACCGCACAACGGGTCTGGCATAAAGGAATCACCCTATGAGCTTCGATCGCAGCAAGACCCCGACCTGGCGCCCCGGCTACCGCTTCCAGTACGAACCGGCGCAGAAAGGCCATGTACTGCTCTACCCTGAAGGCATGATCAAGCTCAACGAGAGCGCTGCACTGATCGGCGGATTGATCGATGGCGAGCGGGATGTCGCGGCGATCATCAAGGAGCTGGAGATCCAGTTCCCCGGCGTGCCCGAACTCGGTGACGACATCGAGCAATTCATGGAGGTCGCCCGTGCACAGCACTGGATCGAACTTGGCTGATTCGCCAGCGCCGATACCGCCCAAGCCGGAAGTCGGCCTGCCGCTGTGGCTGCTGGCCGAGCTGACGTACCGCTGCCCGCTGCAATGCCCGTACTGCTCCAACCCGCTGGATTTCGCCGAGCAGGGCAAGGAGCTGAGCACCGAGCAGTGGCTCAAGGTGTTTCGCGAAGCCCGGGAAATGGGCGCCGCGCAGCTGGGCTTTTCCGGTGGCGAGCCACTGGTGCGCCAGGACCTCGCCGAGCTGATCGGCGAGGCGCGCAAGCTGGGGTTCTACACCAACCTGATTACCTCGGGCATTGGCCTGACCGAGCAGAAAATCAGCGACTTCAAGAAGGCCGGGCTCGATCACATCCAGATCAGCTTCCAGGCCAGCGACGAGCAGGTGAACAACCTGCTGGCCGGCTCGAAAAAAGCCTTCGCCCAGAAGCTGGAAATGGCCCGGGCGGTGAAAGCCCACGGCTACCCGATGGTGCTGAACTTCGTCACCCATCGGCACAACATCGACCGGATCGACCGCATCATCGAACTGTGCATCGCCCTGGAAGCCGACTTCGTCGAGCTCGCCACCTGCCAGTTCTACGGCTGGGCCCAGCTCAACCGCGTCGGCCTGTTGCCAACCAAGGAACAACTGGTACGCGCCGAACGCATCACCAACGAATACCGCGCCAGGCTGGAAGCCGAAGGGCATCCGTGCAAACTGATTTTCGTCACCCCGGATTACTACGAGGAACGCCCGAAAGCCTGCATGAATGGCTGGGGCAGCATCTTCCTCACCGTCACGCCGGACGGCACCGCCCTGCCCTGCCACGGCGCCCGGCAGATGCCCGTGCAGTTCCCCAATGTGCGCGACCACAGCATGCAACACATCTGGTACGACTCCTTCGGCTTCAACCGCTTCCGTGGCTACGACTGGATGCCCGAGCCGTGCCGCTCCTGCGATGAAAAGGAAAAGGACTTCGGCGGCTGCCGCTGCCAGGCCTTCATGCTCACGGGCGACGCCAGCAATGCCGACCCGGTGTGCAGCAAGTCGCACCATCACGGCGTGATCCTCAAGGCCCGCGAAGAAGCCGAGCACGCCACCCAGACCATCGAGCAACTGGCCTTCCGTAATGAACGAAATTCGCGCCTCATCGCCAAAGGCTGAATCTTTCAGCGCCGCCCAAGCCGTCGCCGCCGGCATCGATTTCGCCGAGCTGCGGCTCGGCGCCAACGGCCTGTTCTGGAACGAATACCGCCCCGAAGATGCCGCCTGCCGGATCTGGCACTGGCGCGACAACCAGGCCCGCTGCCTGACACCGCAAGGTTTCAGCGTGCGCAGCCGGGTCTACGAATATGGCGGCGGCGCCTTTTGCCTGAGCGATGACGGGCTGGCGTTCGTCAACGAAGCGGATCAGCAGCTCTACCGACAGTCGCTGCAAGGCGAAACACCGGTAGCCCTGACCTCTGGCGAGTGCCGTTATGGCGACCTGCAGTTCGCCGCCGGCCAGGTGCTGGCGGTGGAAGAACACAACAACCAGCATCGTCTGGTGAGCATCGACCTGGGTAACGGCAAACGCCAACTGCTGGCCGAAGGGGCGGACTTCTACGCCGCTCCCACCTTGAGTCCGGACGGCCAACACCTGGCCTGGATCGAATGGGATCGACCGCATCAGCCCTGGACCTCGACCCGCCTGATGATCGCCGAGCGCCTGGCCAATGGCCGTTGGGATGACCCACAGAGCCTGGCTGGCGACAGTGCAGAAGAGTCGCTGCAACAACCACGCTTCGATGAAACCGGCCGCCTGTATTGCCTGACCGACCGCGCCGGGTTCTGGCAACCCTGGGGTGAAACGCCCAACGGCCTGCAAGCGCTGCCTTGCGCCGCTGCCGATCACGCCCCGGCACCCTGGCAGTTGGGTGGCTGCACCTGGCTGCCACTGGGTGGCGACAGCTGGCTCGGCACCTGGACGCAAGGTGGTTTTGGCCGTCTGGGGCTGCATTTGGCCAAAGGTTCACAACAGGACTTCAGCGGCGACTACAGCCGCTTCCGCAACCTGGCGCTGGATGAACGGTTTATCTACTGCATCGCGGCGTCACCTGTCAGTCCGTCCGCGGTAATCGCTATTGATCGCCAGTTGCAGCAGGTCACGGTCCTGGCAGGCGGTGTGGCGCCCCTGCCGCCCGAACAGATCAGCCGTCCGCAAACCCTGCGCTACCCCAGCGGCCAGGGCGAAGCCCACGGCTTTTTCTACCCAGCCATGAGCGATGACGCCCGACCGCCACTGGTGGTGTTCATCCACGGCGGCCCGACTTCAGCCTGCTATCCGATACTCGACCCGCGCATCCAGTACTGGGCGCAGCGGGGGTTCGCCGTGGCCGACCTGAACTATCGCGGCAGCACCGGCTATGGTCGCGAGTACCGACAGGCCCTGTACCTGAGCTGGGGCGAGGTGGATGTACAGGACGCCTGCGCGGTGGTTGCGTATCTGGCCCGACAAGGCCTGATCGATGGCGACCAGGCTTTCATTCGCGGTGGCAGTGCCGGCGGCTACACCACCCTTTGCACGCTGGCCTTTGCCGATGTGTTCCGTGCCGGTGCCAGCCTGTATGGCGTCAGCGACCCGATCGCCCTGGGGCGAGCCACCCACAAGTTCGAAGGCGACTACCTGGACTGGCTGATCGGCGACCCCGAACAGGATGCCGAACGCTACAAGGCCCGCACCCCGCTGTTGCATGCCGGCAATATCCGCGTACCGGTGATTTTCTTCCAGGGCGAACTCGACGCCGTGGTGGTGCCCCAGCAGACCCGGGACATGCTCGAGGCCCTGCAGGACAACGGCATTGCGGCCGAAGCACACTATTACCCGGATGAACGCCATGGCTTTCGCAAGGCCGCCAATCAGGCCCACGCCCTGGAACAGGAATGGCTGTTTTATCGACGGGTAATGGAACAGACGGGCACACCGCAATAGTCTGCGCCCTGGGGAGACAAGCCTGCTCCTGTGCAGGAGCAGGCGTCAGGCTCAGCGCTTGGCGATGATGTACACCGCATGCACGATGCCCGGGATGTAGCCGCACAGGGTCAGCAGGATATTCAGCCAGAACGCACCGCCGAACCCCACTTGCAGAAACACTCCCAATGGCGGCAACAGAATGGCAATGATGATGCGGATAAAATCCATGGGGCAACTCCTGATAGAAATCGACTCGTACGAGCCTCACAGCTAGTCGACCCATGGCGTTCGGCGGGGTTCAGTCGATTCTGGCCAAGGGCCGGTTTTTATCGCCAGGCTAGCCGGCGTCTCAGTACTGGCTCACGCCAGTATTTCCAGGCCATGTTTTTGCACGATGCTCAGCAGCTTGAGCGCCATGCCGCTCGGGTGTTTCTCACCGGACTCCCACTGCTTCACCGTGGACGCACTGGTGTTCAGATAGCGGGCAAAGACCGGTTGGCTGACGTTGCTACGCTCGCGCAGCAGCTTGATCTGCTCCGCGGGAATATTCGCCGGGACGGGCGCGATACAGGCCTCATCGAACTGGCGCATGGTGGTTTTGCCAATGGCGCCGATGGCGTGCAGGGCACTGGCCGACTCGTGTATCGATTCGAGGGCTTCAGTCTTGAATGGCTTGCTCATGTCTGATCTCCACAAACGCTTTCATCTCGAGTAGCTGCTGGATCTGCCAGCCATCCAGCCCTTCGTAAGCCTTGGCCAGCGCGCGGAACGCCTGCAGCTCCTGATGGCTGATATTGCTCTGGTCCTGCTTGGCGAACAGAAACTGGAACACCCAGTAACGCCGGCCTCTGGCCAGGACGATCGAACGATGGCGGTTGGCGTTCAGGCGTTTTTTCCAGACCCCACCCCCCAGATCATCAGCCTGGCCACGGCATAACTCGCTAAATGCGGCCAGCAACTCGTCGTCATGGATCAAGGCTTTTTTCGCCGCGACAGCAAAACCTTTGGTTTTGAACAACCTGATGGTCATGGCTTCCTTTCCAAAAAAACATACCACTCAGTGGTATATATATTCAACCCAAGCTGCCCGGTGGTCTTACATCCATGCAGCCCCACCGTCCTGGCGGATGAGCCTAAGGAGCCCTCCCAGGATGATGGCCTTCAAGACCTGATGGCGGTTTTGCAAAAGCCCGAGACAAAAAAACGCCCCGTGCGAAAAATCGGACACGGGGCGATGCGTTATACCGCGAGACGGTTCGGAAATTCTGTCAGGGCAAGATCGGACATGGCGGGATCAGGGCCGGCTTCAAACCACCAGCCCCTTGCGGCATTGCAGCTGCGCGGTGCGTACTCGCGAAAAGGCCCGCGCCAGACGCAGCAGCATTTCGTCGATATTGGCCTTGCTCACCGTCAGCGCCGGGGTGAATCGCAGGCTGTCCGGTTGTGTCGCGGCCAGCACCAGCCCCTCGTAGCGGGCTGCCTTGACCACGGCCTCGGCCGAGTCGTCGGCCAGCCTCAGGCCCCAGAACAAGCCATGCCCGCGCAATTCTCCCTGGGCATAACGGTTAGCCAGGCGGGCCAGCCCTTCGCGCAAGTACTGGCCGTTGTCCCGCACATGCTCGAGAAAGCTGTTGTCCAGCACACTATCGAGCACCGCCAGGCCCGCGGCGGTCATCAGGGCATTGCCATGATGGGTACCGTTCAGCTCTCCCACCTCGAAGCAACAGGCCTTGCCCCGGGCCAGCAAGGCCGCCAAAGGCACGCCACCGCCAAGGCCTTTGCCCAGGGCAACAATGTCGGCGCGCACGCCGTAGACCTGTTCAGCCAGCAAGGTGCCGCAGCGGCCGATGCCGGTCTGTACTTCATCCAGGATCAGCAGGATGCCCAGCTCGCGACACAGGCGTTCGACCCCCTTGAGGTAATGCTCGGTCGCCGGAATCACCCCGGCCTCGCCCTGGATCGGCTCGAGCATGATCGCCACGGTCTGCGCGTCCACCGCAGCATGCAAAGCCGGCAGGTCGTTGAAAGGGACATGGCTGAAACCCGCCAACTGTGGCTCGAAGCGATTGGCGATGTTCGTGCTTGCCGACGCCGACATTGCCGCGAAGCTGCGACCGTGACAGCTACCGCTGGCGGTGATGATCTTCGAGGCGCCGCCGCGATGCAGCTGGCCCCATTTACGGGCCAGCTTGATCGCCGCCTCGCAGGCTTCGCTGCCACTGCTCAGCAGATAGGCCTGGTCGCTGCCGGTGCTGCGGCACAAGCGCTCGCTGAGGTTGAGCATGCCACGGTTGTAAAAGCCCGAGCCGGGGTTGATCAGCGACTGGGCTTGGGCCGTCAGCGCCTTGACCAGCGCCGAGGGGCTATGGCCAAGGCTGTTGGCGGCGTTGCCCTGGACGAAGTCGAGGTAGGCGCGGTCATCGCTGTCCCACAGCCATGAGCCCTGGCCGCGTACAAATACTGGATGGGGTCGCTGGACGCTGGGCATCAGGCACTCACTGGAAAGGTTGTCGCTCGTCGGCGACAGGCTGGGCTCGGCCGCAAGATCATCAAGGCTCGGCTGAGGGCGACGCAGGCTGAACAGGTTCATGCGCTCAACCCCTCCAGCGGCAGGCCCAGCAGGCGCGACGACCAATCCTCGACCAGGCCGGTGCGCATGCGCTTGATCGCGATGTCGCGCCAACGCGACGCCAGTGCCGGACAGTCCACCAGTTTCTTCAAGCCCGCATGCTCCAGAGGTTCTCGATAAAAACAGCGCAGGGCCCAGGCCACGGTCAGGCCCGGATAGCTGCGCTGGATCAGCTCGAAGGGCTGATCGGCACTGACGAAGCCGGGTTTGAGCACCCGGTAGAACCAACCGCAGCGACCATTGTTTTGTGCCTGTTGTGGCAGCTCGGGGATGCCCCAGCGGTGGCTCAGGCGATAACAGGGCGAACGCGGCTGACTGACCTGCAGCAGCGCGCCACCCCAGCGGAACATATCGCCCAGGCAGACCTGCTCTTCGGTCAGGCCGTGGGTAGACAGGTTTTCGCCAAAGGCCGGGGCGCACCAGTCGATCTGTGGATAACGCTTGCGCCAGTAGCGGTAGTGCTCGGCGGGGTAATGGTGCAGTGCCCGCTCCGGGCCGGTATGAAAGCGCGGGTCGCCGTGTTCGTCGCTGCCCAGACCCTGCGGCCATAACCAGAGTCGGTTTGCAACCGGACGTTTGTCCGTATCACTGATCAAACCCTGTCCGAGGTTTTTTGCCTTGCCTATGTAAACACCATCCACGTAAACGGTATTCATCGCACCTTCTGGCCCTATAAGCCCTGTGAATAGGGGTTAGACTAGGCTTCTGTGACATATCGGGCCATTTCGATTTTCCAGCTTTTTCGATAAGCAGAACTTATGGATTTTAAACAACTGCGTTATTTCGTCGCGGTGTATGAAGAAGGTCACGTGGGACGCGCCGCCGAGCGCCTGTCGATCTCCCAGCCCGCGCTCTCGCAACAGATCCGTCAGATGGAACAGAACCTCGACGTCAGCCTGTTCGAGCGCAGCAGCAAGCGCCTGTTGCCGACCCTGGCGGCCCATACCCTGTACAACCATGCCCTGCCCTTGCTCGACGGTATGCAGCGGGCTCGCGAAGCCTTGGGTAACTTCAAGGGCCAGGCCCTGCGCACGCTGGCGATCGGTGTGCTGCAAACCGTGCACAGCAGCCTGGTGCCGCAAATGCTCGAGCGGGTGCGCAAGGCCCAGCCACATCTGGTGGTGCAGATCTATGAACTGACCGGCCTGGAAATCGAGCGGCGCCTGCTCAATGGCTCGTTGGATATCGGTATCAGTTATCTGCCGCCGCGCCAGCCAGGGTTGCACGGTGTGCAGCTCTACGAGGATGAGTTGACCCTGGTGATTCCCGCCGAACATCCCCTGCGCGAATTCAAGAAAGTCTCCATGAGCCAGGCTGCGGAGCTGCCTATGCTGTTGCTGGGCGAGGAGTTCCAGATACGCCAGATCTGGCAGGCGCAACTGGCCAATCTCGGACGCCGGCCACAGGTGCAGGCAGAACTGAACAATATGGCGGGGATTCTCGACAGCCTGCCCAACACCCGCCTGGCGACGGTCCTGCCGGGGCGCTCGCGTCAGACCCACAGCCATACGGACCTGCTATGGAAACCGCTGAGCGAACCGAGGGTGCCCTTGAAAGTGGGGTTGGTATGTCGTGATGTGCAGCGTCAGCAGGCAACCCTGGAGTTGCTGCGAACCTTGCTGGAAGAAGAGATGAGCGGCCCGGACGGGCGGATGACAGGCCCGACGACGCTGGAAGGGCTAGGCTGAGCAGCGCAGATAAAAAACGCGGGCAAAAGAAAACCCCGCCGAAGCGGGGCTTTGCAGACTGTTTCCCTGACATCCTTTTCACTCCACCATCCTGGCGGAATCCTACGTGTCCGTGTTATTGCTTTGCGCTTCCTGCGCGACGTCCATGTGAAGTAGATTAGCTCTGGATCCAATCTGCCGATATGGGTGATTAGCAGCACGTCATGTAAGAGAATGCTTACATGATGCCCATGTACTCAGAACTGCGCCGCATCCAGCAGGAACAGTGATTCGCTACCGGCCTTCACCGATGCGCTCAGCGAGTGAATACGCGGCAGCAGACGGGCGAAGTAGAAGCGCGCGGTACCCAGCTTGCTGGCGTAGAAATCGTCTTGCGACTCCTTGCCCAGCGCGGCTTTCGCCATCAACGCCCACATGTAGGCGTAAGCCGTGTATCCGAACGCTTGCAGGTATTCGACCGAGGCCGCGCCGATTTCGTTCGGATTGGTCTTGGCCCGATCCAGCAGCCAGGCAGTCAGTTCGTCGAGGTTATCCAGTGCGTCGTTCAATGGCTTGGTGAACTCGGCCAGATCGGCGCTGGCGGTCGTGGTGAAATGGCGAATCTCGTCCATGAACAGCTTGTAGAACGCCCCGCCGCTGCCGACGATCTTGCGCCCGACCAGGTCCAGCGCCTGGATGCCGTTGGTGCCTTCATAGATCTGCGTAATGCGCACATCGCGCACCAGCTGCTCCTGGCCCCACTCGCGGATGTAGCCGTGGCCACCGAAGATCTGCTGACCGTGAACCGTGGTTTCCAACCCCAGATCGGTGAGGAAGGCCTTGGCCACCGGCGTCAGCAGGGCCACCAGATCTTCCGCGCGCTTACGTACCACCGCGTCTTCGCTGAACTTGGCGGTATCCAACTGCATGGCCACATAGGTGGAGAACGCGCGACCACCTTCGTTCGCGGCTTTCATGGTCAGCAGCATGCGCCGCACGTCGGGGTGCACGATGATCGGGTCGGCGACCTTGTCCTTGGCTTGCGGGCCAGTTGGTGAGCGGCTTTGCAGGCGATCGCGGGCGTATTCCACGGCGTTCTGGTAGGAACGCTCGCCCGAGGCCAGGCCTTGGATGCCGACGCCCAGACGCTCGTAGTTCATCATGGTGAACATTGCCGCCAGGCCTTTGTTCGGCTCGCCGACGATATAACCGACGGCTTCGTCGAAGTTCATCACGCAGGTGGCCGAGGCCTGGATGCCCATCTTGTGTTCGATCGAACCGCAATTCGCCGGGTTGCGCGCCCCCAGGCTGCCGTCGGCGTTGACCAGGAACTTCGGCACCAGGAACAGCGAAATGCCCTTCGGTCCCGCCGGTGCGTCCGGCAGCTTGGCCAGCACCAGGTGGATGATGTTCTCGGTCAGGTCATGCTCACCGCCGGTGATGAAGATCTTGGTGCCGCTGACCTTGTAGGAGCCATCGGCCTGCGGTTCGGCCTTGGTGCGGATGATCCCCAGGTCGGTGCCGGCATGGGGCTCGGTGAGGCACATGGAGCCGGCCCAGACGCCCGCATACATGTTCGGCAGGTAGGCCGCCTTCAATTCTTCGCTGGCGTGGGCGTTGATCGACAGGCAGGCGCCCGCGGTCAGCATCGGATAGAGGCCGAACGACAGGCTGGCCGAGTTGACCATTTCCTCGACCTGGGCCGATACCGCCTTGGGCATGCCCATGCCGCCGTAGGTCGGATCGCCACCGACGCCGACCCAGCCGCCTTCGGCATAAGTCTGATAGGCCTGTGGAAAACCTGCGGGCGTGGTGACCGCACCGTCGCTCCAGTGACAGCCCTCTTCATCCGCGCCGCGGCTCAGCGGGGCGACACTTTTGCCGGTGACTTTGCCGGCTTCCTCAAGAATCGCTTCGACGGTTTCAGCGTCGACAGTGTCGGCCAGAGCAGGCAGTTCGGCCCAGAGTTTGGCGACCTCGAAAACTTCATTGAGGACGAAGCGCATATCGCGCAGGGGCGCTTTGTAGTCAGCCATGGCAAACCTCGCAAGATCTAAACAAGTGGACCCGAACGGCCCCATTTACGAAAGCTCGAGTGTACCCGAACAACTTTTGCGACACATAGGGTCAACTCGTGACTTTTATGTAATTTTTAGTCACGACAAATCGCAGACAAACCCACCCCCGCAAAAGCCTGCAGGAATGGGTTTGCTCGCAATGGACGATTACATGAAAACCTAGAGTGCAAACAACTCCGCCGGCAACTTCATCAGGCAGTCACTGCCCGCCTCGATTGCTGCCTGGTGGGCCGCCGTGCGCGGTAGCAGGCGCTTGAAGTAGAACTCGCAGGTCGCCAGCTTGGCCTGGCAATAATCGGCATCCTCTTCACCGGCATCCAGCCGGGCCTGGGCCACCAGCGCCATGCGCAGCCACAGGTAGGCGAGAATGATGTAACCGCTGTACATCAGGTAATCCAGCGCCGCGGCGCCGACTTCGTCGGGGTTCTTCATCGCCGCCATCCCGACCTTGGTGGTCAACGCGCCCCACTGCTGGTTGAGCCCATTGAGCTGCGTCACGTGCCCCTTGAGCTGTGAATGCTCGGCATTGGCCGCACAGAACTTGTGGACGATCTTGGTGAAACCCATCAGCAGCTTGCCCTGGCTGCCAAGCACCTTGCGCCCCAACAGATCCAGGGCCTGGATGCCGTTGGTGCCTTCATAGATTGGGGCGATGCGGCAGTCGCGCACCAGTTGCTCCATGCCCCATTCGCGGATGAAACCATGCCCACCAAACACCTGCATGCCGTGGTTGGTCACTTCCAGCCCGGTTTCGGTCATGAAAGCCTTGCAGATCGGTGTCAGGAAGGCCAACAGGTTCTCGGCATCCTGACGCTGGGTTTCATCAGCGGCCAAGTGCGCCACATCCAGCAACTGCGCGGTGAAATAGGCCAGGGCGCGATTGCCTTCGTTGAAGGCCTTCATAGTCAGCAGCATGCGCCGCACATCGGGGTGGACAATAATCGGGTCGGCGGCCTTGTCCGGCGCCTTCGGCCCGGTCAGGGAGCGCATCTGCAGACGGTCGTTGGCGTATTTGATCGCGCCCTGGAAGCTTGCCTCGCCCAGGCACAGCCCCTGCATTCCGGTACCGAGCCGCGCATGGTTCATCATGGTGAACATGCAGTTCAGGCCTTTGTTGGCCTCACCGATCAGGAATCCCTTGGCGCCATCGAAGTTCAGCACGCAGGTGGCCGAAGCCTTGATGCCCATCTTGTGCTCGATGGAGCCGCAGCTCACACCGTTGCGCTCGCCCGCCTCGCCGTCGGCGTTGGGCAGGAACTTGGGCACGATGAACAGGGAAATGCCCTTGGTGCCCGCCGGTGCATCCGGCAGTTTGGCCAGCACCAGGTGGATGATGTTTTCACTCATGTCGTGCTCGCCGGCCGAGATGAAAATCTTGCTGCCGGAGACCGCATAGCTGCCATCGGCCTGGGGCACGGCACGGGTCTTGATGATGCCCAGGTCGGTGCCGCAATGGGCTTCGGTCAGGCACATGGTGCCGGTCCATTGGCCGGCGGTGAGTTTGCTCAGGTAGGTCTGCTTCTGTTCTTCGCTGCCGTGGGCGTGAATCGCCGACATGGCACCGTGGGTCAGCCCCGGGTACATGCCCCAGGAGGTGTTGCTGGAGCCGACCATCTCGCTGATCACCAGCCCCAGTGAATGCGGCAGGCCCTGGCCACCGTAGTTCGGGTCCGCTGCCAGGCCGTGCCAGCCGCCTTCCACATACTGGGCGAAAGCCTGCTTGAAGCCCTTTGGCGTGGTGACCACGCCATTGTCGAAATGGCAGCCTTCTTCGTCGCCGGAGCGGTTCAGCGGCGCCAGTACGTTTTCACAGAACTTCGCCCCTTCTTCGAGGATCGCGGCCACCATGTCCGGGCTGGCATCGCTGGCCCCCAGAGCGGCGTAACTGGAGTGAAAGTCGAAGACGTGGTCGATCAGAAAGCGCATGTCGCGCAGGGGAGCTTTGTACTCGGGCATGGTGGTTTCTCCGGCAGCAGATCGATCCAACCTACTGCCGCTCATCCGACCTGCCAATCACAGTCCAGACGCTGAATGCGCCGCTATCACTCAACCCGCAGCGGTGTCCATGCGCACCGCGCCACGGCGGTTCTGACCAAAGGCCATGACACAATTACGCCCCGCGCCCTTGGCGCTGTACAGCGCCTGGTCGGCAGACTTGAGCACCTCTTCGGGCGAACGGTGCTCCATCTGCCGCTCGGCGACACCGATGCTGACGGTCACCGACACGCTGGACGCCGCGGCCGCCCCCCGGCGCTGACGCCCCTGCTGGTCGTCCTGGGGGCGGTTCTCCTGATTGCGCAACTGGATGCTGTAGTTGGCGATGGTCTCGCGAATGACCTCCAGGTGCGGCATGCATTCATCGAGGGTCTTGCCGGCGAACACCACTGCAAACTCCTCGCCGCCATAACGGTAGGCGCGACCGCCGCCGCTGACCTTCGACAGTTTGCTGGCCACCAGGCGCAGCACCTGATCACCCACATCGTGACCGTGGGTGTCGTTGAATTTCTTGAAGTGATCGACATCACTCATCGCCAGCACATAGTTGCGCCCCAGACGCTGCATGCGCTCATTCAAGGCCCGACGGCCCGGCAAGCCGGTCAGCTCGTCGCGGAAGGCCATCTGATACGCCTCATGGGCAACGGCCGCGGCGATCATCAACATCACCTGGCTGCACATGATGTTCAGGGTAAAGGGCAGGATGAAGGTCTTGGGCAGCATCCAGAACAAGCCCAGCAACCCCACCAACTGCGCCGCATGCAGCGGGCGTGGGTTGCGCCAGTACTGGATCGCCAGCAACAGGAAGGCCGCAAGAAACACCGGGTACGACAACTGGATCAGGCTCATCCAGGCGCCATGCAGGGCCGGCCAACGGATTTCCGCCAGCCAGGTCAGCAGCGCCTGGGGATAACTCTGCTCCAACCCCAGCGCCACGCTGCCAAAGGCGAGCAGTACGGCAAAGCGCGCCACCATGTCCTGGAACAGGTGGGTACGCTCCTGCCAGGCCGCGAACAGGCCGAACAGCAGCGGCAGCAGCAGGCAGACCAAGTGGAACACCACGGCCGCATCCTCGCGTACCTTGCCGTTGTCGCGGTAATAGTCGGTCTGTGTATCGAGCAGGAAATAGGCGATGTACACGGTGACCATCAGGAACAGTTCACGCTGGCGCCGATACACCGCGCAGTAGGCACCGCCAAGCAACAGCACCAGGGTCGGCAAGACGTTGAACAGCGAGGTGAAGAAGACGTTGAGATCCTTGACGTAGGCAGCCGCGAGCCCCGCAAGCAAGAGTAACAATGACGGTAGAAAGTGGCTGAAACGTACAGCTGAAGAACGCGGCAAGGGTAAAGCTCCGACGCGGCTAAACAGTAGATGGCACTATGCCTTCACAGGGCGTAGTAAAACACGACAAATGTGACACGTGTCACATTGCCACCTCTGTAACGGCAGGGAGTTGCTTCTTCTTAGCGTTTTAGTCGGATTATTTTCAGATTCATCCCGCGCACAAAAAAGCCGCTTCTCCCGAAGGAGAAGCGGCTTCTGAAGAGATACCGGTAAGGCTTAGTAAGCCAGGCCGAAATCTTCTTCTTTCATGTCCATCAGGTTGTTGGCACCCGACAGCATGGCCGCAACGTGAGTGCGGGTACGCGGCAGGATGCGCTGGAAGTAGAAGCGCGCGGTCTGCAGCTTGGCGGTGTAGAATGCCTCTTCGGTGGTACCGGCAGCCAGCTTCTCGGCAGCCAGGCGCGCCATGTCGGCCCAGAAGTAAGCCAGGCAGGCATAACCGGAGTACATCAGGTAGTCCACGGACGCGGCACCGACTTCTTCACGGTCTTTCATGGCAGCCATACCGACCTTCATGGTCAGCTCGCCCCATTCCTTGTTCAGTGCAGCCAGCGGTGCGACGAACTCTTTGACCGACTCGTTGCCTTCGTTGCTCTGGCAGAACTTGTGGACGATCTTGGTGAAGCCTTTCAGAGCTTCGCCTTGGGTCATCAGCACTTTACGGCCCAGCAGGTCCAGCGCCTGGATGCCGGTGGTGCCTTCGTACAGCATGGAAATGCGGCTGTCGCGAACGTTCTGCTCCATGCCCCACTCGGCGATGAAGCCGTGGCCACCGTAGATCTGCACGCCGTGGTTGGCGGCTTCGAAGCCGACTTCGGTCATGAAGGCCTTGGCGATCGGAGTCATGAAGGCCAGCAGTGCGTCGGCTTTCTTCTTCTCTTCTTCGTCCACGCCGTATTTGACGATGTCGACCTGCTTGGCGGTGAAGTAGACCATGGCACGGTTGCCTTCGGCGAAAGCCTTCATGGTCAACAGCATGCGGCGTACGTCAGGGTGCACGATGATCGGGTCGGCGGCCTTGTCCGGCGCTTTCGGGCCAGTCAGGGAACGCATTTGCAGGCGATCGCGAGCGTATTTCAGGCCGCCCTGGAAACCGATCTCGGCATGGGCCAGGCCTTGCAGCGCGGTACCCAGGCGAGCGGTGTTCATGAAGGTGAACATGCAGTTCAGGCCTTTGTTCGCCGGGCCGATCAGGAAACCGGTGGCCGCGTCGAAGTTCATCACGCAGGTGGCGTTGCCGTGGATACCCATCTTGTGTTCCAGGGAACCACAGCTCACGGCGTTGCGCTGGCCGACAGTACCATCGGCGTTCGGCAGGAACTTCGGCACGATGAACAGCGAGATGCCTTTGGTGCCAGCCGGTGCATCCGGCAGGCGGGCCAGAACGATATGGACGATGTTGTCGGCCATGTCGTGCTCACCGGCCGAGATGAAGATCTTGGTGCCGGTGACTTTGTAGGAACCGTCGGCCTGAGGTTCGGCCTTGGTGCGCAGCATGCCCAGGTCGGTGCCGCAGTGCGGTTCGGTCAGGCACATGGTGCCGGTCCACTCGCCGGATACCAGCTTGGTCAGGTAAGCCTCTTGCTGCTCAGGCGTGCCGTGTTCGGAGATGGTGTTCATCGCGCCGTGGGACAGGCCTGGGTACATGCCCCACGACCAGTTGGCTTCGCCGACCATTTCGCTGACAGCCAGGCCCAGGGACTCCGGCAGGCCTTGACCGCCATGCTCGACATCGTGAGCCAGGCTTGGCCAGCCGCCTTCGACGAATTGCTTGTAAGCCTCTTTGAAGCCAGTCGGGGTCTTAACGCCGGACTCGCTCCAGGTGCAGCCTTCCAGGTCACCCACACGGTTCAGAGGGGCCAGTACCTGCTCACAAAACTTCGCGCCTTCCTCGAGGATGGCGTCAACCATGTCTGGAGTAGCGTCCTGGCAAGCCGGCAGGCTCTGATAGTGCGCTTCATAGCCGAGCAGCTCGTCACGAACGAAGCGAATATCACGCAAGGGGGCCTTGTAGTCAGGCATAGCGATAAACCTCTGCTGATGTAACCGGGAATGAACGACCGCGTTGATTTATTGTGGCGGTCAAACAGTTGTTTGAAACATACGTTTACGCCCAAACCTTGTCAAGCACCACGCAAACACCGTTCGTCATCGCTCCTCTGCAAGCCTTGCACGCAAAGGCCCACAGCGAATGCCGTGAAATATTCAGAAGCTAAATTGAGTGTAGGAGCTGGCAGGCCAGCAAGACGGAAGATGAGGCTGTACAGGAGATTTTTGCGCGGGTCACCCTGCCCGCAAAAACGGGCAGGGCTACCGAAGGAGGGTCAAGCGTAGGTGTCGATCAGCGTACCGAGCACTTCATCGGCGGCCTTGGCGACTTTCACACCCAGCTCCGCCTGGATCTTGCCCATGGACATCTCGACCATGTTGCTGGCCAGGTCCGATTGCTGGCTACGGTCGACGGATCGCAAGCGCTCGACCTGGACTTCGGAGGACTGGCTGGTGACAGAACGTTCGATGGTCGTGCTGGCGATCTGGCTGGCAGCCTGATCGACACGGTTCTGCCCGGTCTGCACGGTACTCAGGCCGGCGTAGAAAGCGGTATTCCCGGAAATTTCCATGGGAGAACTCGACCCTGCAAGGAATGAACAGTGGCTATTGAACCAGACGCGCCAGAAAAAGACCCGTCAAAAACACCAATGGCACAGTGCCTTATCATAGGCAAAATCTAGTCAAGTAGGTCCAGTTGCAGATGCTCGGCCACCGCTTCGGCGCTGACCGTCTTCAATCTCGGGACCCGCCCCAGACAAGGTGCGGGCAAACGCTCCGCCAGCGTGGCGAGGTTCTCCTCGAGCCGCGAGGTCTTCGGCTCGATGATATTCGCCACCCAGCCCGCCAGTTGCAAACCGTCCTGGGCAATCGCCTCGGCTGTCAGCAGGGCATGGTTGATACAGCCCAGACGCACGCCCACCACCAGGATCACCGGCAGATCCAGGGCCATGGCCAGGTCGGACAGGTTGTCCTGGTCGGCCAGCGGCACACGCCAGCCGCCGGCCCCTTCGATCAGGGTGAAATCCGCGCCCTTGGCCAGCACCTGGCGCATGGGCGCCAGCAAGGTTTGCACGGTCAACGCCACGCCAGCCTCGCGGGCCGCCAGATGGGGAGCGATCGCCGGTTCAAAGGCCAGTGGATTGACTTCGTCGTAGGTCAGCGGCAACGAGCATTCGGCCAACAGGGCCAAGGCATCGGCGTTACGCAGCCCCTTGGGGGTCAGCTCGCAGCCCGAAGCCACCGGTTTCCCGGCCGCCGTGCTCAGCCCCGAAAGGCGCGCGGCATGCAGCAAGCCAGCGGCAATGGTGGTCTTGCCAACATCAGTGTCTGTTCCGGTAACGAAATAGGCTTGGCTCATAGCGGCTTCTCCAATACGGCGTAGACCACCTGGTACGTCGCGGGCAGTCCCTGCGCTTGACGAAACTGTTCATAAGCGTCGATCAGGCCCTTGATCCGCGCCCGCCCTGTCAACCCGCCGGGCCGTCCAGGGTTGAGGTTGTGTGCCCCCAGCGCTTTCAACTCATGGGTCAGGCTGCGCACATCTGGGTAGTGCAGCACATGAGGACGGGTCTCCAGGCTGAGTACATGCAAACCGCTCGCCGCGCACAGCTGTTGATAAGTGCTGAACTCACGGAAGCGGTTGACATGCACCATGCCGTCGACCTGACGCCAACTGTCGCGCAATTCGTACAGAGTACCGACGCACAGGCTGGCAAAGGCCAGCACGCCGCCCGGCTTCAGCACTCGATGCGCCTCGCTGAGGACCGAACGGAAGTCCGCGCACCACTGCACCGCCAGGCTGGAAAAGATCAGCTCGCAACTCTGCCCCTGCAACGGCAAACGCTCGGCATCGCCAGCAATGAAATGCTGCGCCCCGCCCAGCGGCCGGGCGTGCTCGAGCATGCCTTCGGCGATGTCCAGCGCCAACCCTTCGCTGGCCTGGAAGCGCTCACCCAGCAGGCGGCTGAAATAACCGGTGCCGCAGCCCATGTCCAGCCAGCGACCAGGCTCGCGATCTTGCGGCAGGCGGCTCAGCAACTCGTTACCAACGTCGCGCTGCAGTTGCGCCACGCTGTCGTAACTGGATGCCGCGCGGGAAAAGGAAGCCGCTACCTGGCGCTTGTCGGGCAAGCTGCCGGGCAATTTGGGAAGGGACAGATCAGTCATCACCGGACTCATGCAAAAAAGCCTGGATCGCCCCCGCCACACCGTGGGGATCCTCCAGAAGAAACGCGTGGCTGGCCTGTTCAATCAGACCAATTTCGACATCGGGCAACAACGCCAGCAACTCCCCCGCGGCTTCGGCCGGCACTAGACCGTCGAGCCCGGCGAACAGATGCAACTGCGGCCCACGAAACGCCTGCAGAGCATGGCGAGTGTCCAACTGCGCCAACAGCTCCAGGCCGGCCATCAACACCGCGCCCGAGGTATGCGGCGCGCCGCCAGACAGCAGGCGCGACAGACCGCGTGGATCTTCAGCGCCCTGGGCGCACAACAGGCTGAAGCGCTTGAGGGTGGTGCGCGGGTCGGCGTTACAGCCGGCCAGAAACCCGTCGAAGGTCTCCCCCGGCATCGCGCTCGCCCATTCGGCATGAGCCACGAAACTGGGATTGCTGGCCAACGTCAGCAGACCGCAACAGCGCTCGCCACGACGCGCCGCCAGCTCGGAAGCCAGCATGCCGCCCAGTGACCAGCCACCGAGCCAGGCGTTGTCCGGCACACTGGCATCCAGTTCGTCGAGCCACTCATTCAGGTCGCTGGACTCCAGCTCCGGCAACGGCTCGATCTCGACCCTCAGGTGTTCGTCCAGCCCCTGCAGTGCCGCCGCCAAGGGTTCCAGCGGCGATACACCGAGACCCCAACCGGGCAGCAGAATCAGTCGATCACGCATGGCTTGGCTCCGGTCCCAGTTCGCTAAAACAATCCGCCAGTGCATTCAACAATAGCTGGACCTGAGCCTCACTGTGGGCGGCGGACAGGGTCACCCGCAGGCGGGCGCTCCCCGCGGGCACGGTAGGCGGACGAATCGCGGTGACCATCAGGCCGCGCTCGCGCAGCATCTGTGACAGGCGAATCGCCCGCGCGCTGTCGCCGATCAGGATCGGCTGAATCGGCGTGAAGCTGTCCATCAGGGTCAGCCCGATCTGCTCGGCGCCCAGGCGGAACTGGCGGATCAGCGTGTTCAGGTGCTCACGCCGCCAGTGCTCGCTGCGCAGCAACTCCAGGCTTTTCAGGGTGGCGCAGGCCAGGGCCGGCGGCTGGCTGGTGGTGTAGATATAAGGACGGGCGAACTGGATCAGGCTTTCGATCAGTTCCTCGCTGCCGGCGACAAAGGCGCCGGCGGTGCCGAACGCCTTGCCGAGGGTGCCCACCAAGACCGGCACATCTTCCTGGCTCAAGCCGAAGTGCTCGACTATCCCTCCGCCGTTGGCCCCCAGCGGCCCGAACCCATGGGCGTCGTCGACCATCAGCCAGGCACCCTTGGCCCGGGTTTCACGAGCCAGCGCCGGCAGGTCGGCCAGGTCGCCGTCCATGCTGAACACGCCATCGGTGACCACCAGGGTATTGCCGGTGGCTTTCTCCAGGCGCTTGGCCAGGCTCTCGGCATCGTTGTGCAGGTAACGGTTGAAGCGCGCGCCGGAGAGCAGGCCGGCATCCAGCAACGAAGCGTGGTTGAGGCGGTCTTCCAGCGCTGTGTCGCCCTGCCCCACCAGCGCGGTGACCGCGCCGAGATTGGCCATGTAACCGGTGGTGAACAGCAATGCCCGCGGGCGACCGGTGAACTCAGCCAGGGCTTCTTCCAACTGGTGGTGAGGCGTGCTGTGGCCAATCACCAGGTGTGAAGCGCCACCGCCCACACCCCAGCGGGACGCGCCGGCGCGCCACGCTTCGATCACTTGCGGATGATTGGCCAACCCCAGGTAATCGTTGTTGCAGAACGCCAGCAACGGCTGGCCGTCGACCACCACTTGCGGCCCTTGCGGGCTTTCCAGCAGTGGGCGCTGACGATAGAGATTTTCGGCACGACGGGCAGCGAGACGCGCGCGGAGATCGAAAGACATGCAGGCCTCGCAGGCAAGAAAAGAAACATCATCCTTGTAGGAGCGAGGCTTGCCCGCGATCCAGACACCTCTGTGTCCCTGGCTCACGCGGTGAACCATTCGCGGGCAAGCCTCGCTCCTACAGAGGCAGCAGATCAGACGGCGGCGTTATAGAACTGCTCGCTGCTCTTCTGCTCCACCAGCGCCTGCTCGATGGCGGCCTGGTGCACCTCGTCGGCGTGCTCTTCGCGGGCTTCCGGCTGGATGCCCAGACGCGCGAACAGTTGCATGTCCTTGTCAGCCTGCGGGTTGGCGGTGGTCAGCAACTTCTCGCCGTAGAAGATCGAGTTGGCGCCGGCGAAGAACGCCAGGGCCTGCATCTGCTCGTTCATCGCTTCGCGGCCGGCGGACAGGCGCACATGGGATTTCGGCATCAGGATACGAGCCACGGCGAGCATGCGGATGAAGTCGAACGGATCGACATCCTCGGAGTTTTCCAGCGGCGTGCCGGCCACTTTCACCAGCATGTTGATCGGCACCGATTCCGGGTGCTCCGGCAGATTGGCCAGTTGAATCAGCAGGCCGGCGCGGTCATCGAGGGACTCGCCCATGCCGAGGATGCCGCCGGAGCAGATCTTCATCCCGGCATCGCGCACGTAGGCCAGGGTCTGCAGGCGCTCGCTGTAGGTGCGGGTGGTGATGATGCTGCCGTAGAACTCCGGCGAGGTATCGAGGTTGTGGTTGTAGTAGTCCAGGCCGGCCTTGGCCAGCGCTTCGGTCTGGTCCTGGTCCAGGCGACCGAGGGTCATGCAGGTTTCCAGGCCCATGGCCTTCACGCCTTTGACCATTTCCAGCACGTACGGCATGTCTTTGGCCGACGGGTGTTTCCAGGCCGCGCCCATGCAGAAACGGGTCGAACCTATGGCCTTGGCGCGCGCGGCCTCTTCGAGGACCTTCTGCACTTCCATCAGTTTTTCTTTTTCCAGGCCGGTGTTGTAGTGACCGGACTGCGGACAATATTTGCAATCTTCCGGGCAGGCGCCGGTCTTGATCGACAACAGGGTGGAAACCTGGACGCGGTTGGCGTCGAAATGCGCGCGGTGCACCGTCTGCGCCTGGAACAGCAAGTCATTGAACGGCTGGACGAAGAGGGCTTTGACTTCAGCCAAAGTCCAGTCATGACGCAGATTGGCGGTGGTGCTGGCGCTCATGGGCGATTCCTTGATTATGCTTGGCAAGCGACTGCGGGAAGGGAATACCCACAGCCGCGACACGGATGTTGGGCATATTTAAGGAAGCGCCATGCAGTGTCAACCACATTACCAAGGACCGGTTTACATCTGGTTAAAAAACAAACAGATCTGTTTGCTCTGCGACGAGCTAACCGACACGCCCCAAGCCATTTGCACCGCCTGTGAAACCGAACTGCCGTGGCTCGGCGAGCACTGCCAGGTCTGCGCCCTGCCCTTGCCCGCGGCCGGCTTGACCTGCGGCCAGTGCCTCAAGCAGCCACCCGCCTTCGCCCAGGTGGTGGCGCCCTGGCGTTATGGCTTTCCGGTCGACAGCCTGGTCAGCCGTTTCAAGCACAACGGCAAATGGCCCTTTGGTCGTCTTTTGGCCGAACTTCTCGCGCAATCGCTGCAACATCGCTTTAGCGAGGACCTGATGCGACCCGACGCCTTGCTGCCGGTGCCCCTGGCCCGCAAGCGCCTGCGTCAGCGCGGCTATAACCAGGCGGCGATGCTCGCGCGCTGGCTGGGCGAGATCCTGCAGATCCCCTGCGATGAAACCTCGTTGCAGCGCACCCAGGACACACCATCGCAACAAGGCCTGGATGCCAGGGCGCGGCAACGCAACCTGCGCCACGCCTTCGCCCTGATGCCCGGGGCGGCGGTCCGTGGCCGGCACCTAGCGCTGGTGGACGACGTGCTCACCACCGGCGCGACCGCCCACGCCCTGGCGCGGCTGTTGCTCACGGCCGGGGCGCGGCGGGTCGATGTCTATTGCCTGGCACGCACGCCAAAACCCGGCGAGCCCGACTGAACTTGACTCTCGCCCCTCAAGCCGCAAACTCCCTTTCCATTCCCAGCGTTCAAAGCGTTCAGCCATGTCCTTGCCCACCTTGTTGACCCAGCACATCGTCCGTCGCCCGCAGCGCATTGCCCTGCTGCAGCACATCGCCGAACAGGGCTCGATCACCCGCGCAGCGAAAAGCGCCGGCCTGAGCTACAAGGCCGCCTGGGACGCTATCGACGAGCTGAACAACCTGGCGCAGAAACCCCTGGTCGAACGCAGTGTCGGCGGCAAAGGCGGCGGTGGCGCCAGGCTCTCCGCCGAAGGCGAGCGGGTGCTGCGTCTCTACCAGCGCTTGCAGGCGTTGCAGGCCCAGGTGCTGGAAGCCGCCGAAGACGCCGCCGATCTCGATCTGCTGGGACGCCTGATGCTCCGGACCAGCGCCCGCAACCAGCTGCACGGCACGGTGCAGGCCGTCGAAGCCCAAGGGCGCAACGACCTGGTGCGCCTGGCGCTCGCGGAAGACCTGGTGATCCAGGCGCAGATCACCCATGACAGCACCCTGCATCTGGAACTGGAACCCGGCACCGGAGTGGTGGCCTTGATCAAGGCCGGTTGGCTGGAACTGCTGGCTATCGGTCAGCCCGCAACACCCGGACACAATTGCCTGCAAGGCACCCTGGAAGCGATCCTCGACGCCGAAGACGGCCCCAGCGAAATCAGAATCGTCCTGCCCAGCGGCCAGACCCTCTGCGCCCTGGCCGAACCGCTGCAACTGCGAAACCTTGGCTTGAGCGCCGGCAAGCCGGTGCGGGTGCAGTTCTCGCCATCCAATGTGCTGCTCGGTACGCCGCTGTAAACAGACCTGAATGATCCGGAGCGCCCTGTAGCCGCTGCCGAGCAACGCGAGGCTGCGACCAGATCGCACGGTTTAAAGCTTCTCGGCACTGCAATACGTTCGTCATCGACGCTGACTAAGGTGGCTGCAAAACCCTGCAGGAAGCCTGTGATGAGCCTACTAGAAGAAGACCAACCTACCGACCTCGAAAAGATGGTCGGCCTCAGCCGCCGTGGTTTCATCAGCGCCGGTGCCCTGTGCGGCGCGGCCATGTTCCTCGGTGGCAACCTGCTGAGCCGCAGCGTGCTGGCCGCCAGCGTCAGCGCCGGTTCCAGCAAGCTGCTGGGCTTTGAAGGCATTGCCGCCGCCACCAGCGACACCATCACCCTGCCACCGGGCTACAAGTCCTCGGTCCTGATCAGCTGGGGCCAGCCCCTGCAGAAAAACGGTCCGGCCTTCGACCCGAGCGGCAATGGCACCGCCGCGGCCCAGGAAGTCCAGTTCGGTGACAACAACGATGGCATGAGCCTGTTCGCCTTCCCGGACGACAAGAATCGCGCGCTGATGGCGATCAACAACGAATACACCAACTACCGCTACCTCTACCCCCACGGCGGCATGCCGCAGTCGGCGGAAGACGTGCGCAAGGCCCTGGCCAGCGAAGGCGTGTCGGTGATCGAAGTGCAGCGCCGCAGCGGCCAATGGCAGTTCGTCCAGGGCTCGCGCTACAACCGACGCATCCACGGCAACGCGCCGATTCGCCTGAGCGGCCCGGCCGCCGGCCACGCGCTGATGAAAACCAGCGCCGACAAGAGCGGCAGGAAAGTCCTCGGCACCTTCCAGAACTGCGCCAACGGCAAGACGCCATGGGGCACCTACCTGACCTGTGAAGAGAACTTCACCGACTGCTTCGGCAGCAGCAACGCCCAGCAGACCTTCGATGCCGCGCAGAAACGCTATGGCGCTTCGGCGAGCAGCCGCGACATCAACTGGCATCAGTTCGACCCACGCTTCGACCTGGCGAAAAACCCCAACGAGCTCAACCGGCACGGCTGGGTCGTGGAGATCGACCCGTTCGACCCGCAATCCAAACCGATCAAGCGCACCGCCCTGGGCCGCTTCAAGCATGAGAACGCCGCCCTGGCCGAAGCCCGCGACGGACGCGCCGTGGTCTACATGGGCGACGACGAGCGTGGCGAGTTCATCTACAAGTTCGTCAGCCGCGACCGCATCAACCACCGCAACCCCAAGGCCAACCGTGACCTGCTGGACCACGGCACCCTGTACGTGGCGATCTTCGACAATGGCGACGGCAACCCGGACCACCCGAAAGGCAAGGGCAAATGGGTCGAGCTGAGCCATGGCAAGAACGGCATCGACGCCAGCAGCGGTTTCGCCGACCAGGCCGAAGTGCTGATCCACGCCCGCCTGGCGGCCAGCGTGGTCAAGGCCACGCGCATGGACCGTCCGGAATGGATCGTGGTCAGCCCGAAAGACGGCCAGGTCTACTGCACCCTGACCAACAACTCCAAACGCGGTGAAGACGGCCAGCCAGTGGGCGGCCCGAACCCGCGGGAGAAAAACGTCTACGGGCAGATCCTGCGCTGGCAGACCGCTCGTGGCGACCACGGCTCGATGGACTTCACCTGGGACCTGTTCGTGGTCGCCGGCAACCCGGCCGTGCATGCCGGCCAGCCGAAAGGCGGCTCGTCGAACATCACCCCGCAGAACATGTTCAACAGCCCCGACGGCCTGGGCTTCGACAAGTCTGGCCGGTTGTGGATCCTCACCGACGGCGACTCCAGCAACGCTGGCGACTTTGCCGGCATGGGCAACAACCAGATGCTCTGCGCCGACCCGGATACCGGTGAAATCCGCCGCTTCATGGTCGGGCCGGTAGGCTGCGAGGTCACCGGCATTAGCTTCTCGCCGGATCAGCGAAGCCTGTTCGTGGGCATCCAGCATCCGGGCGAGAACGGCGGTTCGACCTTCCCCGAGCACCTGCCCAACGGTAAGCCGCGTTCCTCGGTGATGGTGATCACCCGGGAAGATGGCGGCATCGTCGGCGCCTGATCCACTGCTTCGCAAGCAGGCCTCGCCCCTACACGGATTTGTAGGAGCGAGGCTTGCCCGCGATAGCGACCTCACAGTCACCACCTGTCATCCTTCGTGCGCTACCATGCTTGGCCGGACGCAGCAGCCTGCTGCGCGCAGGAGTCAGCATGTCTCACCCGTTCGAAACCCTTACCCCTGATCTAGTCCTCGATGCCGTCGAAAGCATCGGTTTTCTCAGCGACGCCCGCGTTCTGGCACTCAACAGTTACGAAAACCGTGTCTACCAGGTCGGCATCGAAGACGGCGAGCCGCTGATCGCCAAGTTCTACCGCCCGCAGCGCTGGACCAACGAGGCGATTCTCGAGGAGCACCGCTTCACCTTCGAACTGGCCGAATGCGAAGTGCCGGTGGTGGCGCCGCTGATTCACCAGGGCGAAAGCCTGTTCGAGCATCAAGGCTTCCGCTTCACCCTGTTCCCGCGCCGTGGCGGCCGGGCGCCGGAACCCGGCAACCTCGACCAGCTGTATCGCCTGGGGCAATTGCTCGGCCGCCTGCATGCGGTCGGCGCCACCCGCCCGTTCGAGCATCGCGAAGCGCTGGGGGTGAAGAACTTCGGCCACGATTCGCTGGCCACCCTGCTGGAAGGCGACTTCGTGCCCAAGAGCCTGCTGCCGGCCTATGAGTCGGTGGCCCGCGACCTGCTCAAGCGGGTGGAAGAGGTCTACCAGGCCACTCCGCACCAGAACATCCGCATGCATGGCGACTGCCATCCCGGCAATATGATGTGCCGCGACGAGGTGTTCCATATCGTCGACCTCGACGACTGCCGCATGGGCCCGGCGGTACAGGATCTGTGGATGATGCTCGCCGGCAATCGCCAGGAATGCCTGGGGCAGCTGTCGGAGCTGATGGATGGCTACAGCGAGTTCCACGACTTCGACCCGCGCGAACTGGCGCTGATCGAACCGCTGCGCGCCCTGCGCCTGATGCACTACAGCGCCTGGCTGGCCCGGCGCTGGGACGACCCGGCCTTCCCGCGCAGCTTCCCCTGGTTCGGCAGCGAGCGTTATTGGGGCGACCAGGTGCTGGCGTTGCGCGAGCAACTTGCGGCGCTCAACGAAGAACCCTTGAAGCTGTTCTGACCCCCCAGCCTTCATCGGGTCTGTAGGAGCGAGGCTTGCCCACGATAGCCTCGCCGCGATGAGTCTGATGCACCGCGGTGTCTTGATCGCGGGCAAGCCTCGCTCCTACAGAAGCCGGATCGATCACAACAGCGGGTTACCGGGATTACACCGACAAAGACACAGCCTGATAAACCTCCTTACAATCACTGCCTTTAGTTAGCTGCCTAAGCAAGGATTCTGCATGCAAGCCGCCAACCCGCGTCGCGGGTACATCCTGGGCCTGAGCGCCTACATCATCTGGGGCCTGTTCCCGCTCTACTTCAAAGCCATCGCCAATGTGCCCGCCGTGGAAATCATCATCCACCGGGTGCTCTGGTCCGCGCTGTTCGGCGCGCTGCTGCTGATGGTCTGGAAGCATCCCGGCTGGTGGCGCGAGCTGCGGGACAACCCCAGGCGCCTGGCGATCCTGGCCCTGAGCGGCACCCTGATCGCGGCCAACTGGCTGACCTATGTCTGGTCGGTGAACAACGGACGCATGCTCGAAGCCAGCCTGGGTTACTACATCAACCCGCTGGTGAACGTGCTGCTGGGCATGCTGATCCTCGGTGAGCGGCTGCGACGCATGCAGTGGCTGGCAGTGGGCCTAGCGGCGGTCGGCGTGGCGCAGCAGGTGTGGCAGGTCGGCAGCCTGCCCTGGGTCTCGCTGGTGCTGGCACTGACCTTCGGTTTCTATGGGCTGATCCGCAAGCAAGCGCCAGTCAAGGCGCTGCCGGGACTGGTGGTGGAAACCTGGATGCTGGTGCCGATTGCCCTCGCCTGGCTCTTGTTCAACCCTACCGCCACCAGTGCCCAGGCGGCCTTCTGGACCAGTTCCGAGGCCTGGTGGCTGGTGGCGGCCGGCCCCGTCACATTGATCCCCCTGGTGTGCTTCAACGCCGCCGCCCGTCACCTGCCCTACACCACCCTGGGCTTCTTGCAGTACCTGGCGCCAACCCTGGTGCTGCTGCAGGCGGTACTGCTGTTCGGCGAGCACCTGTCGTCGAGCACATTGGTGGCGTTCATGTTTATCTGGGCCGGCCTGGCGGTGTACAGCGTGGATGCCTGGTTGAGCCTGCGCAAACGCAGCTGATCAATAAACGTACAAACCTCTACAGGCCACGGTTGGCGTGGCCTGCATCTATCCTTCCCAAGGTTATCCACAGCGTGATCCCCGCCGTTTGTGCACAAGCCCTTGAAACTGCTGGTTTTTTGATCAGATTCCGCAAAGCCTTGGCTGGCCTGGGCTGGCGGCGGGTCTCTACAGGTTATCCACAGGCGCATGCACGCTAAAACTGGATAACCCGCCCTTTCAGGTTCACACCTCGCTGCGCAGCACCAACTCCACCATCAAATCATCCGCCAGGGTTTCCAGGCGCGACTGCAAGACATCGAGGGACAAGGTCAGCGGCACCGCCAGGATCGCTTCGGCGTGGAACAGCGGCTCGCTGCTCATAGGCGCCGGGCGCACTTCGGTCACCAGTCGCTCCAGGTTCACCCCCTGCTCGCTCAACAGGCGGGTGATGTCGCGCACGATGCCCGGCCGGTCATTGCCCACCAGCTCCATGGCGATCGGCTTCCAGGTGCAGGATTGTTCGATACCGCTTTCGGCGATCAGCACTCGAATGCCCTGGGCCGCCAAGCCTTGCAGGGCGTCCACCAGCTCGTCGTAGGCTTCCGCCGGCACGCCGACCCGTAGGATGCCGGCGAACTGGCCCGCCATGCGCGACATGCGGCTCTCCAGCCAGTTACCGCCGTGCGCGGCGATGCATTGGGCGATGCGCTCGACCTGTCCGGGTTTGTCCGGGGCGAATACGGTGAGTACGAGGTGGTCCATGGCGCAACCCTCTGTCAGGACTTTTGTTATAGAAAATCAAGTATAGGCAAGGCTCATCCTGCCGCTTCCCTTGCGCCCACAGGCAAAGCGCAAAGCAGGAAAACGCCGCGCTCCGGCTGTCGGAATATAAATCGTGTACAACTCCTTAGATTTATATGGAACAATTCAATAGTTTTTTGAGAACATCCTGTTCCCCAGCGTGACCGTTCAGCGAACTTGGGTCGCGGAACGACGTATTTAGTCTAATTTTCACAACCGCAATTCATCATGTAGTATGCCGCAGCGCGCACTACATAACGTTGGATCGATGTCTGCCAAGGCGCAGTCGCAACCCTGAAAGCCCTGTCAGCAAGGCTTCAAGCCGTTGATTGGAACCATCCCAGCCGCCAGCGATGGCATGTACTGGTAGAGGGGTTTGTGGTTTAAATGGCCAGAGGCTTCATTGTTAATTTGAAGAGCTGAAAAGCGAAATAGCTGAGCAGAGTGAGGCAAGCAATGACTGAACACGTTCAAGTCGGTGGCCTGCAGGTCGCCAAAGTCCTGTTCGACTTCGTGAACAACGAAGCCATTCCCGGTACCGGCCTCACCGCCGACAAGTTCTGGGCCGGCGCCGACAAGGTCATCCACGACCTGGCACCGAAGAACAAAGCCCTACTCGCCAAACGCGACGATTTCCAGGCGCGTATCGATGCCTGGCACCAAGCCCGTGCCGGACAAGCCCACGACGCCGTGGCCTACAAAGCCTTCCTGCAAGACATCGGTTATCTGCTGCCAGAAGCGGCGGACTTCCAGGCCACGACGCAAAACGTCGATGACGAGATCGCCCGCACGGCCGGCCCGCAGCTGGTGGTCCCGGTGATGAATGCCCGCTTCGCCCTCAACGCCTCCAACGCCCGCTGGGGCTCGCTGTACGACGCGCTGTATGGCACCGACGCCATCAGCGAAGCCGACGGCGCGGAAAAAGGCAAAGGCTACAACAAGGTGCGCGGCGACAAGGTCATCGCCTTCGCCCGCGCCTTCCTCGACGAAGCCGCGCCATTGGCCGCCGGCTCCCATGTCGACTCCACCGGCTACAAGATCGTCGACGGCAAGCTGGTGGTCGCCCTCAAGGGTGGCAGCAACAGCGGCCTGCGCGACGACGCCCAACTGATCGGCTACCACGGCGATGCCACGGCCCCGACCACGGTCCTGCTGAAACACAACGGCCTGCATTTCGAGATCCAGATCGACGCCAGCAGCCCGGTCGGCCAGACCGACGCCGCCGGCGTCAAAGACGTGCTGATGGAAGCGGCCCTGACCACCATCATGGACTGCGAAGACTCGGTCGCCGCCGTCGACGCCGACGACAAGGTGGTGATCTACCGCAACTGGCTCGGCCTGATGAAGGGCGACCTGGCCGAAGAAGTGGCCAAGGGCGGCCAGAGCTTCACCCGCACCATGAACGCCGACCGCGAATACACCGCGCCCAACGGCGGCAGCGTGAAGCTGCACGGTCGCTCGCTGCTGTTCGTGCGCAACGTCGGCCACCTGATGACCATCGACGCGATCCTCGACAGTCAAGGCAACGAAGTGCCGGAAGGCATCCTCGACGGCCTGGTCACCAGCCTGGCGGCGATCCACAACCTCAACGGCAACACCTCGCGCACCAACAGCCGTACCGGCTCGGTGTACATCGTGAAACCGAAGATGCACGGTCCGGAAGAAGCCGCGTTCACCAACGAGCTGTTCGGGCGCATCGAAGACGTGCTGGAACTGCCACGCAACACCCTGAAAGTCGGGATCATGGACGAGGAACGCCGCACCACGGTCAACCTCAAGGCCTGCATCAAGGCCGCCAGCGAGCGCGTGGTGTTCATCAACACCGGCTTCCTCGACCGTACCGGCGACGAGATCCACACCTCCATGGAAGCCGGCGCCGTGGTGCGCAAGGCCGAGATGAAGGCCGCCAAGTGGATCGGCGCCTACGAGAACTGGAACGTCGATATCGGCCTGAGCACCGGCCTGCAAGGCCGCGCGCAGATAGGTAAAGGCATGTGGGCCATGCCGGACCTGATGGCCGCCATGCTCGAACAGAAAATCGCCCATCCGCTGGCCGGCGCCAACACCGCTTGGGTACCCTCGCCTACCGCCGCGGCACTGCATGCCCTGCACTACCACAAGGTCGATGTGTTCGCCCGCCAGGCCGAGCTGGCCAAGCGTGCCCGCGCCTCGGTGGACGACATCCTGACCATCCCATTGGCCAGCAACACCAACTGGTCGGCCGAAGAGATCAAGAACGAACTGGACAACAACGCCCAGGGCATTCTCGGTTACGTGGTGCGCTGGATCGACCAGGGCGTCGGCTGTTCCAAGGTGCCGGACATCAACGATGTCGGCCTGATGGAAGACCGCGCCACCCTGCGCATTTCCAGCCAGCACATCGCCAACTGGCTGCGCCATGGCGTCGTCACCGAAGCCCAGGTCATGGAAAGCCTCAAGCGCATGGCGCCCGTGGTGGACCGGCAGAACGCCGGCGACACCCTGTACCGTCCGCTGGCACCGAACTTCGACAGCAACATCGCCTTCCAGGCGGCGGTCGAACTGGTGATCGAAGGCACCAAGCAGCCAAATGGCTACACCGAGCCGGTACTGCACCGTCGTCGTCGCGAGTTCAAGGCCCGCAACGGCCTGTGATCCTGCGTTAACGCAGTAAAAGAAAAAGCCCTGGTCGCAAGATCAGGGCTTTTTTGTGGGGGCCGGAAACCTCATGGCTCACGCTAGCGCACCACGCCCAGCTCATGCTTGACCAGCGCCAGCAGCTTGCCGGTGTCGATCGGCTTGAGCAGGAAGTCCACCACGCTCAGGTGCATGGCCGCGATGGCGTCACGCACATCGGCATCCCCGGAAATGATAATGATCGGCAGCGCCGCCCGCTCCGATTCGCGCACCCGGCGTATCAGGTCCAGGCCGTTGCAGGGGGCCATGCGCAGATCGGTGATCAGCAGTCCGATCGATTTGTTCGAGTTCAACAATTCAAGTGCGGCCTTGCCACTGGCTGCGGTCATGCAGCGAATACCATCGAGTCCGAGAATCTCCGACAGCAACTCACGGGCATCCTTGTCATCATCGGCGATCAACACGCGCTGGGGCGGCAGATCGGGCTCGAGCATCACGGCGTTCAGCGCCTCGCGCTCGGCATCACTCAAAATATCGTGGTCGGACATGGCGTTCTCTACATATTCAAATCGATCCCCTAGCACAGTGGTCAGACATCGCTAAGCAGGCCTCCAATGTGCACTTCGTCGGATTTTTTTCCAAGAGGTCGGATAAGTACTTTTTTCACGGTTTTGACACCTGCTTGAAGCGAATTAACAGGTGCAGACCCGCTACCTAGACTTACGTCCAATGGGCACCTGGCAGCGTGGGACCGACCATGACCCAAGACCCGACCACAACAAATCCAAAAAGACTGCGGTAATGGTTATGAGTAAAGCGGATGCCTTCACCCAGGCAGGGAAAACCGCGGTGTTGCAGAACATCCACGGCACGATGCAGTTTCTCCAGCGGTTCCCCCCTTTCAATCAGATGGAAAACGCTCACCTGGCGTACCTGGTCGAGCAATGCCAACTGCGTTTCTACGGCCCCGGCGAGAGCATCATCAAACCCGCCGACGGCCCCGTCGAACACTTCTATATCGTCAAGCAGGGCCGGGTGGTCGGCGAGCGCCAGCACGCCCTCAAGGGCGGCACCGAAACCACTTTCGAGATCACCGCCGGCGAGTGTTTCCCCCTCGCCGCGCTGCTGGGTGAGCGCGCCACCCGCACCGAACACCTGGCGGCCGAGGACACCTTCTGCCTGCAACTGAACAAGCCGGCCTTCATCAAGCTGTTCGCTCTCTGCGCGGTGTTTCGCGATTTCGCCCTGCGCGGCGTCAGCAGCCTGCTGGACCAGGTCAACCAGCAGGTCCAGCAAAAAGCCGTGGAAACCCTCGGCACCCAATACTCTCTCAACACCCGGCTGGGCGAACTGGCGATGCGCCATCCGGTAACCTGCAGCCCGTCCACCCCGCTGCGCGAAGCCGTGAGCCTGATGCACGAGCAGCAGGTCGGCAGCATAGTGGTGGTGGATGAACACAAGGCACCGCTCGGCATCTTCACCCTGCGCGACCTGCGCCAAGTGGTGGCCGACGGCACCAGCGACTTCAACCAGGGTATCGAACGGCACATGACCCAGGCGCCGTTCGCCCTGTCGCCGGACCACAGCGCATTCGATGCCGCCATCGCCATGACCGAGCGGCACATCGCCCACGTCTGCCTGGTAAAGGAGCAGCGCCTGTGCGGCGTGGTTTCCGAGCGCGACCTGTTTTCCCTGCAACGGGTCGACCTGGTGCACCTGGCGCGGACCATCCGCAACGCACCACGCATCGACAACCTGGTGGCGATCCGTGGCGAGATCGGCCAACTGGTGGAGCGCATGCTGGCCCATGGAGCGTCCTCGACCCAGATCACCCACATCATCACCCTGCTCAACGACCACACTGTGTGCCGGGTCATCGAACTGACCCTGGCCGACAAGGGCGACCCGGGCGTGCCGTTCAGCTGGCTGTGTTTCGGCAGCGAAGGCCGGCGCGAACAGACCCTGCACACCGACCAGGACAACGGCATCCTGTTCGAAGCGCGCGACGCGGCCCATGCGGCACAGATCCGCGGCAAGCTGCTGCCCCTGGCGCAACAGATCAACCAGAGCCTGGCGCTGTGCGGCTTCACCCTGTGCAAGGGCAACATCATGGCCGGCAACCCCGAGCTGTGCCTGTCCCGCGCCGAATGGGCACGGCGCTTCGCTGCCTTCATCCGGGAGGCAACGCCTGAGAACCTGCTGGGTTCGAGCATCTATTTCGATCTGCGGGTGGTCTGGGGCGACGAGCAAGGCTGTGCCCAACTGCGCCGTGGCATCCTCGACCAAGTCGGCGACAACCGCCTGTTCCAGCGCATGATGGCCGAAAACGCGCTGCGCCAGCGCCCGCCGGTGGGGCGTTTCCGCGAGTTCGTCCTGGCCAGGAAAAATGGCGAAAAAGCCACCCTCGACCTCAAGGTCCAGGGCCTCACCCCCTTCGTCGACGGTGCCCGCCTGCTGGCCCTGGCCAATGGTATCGACGCCAACAACACCCTGGAGCGCCTGCGTCAGCTAGTGGCCAAGGAAGTCATCGAAACCCTCGACGGCGCCGCGTATGAAGAGGCCTATCACTTCATCCAGCAGACCCGCATGCAACAGCACCAATTGCAGACCCGGCAGAACCTGCCCTACTCCAACCGCGTCGACCCGGACAGCCTCAACCACCTGGACCGACGGATCCTGCGCGAGTCGCTGCGCCAGGCCCAGCGCCTGCAAAGCAGCCTGGCGCTGAGGTACCAGCTATGAGCCTGTTCGCCTGGTTGCGCCCGGCCAACGCGGCGCTCAACGCCGAGCAGCAACAACGCCGCGAGCGCCTGCCTGTCGCCCCGCCGTTGGGCGAATGCAGCCTGCGCGAACAGCGCTGGGTGGTGCTGGACCTGGAAACCACCGGGCTCAACCTCAACCGAGATCAGGTGTTGTCCATTGGCGCGGTGATGATCGAAGACGGCGCCATCGACTTCGGCCAGCAGTTCGAACGCACCTTGCAGCGTACCGACCACAAGCTCAGCCCCAGCGTGCTGATTCACGGCCTCGGCCCGAGTGCGATCGCCGCGGGCAGCGACCCGGTGGAGGCCTTGCTGGATTTCATGGAGTTCGTCGGCGACAGCCCTCTGCTGGCCTTCCATGCGCCGTTCGACCAGCACATGCTCGGCCGGGCCCTGAAGGACAGCCTGGGTTATCGCCTGCAGCATCCCTTCCTCGACGTTGCCGAGATGGCCCCGCTGCTCTGCCCCCAGGCGCATATCCGCGAAGCCGGGCTGGATGACTGGATGGGTTACTTCAAGCTGCAGGCCGGCGAACGCCACCATGCCGCCGCCGACGCCTTGGCCACCGCCGAACTGGCGCTGATCCTGTTCAGCCGCGCCCGCCAGCAGCAGATCCACAGCCCGCTGAACCTGCAACAGCGGCTCAGCCAATGGAAGCGCCGGCAACAGACGCACTCCTTCTGACCCGGAAAACGAACCCCCTTGTAGCCGCTGGCGCAGCCTGCGATCGACTGCGCAGCAGTCGTAATCCGCATAACGCGACTTGCCTGACCGACCGCGTTGCCGGATCTGCGGCAGCGGCTACAGCCCGGGTTTCCCGTATTCCCCCGCAAACATTGGCTACACCCGGCCGACCAGCGCCCATTGCGCGGCTCTTTGCGCCCTGCCACAATCGCGAATAATTCTCGTTAGTTTCAACTTCTCGATTGGGATACCCAGGTGTCGTCAGCCCAAAGCCCTCACAGTGACCTCGTTGGCGCGTTGTATCGCGACCATCGCGGCTGGCTGCTGGCCTGGCTGCGACGCAACGTGGCCTGCCCGCAACGGGCCGAGGACCTGAGCCAGGACACCTTCGTCCGCCTGCTGGGCCGCGACGAACTGAAAGCCCCGCGCGAGCCGCGGGCGTTCCTGGTGGCCATCGCCAAGGGCCTGCTGTTCGACTACTTCCGCCGCGCCGCGCTGGAACAGGCCTACCTCACCGAGCTGATGCTGGTCCCGGAGGAAGAACAACCCTCCCCGGAAGAACAGCAGTTGATCCTTGAAGACCTCAAGGCCATCGACCGCCTGCTGGGCAAGCTGTCGAGCAAGGCCCGCGCCGCCTTCCTCTATAACCGCCTCGACGGCCTCGGCCACGCGGAAATCGCCGAACGCCTCGGCGTGTCCGTGCCGCGGGTCAGGCAGTACCTGGCCCAGGGTATTCGCCAGTGCTACGTCGCCCTGTACGGTGAGCCGGTATGAGCCCGCTCAACGCCAAACCGGTGTCCGCCCGGGTACTGGACGCGGCAATTGCCTGGCAGCTGTCGCTGGACTCCGGCGAGGGCAACCCGATGGCGCGCGAAGAATTCGCCAAATGGCACGCCGCCGATGAAGAACACGCCCGCGCCTGGCGCCAGTTGGGCATGCTCGACCAGCGTTTCAGTGTCGCCAGCGGCCCGGCCCGCAGCGCCCTGCTGCAATCGCGGGACAGCCTCCGCCGCCGCGTGCGCAAGCTCGGCAGCGGGCTGGCCAGCGTCGTCCTGCTGCTCGGCCTGGCCCTGTTCGCCGGCGAACGTTACGGCCAACTGGATTACTGGCTCGCCGACCAGCGCACCGCCACCGGCGAACAGCGCACCCTGCGCCTGGCCGACGGCACGCTGATCAACCTCAATACCCACAGCGCCGTGGATGTGCGCTTCGACGAAAAACAGCGGCGCATCGTGTTGCGGGAAGGCGAGATCCTGGTCGAGACCGGCCACAACGACGCCCGGCCCTTTATCGTCGAGACCCGCGAAGGCCATATGCGCGCGCTGGGCACGCGCTTCCTGGTCAAGCGCGAGGAACAGGGCACGCGCTTGAGCGTGCTGCAATCGGCCGTGGCCGCGCGGCCGGAGTCCGGCCAGGACGAACAGATCCTCAAGGAGGGCCAACAGGTGCTGATGCGCCGCGACGGCCTCGGCCCGCTACTGGCCCTGAACCCCGGCGCCGACGCCTGGACCCGCGGCATGCTGGTGGTGGACAACGCGCGCCTGGCGGACCTGGTCAGCGAGCTGGGGCGCTATCGCCGTGGCCATCTGGGGGTGGCCGACGACGTAGCCGACCTGCGTATCACCGGCAGCTTCCCGCTGCACGACACCGACCTGGCCCTGAGCGCGCTGCTGCCCACCCTGCCCGTGGCCATCGAGCGGCACACACCCTGGTGGGTCACCCTGGTGGCGCGGGCCGAGAGCAAGACCAAACCTTAGAACGCTGCGTCGGAACGATCTTTCTCACGGCAAGCGCCCCCTCGACTGCTCGCAAAAACGCTCCCCGACACCGCCTGTCCCGACCCGAAACACCGCCCTCTTTTTCGTGAATCGAAATTATTTTCAATCCGCCCTATCACTTTTTGAATCTCGTCCGGCACATAGGCAATTGAGAAATGTTTCCATCCAGGAGCCGCCGTATGTCCCGCTCGCTAGACACCCTGTTGCGCCCCAGCCTGTTGGCCGTGGCCATTGCCCTCTGCGCCCCGCTGGCCAGCACCCCGCTGATCGCCGCCGAACAGGCGTCCGGCGTGCGCGCCTACAACCTGCCGGCCGCGCCCCTGGCCAGCACCCTGAACCAGATCGCCAGCCAGGCCGGCCTGGCCCTGAGCCTCAACCCGAGCCTGGCCGCCGGCAAGACCTCGGCCCCGGTCAAGGGCCAGTTCGATGCCACCGACGCCCTGCGCGAAGCCCTGCGCGGCACCGGCCTGCAACTGGAACAAAGCAGCGCCGGCACCTACAGCCTGGTGGCGATTCCCGACGGTGTGGTGGCCTTGCCGGAAACCAGCATTACTGGCCAGCAGGCTTATGAGAGTGCCTGGGGGCCGGTGGACGGTTACCTCGCCACGCGCACCGCCGCCGGCACCAAGACCGACACCTCGCTGGTTGAAGCGCCGCGTTCGATTTCCGTCGCCACCCGCCAGCAGATGGAAGACCGCAACGTGCAGAATCTCGATGATGCCGTGCGTTACATGCCCGGTATTGTGTCCGCCAGCTACGGCAGCGACACCCGCTATGACTGGATGCGCGTGCGCGGCTTCGAGCCCACTCAATTCCTCGACGGCCTGCCACTGCCCCGCGGCGTGTATGCCAACCCAAAAGCCGAAACCTGGAACCTCGACCGCCTTGCCCTGCTGCGCGGCCCGGCCTCGTCGGTCTACGGCCAGACCCCGCCGGGCGGCCTGCTGGACATGGTCAGCAGGCGCCCCAGCGCTGAATCGAGCAATGCCATTCAGCTGCAGTACGGCAGTGACAACTACCGCCAGATCAACTTCGCCAGCACCGGCAAGATCGACGATGAAGGCCAGTTCCTCTACGGCCTCAGCGGCGTCGTGCGGGATGCCGGCACGCAGGTCGACCACATCGACAACAAGCGCTACAACATCGCCCCCAGCCTGACCTGGAACATCGACACCGATACCAGGCTGACCCTGCTCTCGCAGTTCACCCGTGACGACACCGGCGCGACCAGCCAGTTCATGCCGATCCAGGGCACCAAGATCAAATCGCCGCTGGGCGACGTCTCCCATCACAAGAACCTCGGCGACCCGGACTACGAGTTCTACGACCGCACCTACTACGCCCTGGGCTACGCCTTCGAGCACCGCTTCAACGATGTCTGGCAGTTCCGCCAGAACCTGCGCTACACCAAATCGGAGCTGTCCTTCCAGCAACTGACCGTGGGTTCCTACGCCTACTCCCCGGCCGATGCGGCAGGCAATATCAGCCGTACCTCGACCAACGTGGACGAGGACATCAGCCAGTTCGCGGTCGACAACAACTTCCAGGCCGACTTCGCCACCGGCGACATCACCCACACCCTGCTGCTGGGCCTGGATCACCAACGCACCGACACTTCCTATCTGTCGATTTACGGTGACGGCGGGACCACCAACATTTTCAACCCGGTCTATGGCAAGCCGATCGTACGGCCGGCGCGCTCCAGCGCTTACTACGACTACAACCAGAAAACCGTGCAGACCGGCCTCTATGCGCAAGACCAGATGGCCCTGGACCAATGGCGCCTGACCCTGGGCGGTCGTGAAGACTGGGTGCACCAGGGCACCACTTACTTCAACAAGAACGACGTGACCAACACCGATCGCAGCAAGAACTTCAGTGGCAACGCGGCGCTGAGCTATGTGTTCGACTCGGGCCTGGTGCCGTACCTCTCCTACGCCGAATCCTTCCAGCCAGCCAGCAATGCCAGCGTCTCCCCCACCGAGTCGTATAAACCCACCGAGGGCAAGCAATGGGAGCTGGGCATCAAGTATCAGCCGCCTGGCTCGAACACCCTGCTGAGCGCAGCGGTCTACGACTTGACCCAGAAAAACGTGCTGGTGACCAGCATCGGTGCCGGTGGCGAGTCGGTGACCAACCAGACCGGCGAAGTGAAGGTCAAAGGCCTGGAGCTGGAAGCGGTGTCCGACGTGACCGACAACCTCAAGGTCATCGCCGCCTACACCCTGGCCAAGTCCGAGGTGCAAAAAGGCATCTATAAAGGCAACCGCCTGCAACTGATGCCAAACCAGCAAGCCTCGCTGTGGACCGACTACACCTGGCACAGCGGCGTGCTCGACGGTTTCGGCATTGGCGCCGGTGCCCGCTACACCGGCAACACCTATGGCGACCAGGCCAATACCTGGCTGGGCAAGGCCAATGCCTACACGGTGTTCGATGCCGCCGTGCATTACGACTTGGGCCGCCTGGACAGCAGCCTCAAAGGCGCGTCGCTGAAACTCAACGCCACCAACCTGTTCGACAAGGACTACCTGTCCACCTGCGATGGTTCCTACTGCTATTTCGGCGATCAACGCAGCGTGGTCGCCAGTGCCACCTACCAGTGGTAATCGGCTGAGTTAACCACCGGGCCGTCCAGCAAGGACGGCTTTGCCGTGTCTGAAGGCTAAGAAATGAAAAGCAAAACCATCCGCCGCTGGTCCTTTATCCACACCTGGACCAGCCTGATCTGCACGGTGTTCCTGCTGATGCTGGCGCTGACCGGCCTGCCGCTGATCTTTCACCACGAGATCGATCACCTGCTGGGCGACGCGCCGCAACTGCGGGAAATGCCCGCCGGCACCCCGCAGCTGGACCTGCAGCAGCTGGTACGCGCCGCCGAGGCCCATCGCCCGGGCGAGGTCATGCAGTATTTCGGCTGGGACGAGGAAGACCCCAACGGCGTGCTCACCATCATGGCCAGGACCGCCGGCACCGAGCCCAATTCGTCCCACACCTTCATGCTCGACGCCCGCACCGGCGAAGCGGTGGAAACGCCCTCGGCCAACGGCGGGCTGATGATGTTCATCCTGCGCCTGCACGTGGACCTGTTCGCCGGGCTGCCGGGCAAGCTGCTGCTGGCGTTCATGGGGCTGCTGTTCGTGCTGGCGATCGTCTCCGGCGTGGTGCTGTACCTGCCGTTCATGCGCCGGCTGGAATTCGCCACGGTGCGCCAGGACAAATCCACCCGCCTGCGCTGGCTGGACCTGCATAACCTGATCGGCGTGGTGACCCTGACCTGGGTCCTGGTGGTCGGTGTCACCGGGGTGATCAGCGCCTGCGCCGACCTGTTGATCGCCGCCTGGCGCAACGACAGCCTCAGCGCCATGATCGAGCCGTACCGCGAGGCGCCGCCACTGACCCAGCTGGCCCCGGCCAGCCGCCTGCTGGAGATCGCCAAGGAGGTGGCGCCGGGCATGCAGCCGGACTTCATCGCCTTCCCCGGCACGCGCTTTTCCAGTGAGCATCACTATGCGGTGTTCATGAAGGGCAGCACCCACCTGACCTCGCACCTGCTGACCCCGGTGCTGATCGACGCCAGCACCCTGGAGGTCACGGCGGTGGCCGAACGCCCCTGGTACATGGACGCCATGGGCATGTCGCAACCGCTGCACTTCGGCGACTACGGCGGCATGCCGATGAAGATCCTCTGGGCGACCCTGGATGTGCTGACCATCATCGTCCTGGGCAGCGGCCTGTACCTGTGGACAGTCCGGCGCCGCGCGGCCAGGCCGGCCTTGGGCGAGCCCGCCGCGGTGGCGCCATGAGGCCGCGGCAATCGAACTTCTGGAAGGTCTTCGGCGCGCCGCTGTTCATCGCCGTGCTCTGTGCCGCGGGGCTGTTCTCCGCGCTGCTCGGCGACGGCATCTGGGACGCCCTGAGCTGGCTCGGCCTGGGCGCTCCAGCGCTGATCGCCCTGCGGGGTTTGTTCAACCGCCCGCCTCCGGCCTGACCCCGGCGGCGGGGAAGCCGCGCCACAGGTACAGCGACAGCCCCAGGCCGACCAGCAGTACCGGAATGAAGACGCGGTTTTCCTGCTGCGCCTCGGCGGCGACCAGCACGCAAAACAGCGCCAGCCCCAGCAGCGGTACATAGCTCGCCGCCAGGCTCCAGCGCCAGGGCCGGGTCACAGGTTCAGGGCCCCGCAGGCTCAGCAGGACGCAGCCCAGTGCCGGCAGGGCCAGCGCCGGCAGCGCCCAGTACCAGGCCATGTAGGCGAACGCCATGATCAGCTCCGGCTCACCCTCGCCGTGGCGACGAAACTCGAACTGCAAGGCCAGGTACACCGCCAGCGCGCCCAACAGGGTCAGGGCCAGGCTGTACAAGCCGTGTCGAAGATAGGACCTGCGCATTCATCACTCCTTGTCTGTGCTGCATGCCGCCCCTGTGGCCGGGGCCAGAGGCTGCGTTAAGATCCCCGGGATTGCGAGCCTGCGCTCCACTTCCACCCGCGAGGAATATTCATGTCCACCCCCAGCATGACGCTGTTCCACAACCCGGCATCACCTTACGTGCGCAAAGTCATGGTGCTGCTGCACGAGACCGGCCAACTGGACCGCGTGGCCCTGCAAGCCAGCCAGTTGACTCCGGTGAATCCGGACGCCGCCCTCAACCAGGACAACCCGCTGGGCAAGATTCCCGCCCTGCGCCTGGCCGACGGCAACGTGCTGTACGACAGCCGGGTGATCCTCGATTACCTCGACCAGCAGCACGTCGGCAACCCACTGATCCCCCGCGAAGGTTCGGCCCGCTGGCGGCGCCTGACCCTGGCGGCCCTGGCCGACGGGATCCTGGATGCCTCGGTGCTGATCCGTTACGAACTGGCCCTGCGCGCCCCCGAGAAACACTGGGAGCAGTGGCTCGATGGCCAGCGCGACAAGATCCGCCGCGCCCTGGCCGTGCTCGAGGCCGATGCGATCGCCGCACTGGCCAGCCACTTCGACGTGGCCGCCATCAGCGTCGCCTGCGCCCTGGGTTACCTCGACTTCCGCCACCCCGACCTGCAGTGGCGCGATGCCCAGCCCCGGCTGGCGGCCTGGTACGCCGAGGTCAGTCAACGCCCTTCGATGCTGGCGACCCAGCCGCCGGCTTGAAGCCTCCGGGCGCGACCATCACCTGAAGCAGGGTGCCGGTCGTGCCGTGCTTATCGCGAGCCGGCTGGCGATGGCCACCCCTTGGTGCTTCAGGCAACAACCCGACTATCCACGCCAGCAAGGCTTCCGCCGCCTGCTGGTCCTCACGCAAACCCAACGACCTACTCATGGGCCACCTCCGCCTCGAACGTCAGCGGCTGGGCCGGTTTGACCTGGCCTACGCCGTACCAGTCGAGCTTGCGGGTCAGCACCATGAACACTCCCAGCAGGCCGAACAGCAGCAGCGAGCCCATCAGCAGCGCGTAATCCTCGGCGCTGAGCAAGCCGTACAATAGGCCATACAGGGCGGCCAGGCCGACGGCGAAACTCAGGCCGTGACCCAGGCTGCGCAATACATGGCAAACGTAGAAACCGATCAGCGTCACGCAGGCACCGGCCGACAGCAAGTAGGCCAGGGCGAAGCCGATGTGTTCCGAGAGCGACAGCAGCAACAGATAGAAGAACGCCAGGGCCACGCCCACCAGGGCGTACTGCACCGGGTGCACCGCCAGGCTCTTGAGCACCTCGAAGAGGAAGAAGCCGGCAAAGGTCAGGGCGATGAACAGCAGCGCGTATTTGATCGCCCGGTCGCTCTTGAGGTACTGGTCCACCGGGTCGATGAAACTCACGCCGAAGGAGCGGTTCTTGAACTCGTCGCACTGCCCGCTGGCCAGGCAATTGATCAAGGCGCTTTCCAGGTTGGTGGAGAAGAACGAGGTCTGCCAGTTGGCGGCGAAACCCAGGTCGGAAATCTCACGCTGGGCCGGCAGGTAGTTGCCGATAAAGCTCGGATGGGGCCAGTCGGCGCGCAGGCGCACCTTGCTGGTCTTGCCCACCGGCAGCACCTGCAACTGGCCGGTGCCTTGCAGTTGCAGGTCGAAGGCGAAGTCCAGGTCGGTGCTGCGCTGGCCGTCCAGCAGCGGCAGGTTGACGTGCACCCCCTCCCCCAGCCAGTCAATCCGGGTGCCGGGCGCGAAAGGCAGGTTCTGCCCGTTCAGATCGAGGGCCAGCGCCTGTTCGATGCCGCGAATGTCGCTGATGCCCACGGCGAGAAACGGCTGCTCGAACTTGTAGTCGACGAAATCTTCCTTGATCCCCAATTGCTCGGGCAGCACAAACTGCCCACTGATGCGGTTGTTGGCATGGAACAGCCGGGCCTGGTAGATCCCCCGGGCGCGCAATTCGGTCTTCACCTGGCCATCGAGCTCGAAAAGCTCCGGTAGGAAATACAGCTGCCCGCGCTCCTCACCCTGCTCCTGGTAACGCTTGTTGGTCTTCTCGTTGGTTTTCCAGGTGCGCACCACCTTGCGATAGGGCACCACCAGCAGCGGGCCGCTCAGTTGCTGGCTGTAGCTGGAGCTGCGGGCGATATCGGTCAGCACACCGTCGCGCAGCTCCTGGCGCTCCTGGATCAGCCCGTCGATCATCAACAGCGGGATCAGCAGCAACAGGATCAAAAGGGCTATCGCCCCGAGCTTCATGGTCAGATTGCGGTTCATGGGGTTCTCTCCCTGTTCGAATGAGGGAGAGTCTGGGAGGCCCATATGGGGGTTTTATGGGGGCAGTGTGGAGAGTGTGTGGAGATTGCCACTCGCCCTTTTCAGGAGCGTCTATCGGCGGCCCCCATAAAGATGTGGTGACTGACAGATCTGGCGGCCGCTTCGCGCCCGAACGCAGGCTGCGCCAGCGGCTACAGGGCTCGGGTACAACTCCAACTTTGTAGCCGCTGCCGAAGGCTGCGATCGGTCTGCGAAGCAGCCGCAAAACGGTATACGCAGGGAATCAGACTGGAAACTGCAACGTCACTTCAACGCCGCCTTCCACGTTGCCGATCTGCATCTGGCCGCCATGCAGCTGCACCACCTCTTCGACGAAGTTCAGCCCCAGGCCGGTGCTTTTGCGCCCGCTGTCGGGCCGTGGCAGGGAGTAGAAACGTTCGGTCAGGCGCGCCAGGGCGTAGTCCGGGATGGGCTCGGCCTGGTTGAACAGGCTGAACCGCAACTGGTCGCCCGCTCTGCTGGCGCTCAAGCGCAACACGCCACCGGCGGGGGTGAAATCCAGGGCGTTTTCCAGCAGGTTGCCCAGGGCCTGACGCAGCAGGAACGCTTCGCCCGACAGCTTCAGCCCCGGCTCGATACGCTGTTCGACCTGCAAGCCCTTGCCCTCGATCCGCGCCTTCTGGCTGTCCAGCACCTGGTTCGCCAGCTCCGCCAGCGGCACCGCTACCCGCTCTTCCAGGCCATGGCGCTGCTCGACCTGCGCCAGGTTCAGCAAGCGCTCGATCAAGTGCTGCATGCGCGCGCTTTCGCTGTCGATGTTGCTGACGAAACGTGCGCGCTGCTCACCGGGCATATCGCTCTGCAACAACTCCGCCGCCCCGCGAATCGCCGCCAGCGGGCTTTTCAGTTCGTGGGTCAGGGTGTGCACGTAACGCTCGACATAAGCCTTGCCCTCCAGCTGGGTGCGCATGTGCTCCACCGCCGTGGCCAGCTGCTCCAGCTCGCCGCCACGGTAGTGCGGCAGCTCGGCGCGGCGACCTTCGCTGACCGCCTGGGCATAACCGGTCAGGCGGCGCAGGGCAGCGCTCAGCCACCAGGACAGCAAGGCGCCGAACAGCAGGCCGAGGCCGATCAGGCCGGCGCCGTACCACAGCAGGCGGCGCTCGGTGCGGTCGACGTAGGGTTGCAGGGAACTGTTGGGCTTGGCCACGGTGACCACGCCGATGATCCGGCCGTTGTCGCGAATCGGCGCGCCGACATGCATCACCGAGGAGTTCGGGTCATCGGCCACGCTGCGCGAGGAGCGCGCGCCGTATTGGCCGCGCAGGGTCAGGTACACGTCGTTCCAGCGCGAATAATCCTGGCCGACCGCCAGGCCGCTGGAGTCCAGCACCACCTTGCCCTGGGCATCGGTGACGTAGATGCGGTGATTGACCTGGTTCTTCGGCAGACCCCAGATGGTCGCCGCCGGCTGCCGCTCGCCATAGGCCTTGAGCAGTTCCGGCCAGCGGTTCTCGCTGAGGGTGCCGGCCTTGAAGTCGTCACGGAGGATTTCCGCCAGCAGGTTAGCGGTGTCCACCAGGGTTTCTTCGGTGGACTGGCGCACGCCCGGGCGGATTTCCTCCATCACCGTACTGAGCACGAAATAGCCGGTCAGGCCGACGAACAGGACGTAGACCAGGAAAATCCGGATTCCCAACGGCATCAGCTGTGCCCCGGGCTGTAGCTGTAACCCAGGCCGCGATGGGTCTGGATCGGCTCGGCGTCGGCCGCCACCAGCCGCAGCTTGGCCCGCAGGCTCTTGATATGGCTGTCGATGCTGCGCTCGTAGCCGGCATCCGCCGCCACCCCCAGGGCATCGAGCAACTGCTCGCGGCTGAACACCCGCTCGGGTTGTTCCAGCAGGCAATGCAGCAGGCGGAATTCATGGCGGGTCAGGCTTAGGGGCTGGCCGCGGTAGCTGATCTGGAACTTGTCGGTATCGACCTGGAACGGCGAAGTCGGCGCCTCGACCGACGCCCGCGGCGCCATGCGCTTGAGGATGGCCTTGACCCTTGCGGCGACCTCGCGCGGGCTGAAGGGCTTGACCACATAATCGTCGGCGCCGATTTCCAGGCCCACCACCCGGTCGATTTCACCGTCCCGGGCACTGAGGAACATCACCGGCACCTCGCTGAAGCGCCGCAACTGCTTGCAGGTTTCGAAGCCGCTGATGTCCGGCAGGCCGATGTCGAGAATCAGCAGATCCGCCGGCGTGCTGCGCTGATAGTCCAGCGCCGCCTGCCCGAGATTCAGCCAGGTGGTGCTGAAACCTTCACCCTGCAGGGCAAAAATCAGCGTATCGGCAATCGCCGCTTCGTCTTCGACAATCAGGATATGAGGCATGGCATCCAAGCACGGGAAGTAAGTGCCAGAACGGTGCCGGATGCCTCATGCGCCGTCAATCAGGTCTGATCAGCAGTCGGGTTTATCGGCGGTGTAACGCCGAGCCGGGTTCACCGCGGCGCCGAACTCGCGCAGGGCCTTGGCGCCGATCAGCAGCGGGTAGTTGAAGCTGCTGCGGTCGGTCAGGTTGACCTCGACGGTGCGCTTGACGTTGCCCAGGCACATTTCCAGGTCGACCACCGGACGCTTGGCCACCTGGGCCTCTTCCTTGTCTTCGTCTTCATCGGCGCGGTTCTTGATCTTGCTGATCCGCGCCACCTTGTGTTCGTAGACCTTGCCGTCGGCGTCCTTGGTCGCCAGGCGGAAGCGCACCCACTCCTCGCCATCGCGGGTGAAGGTCTGGATGTCCTTGGCCGACAGCGAGGCGGTCAGGGCACCAGTGTCCATCTTGGCCTTGAGGGTTTCGCCGATTTCCGGCAGTTGAATGTATTCGTAGCGCCCGTAGAGGGTCGGCTCGGCGGCCATGACCGGCAGCGCCAGCAGGGACAGGAGTGCAAGGACGGATTTCACGTGAGCAGGTTCCTTAGAAAGTGGGCGGCAGGATTTTAGACCCTGGCCGGGCAATTGGTTCGCTATCGTTTGTTGGTCATGCATCTGTAGGAGCGAGCGGGCGGCGATCCGACTTGCCCGCGATGGCGTCCGCTCAGACAGCACGCGGCGTCTGCATCGCGGGCAAGCCTCGCTCCTACCCTACGGGATAATGCGCAGCTGCGGTCTGTTCGGTTGAGTGCACCATACCTCCATAGAAGTGAAACATTCGTCAGCACATCAGCATTTGGCCTGCCCGGCGAAGGTGCTTATCATGGCGCGCCCAAAGGCTTTCAAGAGTTCCTTATGCGCCGCCTGCTCACCGGCTGTTTCGTCACCCTGCTGCTGTTGCTCAACACCCTGGTCCTGTTCGGGCCGCTGGTGGTGTTCGCCCTGTTCAAGCTGGTCCTGCCAGGGCGCCTGTGCGACCGCGCGTCGAAGGCGGTGATGTGGATTGCCGAAACCTGGGCCGAAATCGACAAGCTGATCTTCGCCCTGTGCATTCCCACCCAGTGGGACATCCGCGGCGGTGACGAGTTGCGGGTCGACACCTCGTATCTGGTGATCAGCAACCACCAATCCTGGGTCGACATCCCGGCACTGATCCAGACCCTCAACCGCCGTACCCCCTTCTTCAAGTTCTTCCTGAAGAAAGAGCTGATCTGGGTGCCCTTCCTCGGCCTCGCCTGGTGGGCCCTGGATTACCCCTTCATGAAGCGCTACAGCAAGGCCTTCCTGGCCAAGAACCCGGAGCTGCAAGGCAAGGACCTGGAAATCACCAAGGCCGCCTGCGAGCTGTTCAAGCGCCAGCCGGTCACCGTGGTCAACTACCTGGAAGGCACCCGCTTCACACCGGCCAAGCGCGAGCAGCAGCAATCCCCCTTCAAGCAGCTGCTCAAGCCGAAAGCCGGCGGCGTGGCGTTCGTGCTGGCGGCCATGGGCGAACAGCTCGACGCCATCCTCGATGTGACGGTGGTCTATCCGCAGCAGAAGATTCCCGGTTTCTGGGACCTGATCAGCGGCAACGTGCCGCGGGTGATCGTCGATATCCAGACCCGTGAACTGGATCCGGCGTTGTGGCAGGGGGATTACGAAAACGATCCGGCGTTTCGCCAGACCGTCCAGAACTGGGTCAACCAGCTCTGGACCGAGAAAGACCAGCGCATCGACGCCTTGCGCGCCGAGCGCCGTTGATCAGCTGCCGCTGCCGACGCCCCAGATCCCGCCCAGGCTGTTGAGCAGCGAACCGCCCACGCCCTGCTGACCCAGGAATTGCAGGAGCACCGGGGCGAACTGGCCGATCATGCCGCTGTCCATGCCCAGGGCGCTGAACGCGCTGTTCAGGTCATTGGTGTTCTGCACGTTACCCAGCGCACTCTCCAGACCAGCGGTCTTGCTGCCACCGCTCTGCCCGAGCAGGCCACTCAAGGCGCCCAGGCTGCCCAGCGCGTTGCCGCCCGAGAGCTTGTCCAGCCCCGGAACGCTTTTGCTCAGCTGCGAGTAGTCGGTGCTGCTCAGCTGGTTCTTCGCCAGGCCCAGCATCGCGCCGGTACCGCCGATCGCCTGCTCCGGCGTGACATCCAGTTGCGAAAGGGCACTGAGCAGATTGGCGGTCTGCGAGGTTGGAGCGGCAGCGGTAGCCTTGTCGCCACCCTGCATGCTGGACACCGCATTGGCGGCATCGCTCAGGCTGAAGCCTGCGGCAAAAACCGGGCTGGCACCCAGGGTCAGCAACGTGGCCAGTGCAACACTGCGGGAAATTTTCATCGAGACAACCTCTTGAACCAGAAATACATCGTGACAACGGCGGGGAAACTGCGGATTTGACCGGAACAACCGGATCAATGTTCCGCACCGGCGCATCCATATTTAACCGACCCGGATATACCCGGAACCTCGCGGACGGACAACCGTTATTCCAGCGCCAATATCTGTAGCCGCTGCCGCAGGCTGCGATCGACCGGAACGGTCGTAGCGATCTGAAGGGTGCTGGGGGTTTGGCAGAAAGGCCTGCCGACCTTATCGCAGCCTGCGGCAGCGGCTACAGGATGCATAGTCGGGCTTTGCTCGAGTCAGCCATAAAAAAGGGCGACCCGAGGGTCGCCCTTTTTACTGCTTTGCAGGCTTACGCCGCGCTGAACAGCTTGTGCGGATCGATGACGAATTTCTTCGGCACGCCGGCGTCGAATTCGCCGTAGCCACGCGGGGCGTCGTCCAGGCTGATGACCTGCACGCCGACCACTTCGGCGATGTTGATGCGGTCCCACATGATGGCTTGCATCAGTTGGCGGTTGTACTTCATCACCGGGGTCTGGCCGGTGTGGAAGCTGTGGGACTTGGCCCAGCCGAGGCCGAAGCGGATGCTCAGGCTGCCGATCTTGGCCGCTGCATCCACCGCGCCCGGGTCTTCGGTGACGTAGAGGCCGGGAATACCGATCTTGCCGGCAACCCGCACCACACCCATCAACGAGTTGAGCACCGTGGCCGGCGCTTCGTGCTGGGCGCCGGAATGGCCATGGCCACGGGCCTCAAAGCCCACCGCGTCGACCGCGCAATCCACTTCCGGCTCGCCCAGCAGTGCGGCGATCTGCTCGTGCAGCGGGGTGTCCTTGGACAGGTCGGCGATCTCGAAACCCACCGCCTTGGCGTGGGCCAGGCGCACCGGGTTGACGTCGCCAACGATCACCACCGCCGCGCCCAGCAGGCGTGCCGAGGCTGCGGCGGCCAGGCCTACCGGACCGGCACCGGCGATGTAGACGGTACTGCCCGGGCCGACGCCGGCCGTTACCGCGCCGTGATAGCCGGTCGGCAGGATGTCGGACAGGCAGGTCAGGTCGCGGATCTTCTCCATGGCCTTGTCGCGGTCCGGCAGCTTCAGCAGGTTGAAGTCGGCGTACGGCACCAGCACGTATTCGGCCTGGCCGCCGGTCCAGTCGCCCATGTCGACGTAGCCGTAGGCACCGCCGGCGCGAGCCGGGTTGACGGTCAGGCAGACCCCGGTGTGTTGCTCCTTGCAGGAACGGCAGCGCCCGCAAGCCACGTTGAACGGTACCGAGACCAGGTCGCCGAGCTTCAGGTTCTCGACGTCGCTGCCCTTCTCCACCACCTCGCCAGTGATTTCGTGACCCAGGACCAGGCCGACCTGGGCAGTGGTACGGCCGCGCACCATGTGCTGGTCCGAACCGCAGATATTGGTGGATACCACGCGCAGGATGACGCCGTGCTCAATCTTCCTGCCGCGCGGGTCCTGCATTTTTGGATAGTCGATTTTCTGTACTTCGACCTTGCCATTGCCGAGATACACGACACCACGATTACCAGACATGCTTTCACCTCGCTGTTGTTTTTATGAAACCGCGTTGCCGGAAAAAGGCAGCGCGTAGAGTGCTCGGGTACAGATGCTGTTTCGTCTTCAAAATTGCTATCGCGGGCAAGCCTCGCTCCTACAGAGGAATGCGTGCGTCTGTAGGAGCGAGGCTTGCCCGCGATGGCCGCAAAGCGGCCTGTGTTAAAGCACCACCGTCCTGTTGGCGTTCAAGAACACCCGCCGTTCGATGTGATAACCCACCGCCCGCGCCAGGGTCAGGCCCTCGATATCGCGGCCCTTGGCAATCAGGTCCTCGGGGTAGTGACTGTGGTCCACCACTTCCACGCCCTGGGCGATGATCGGGCCTTCGTCCAGGTCGTTGTTGATGTAGTGCGCGGTGGCGCCCACCAGTTTCACGCCCTTGTTGTAGGCCTGGTGATAAGGCTTGGCGCCCTTGAAACCGGGCAGCAGGGAGTGGTGGATGTTGATCGCCTTGCCATCGAGCTTGCGGCACAACTCCGGCGACAGCACTTGCATGTAGCGCGCAAGGATCACCAGTTCGGCGCCGGACTCCTCGATCACCTGCCACACCTGACGCTCCTGGGACGGCTTGTCGTTGGGATCCAGGGGGAAGTGGTAGTACGGGATCTGGTGCCAGTCGGCCAGGGGCTTGAGGTCCGGGTGGTTGGACACCACCGCCACCACGTCCATCGCCAGCTGGCCGATGCGCTGGCGGTAGAGCAGGTCGTTGAGGCAGTGATCGGCCTTGGAGACCATGATCACCACTTTCGGCCGATGCTGCGGCGGGGTCAGTTCGACGTTCATGTCGAAAGCCCGGGCGCGTTCGGCCAGGCCGTCGCGCAGGCCCTGCTCGTTGAAATCCTCGGGCTGGCGGAATTCCACACGAATGAAAAAACGCGCCGAAAGCCGGTCATCGAAGGAGTGGTGCTCAGTGACGTAGCAGCCCTGCTCGAACAGAAAGCGGGTCACCGCGTCCACCGTGCCGAGCACGCTGGGGCAGTCGGCAGTCAGAATCCAGGTATCGGGTGCGCGGCTCATGCGGGGTGACTCCTGTTCGTAATGGGCAACCGTTGTGCGGTTGATCGCGAACCAGCCTCGCTCCTGCGGTGGATCTCCGTCAGGAGCGGGCTGGCCCGCGAAGGTCTCAGGCCTGAACGCTGAGGCCGTATTCGGCGGCGGCATCCTGCAGCCACAACCACCAGTAATCGGAGAAGCTGCGGCGGATCACCAGTTCCCAGGTGTCTTCGCCCATGCGGCGGATCACCAGTTGCGACTTGGCGAACACGGTGCCGATGGCCTTGCCCACCGGGAAGTTGTTGGGGTGCACGTCGTAGCTGGTGGACTTCATCAGCACTTGGCGCACGTTCGGGCCGGACAGCTCGAGGATCTGCTGGCCGCCACTGACGTTGACGATCTGGATGTGCAGGCCGCCCAGCGCTTCGCGCAGTTTTTTCTCGGCGGCAAACTCTTCACCGCTCGGCACCACCAGCAGCCATTCGTCCGGGCCCAGCCATTGCAGGCTGGTTTCGCCCTTGGCGACCACGGTCAGGGCCACCGGCAGCTCCAGGCCCAGGGCCTTGTGCACGCCGGAAGCGAAGGCCGGGTCATGGCCATCGCCGCGGATGGTCAGGTGGCCGAGGAGTTTCTTCTCGCACAGGGTCACGCCTGCGTTCTTGCGGCCCTTGCCCACCAGGCTGGCGAGGTCGGCATGGTGCAGCGACGACTCGGCTTTGGCGCCAGTGGTCGGGCGCTGTTGGTAAACGTTGACTGCGGTCATAGAGCACCTGTCTTCAAATTCTTGCATCACACCCGTAGGAGCGGAGCTTGCCCGCGATGAGTACGTCGCGGTCTGTCTGAGGCACCGCGTGATGCCTATCGCGGGCGAGCCTCGCTCCTACAAGGTTGTAGGGTTAAACGTTCTGGCGATCGCCTTTCGGATCGAAGAACACCGAAGAAACGATTTCCGCCTCGATCACCGTGCCGTCGGCCAATGGCGCGAATACCCGCTCGCCCATCCGCTTCAGGCCGCCCTTGACCACCCCCATGGCAAACGAATAACCCAGGGAGTTGTGGGCATAGCTGGAGGTCACGTGACCGGCCATGCTCATCGGGATCGCCTGCTTGGTGTTGAACACCAGTTGCGCGCCTTCCGGCAGCCACTGGTTCGGGTCGATCGGCTTCAGGCCCACCAGCTGCTTGCGCTGGTCGCGCACACAGTCTTCGCGGTTCATGCCACGCCAGCCGATCCACGAGAAGGGTTTGGTGCGACCGACGCACCAGCCCATGTTCAGGTCGTCCGGGGTCATCGAGCCGTCAGTGTCCTGGCCGACGATGATGAAGCCCTTCTCGGCCCGCAGCACGTGCATGGTTTCGGTGCCGTACGGGGTCAGGTTGTACTTCTTGCCAGCCTCGACGATCTGCTCCAGCACGCCCATGGCGTAGTCGGCCTGGACGTTGACTTCGTACGACAGCTCGCCGGTGAAGGAGATGCGGAACACCCGCGCCGGCACGCCGCCCACCAGGCCTTCTTTCCAGGTCATGAACGGGAAGCCGTCCTTGTCCAGGTCGATGTCGGTGACTTCGCTGAGCAGCTTGCGGCTGTTCGGTCCGGACAGGGTCATGGTCGCCCAGTGGTCGGTGACCGAGGTGAAGTACACCTTGAGGTCCGGCCATTCGGTCTGCTGATAGATCTCCAGCCATTGCAGGACGCGCGCGGCGCCACCGGTGGTGGTGGTCATGATGAAGTGGTTTTCGCCGACGCAGGCGGTTACGCCGTCGTCGAAGACCATGCCGTCTTCCTTGCACATCAGGCCGTAGCGCGCCTTGCCCACGTCGAGCTTGGTCCAGGCGTTGGTGTAGATGCGGTTGAGGAACTCACGGGCGTCCGGGCCCTGGATATCGATCTTGCCCAGGGTCGAGGCGTCGAGCAGGCCGACGCTGTCGCGCACCGCCTTGCACTCGCGTTTGACCGCGGCGTGCAGGTCTTCGCCGTTCTTCGGGAAGTACCAAGGGCGCTTCCACTGGCCGACGTCCTCGAACTCGGCGCCGTTCTTCACGTGCCACGAATGCAGCGCGGTGAAGCGCACAGGCTCGAAGATGTGCCCGCAGTGACGACCGGCCACCGCGCCGAAAGTCACCGGCGTGTAGTTCGGACGGAACATGGTGGTGCCCATCTGCGGGATGCTCACGTTCAGCGAACGGGCCGCGATGGCCAGGCCGTTGACGTTGCCGAGCTTGCCCTGATCGGTACCGAAGCCCAGCGCGGTATAGCGCTTGACGTGCTCGACCGACTCGAAGCCCTCGCGGGTCGCCAGTTCGATGGCGGCGGCGGTGACGTCGTTCTGCAGGTCGACGAATTGCTTGGGTGCCCGCGCGGTGCCTTTCTCATGGGGCACCTGGAACAGCGCCAGGGTCGACTCTTCCAGACGGCTGAGGGCCTTGGGCAGTACCGCTTCCACGGCCTTGAAACCCGCTTCGCTGGCAGCCCGCACGCCACCTTCGAAACCGTCGGCCAGGGAATCGCCGAGGCTGTAGACCCCATTGATGCCGCCGACGCACACACGTTTCTGCGGTGCTTCGCCCGGTACGAAACCGAGGATGTCTTCACGCCAGATCGGCTTGCCGCCCAGGTGCGAAGCCAGGTGCACCACCGGGCTGTAGCCGCCGGAGCTGGCAATCAGGTCGCAGTCCAGCCACTCGCCTGGGCTGGTGACTTTATGCGCCTTGACGTCGATCGCCGCGACGCGGGCGCCGGTCACATGTTTGCTGCCACGGGCTTCGATCACCGCACTGGAAGTGAGGATGCGAATGCCCTTGGCGCGGGCTTCTTCCACCAGCGCGCCGCGTGGGTTGTGACGGGCATCGGCGATGGCCACCACTTGCAGGCTGGCGTCGAGCCAGTCCAGGGCCACACGGTAGGCATGGTCGTTGTTGGTGCTCAGCACCAGCTTCTTGCCCGGTGCCACGCCGTAGCGGCGCACGTAGACCGAGACCGCGCCGGCCAGCATGTTGCCCGGCACGTCGTTGTTGCCGTAGACCAGCGGACGCTCGCAGGCGCCGGTGGCCAGCACCACGCGCTTGGCCCGCACCCGGTGGATGCGCTGGCGCACCTGGCCGATCGGCGCGCGATCGCCGAGGTGGTCGGTCAGGCGCTCGTGAATGGTCAGGAAGTTATGGTCGTGGTAGCCGTTCACGGTGGCCCGTGGCAGCAGGGTCACGTCCGGCAGCGACTTCAGCTCGGCGACCACGGTGGCGACCCACTCGGCCACCGGCTTGCCGTCCAGGCTTTCGCGGCTGTCCAGCAGGCTGCCGCCGAATTCTTCCTGCTCGTCGGCGAGGATCACCCGCGCACCGCTGCGCGCGGCAGCCAGGGCCGCGGCCAGGCCGGCAGGGCCGGCGCCGACGATCAGCACGTCGCAGTGCTGGTTCATGTAGTCGTAGGTGTCCGGATCGTTCTCGGTCGGCGAGCGACCCAGGCCCGCGGCCTTGCGGATGTACTTCTCGTAGGTCATCCAGAACGATTGCGGATACATGAAGGTTTTGTAGTAGAAGCCCGGCGGCATCAGCTTGCCGCCGACCTTGCCGAGGATCCCCATCATGTCATTGTTGACGCTCGGCCAGCCGTTGGTGCTGGTGGCGACCAGGCCCTGGTACAGCGCCTGTTGGGTGGCGCGCACGTTAGGGATCTGGGTGGCTTCGGTGGCGCCGATCTGCAGCACCGCGTTCGGCTCTTCGGCACCAGCGGCGAAGATGCCGCGCGGCCGGGAATACTTGAAGCTGCGACCAATGATGTCCACGCCGTTGGCCAGCAGGGCGGCGGCCAGGGTGTCGCCTTCGAAGCCTTTGTAGGTCTGGCCGTTGAAGGTGAAGCTGAGGACTTTGTTGCGGTCGATGCGTCCGCCGTTGGACAGGCGATTGGACTGGCTCATACCTTCTCTCCCAGAGCCTGCGTGGCCGCTTTCGGGCTATCGGTCTTGTCGGTGAATTGCGGCTTGGTACCGATCTTGTAGGTTTCGAGAATCTCGTAGGTCAGGGTGTCGCGGGTGGCGTTGAAGTACTGACGGCAACCGGCGGCGTGGATCCACAGCTCGTGGTGCAGACCGCGAGGGTTGTCGCGGAAGAACATGTAGTTGCCCCACTCCTCGTCGGTGCAGTTGTTCGGATCCAGCGGACGCGGGATATGCGCCTGGCCGGACGAATGGAATTCCTCTTCGGAGCGCAGTTCGCCGCAGTGAGGACAGAAGATGTGCAACATAGGGATTTCTCCTATCAAGCCTCTTGAAAACGTAGCGAGCGAAGGCAAGACAAGGCAAAAACAGGGGAGAAAGCGGAGCTTAGTTTACTAAGTGAGCATTTCGAGCCTGTTTTTAACGCCGTATTGCCAAGCGCAGTAGTTTTCATGAGGCCTTTGTTAGTGGGCGACAGCTGCAGCGCCGTGTTCGTCGATCAGCGCACCGTTGTGGAAACGGTCGATGGAGAAAGGTGCGGCCAGCGGGTGCATTTCACCCTTGGCCAGGCTCGCGGCGAATACGTTGCCCGAACCCGGGGTGGCCTTGAAGCCGCCGGTACCCCAGCCGCAGTTGAAGAACATGTTCGGCACCGGAGTCTTGGAGATGATCGGGCAGGCGTCCGGGGTGGTGTCGACGATGCCGCCCCACTGGCGGTTCATGCGCACCCGCGAAAGGATCGGGAACATCTCGACGATGGCCTGGATGGTGTGCTCGATCACCGGGTACGAACCGCGCTGGCCGTAGCCGACCCAGCCGTCGATACCGGCGCCGATCACCAGGTCGCCCTTGTCGGACTGGCTGATGTAACCGTGCACCGCGTTGGACATGATCACGCTGTCGATGATCGGCTTGATCGGCTCGGACACCAGCGCTTGCAGCGGGTGCGATTCGATCGGCAGGCGAAAGCCGGCGAGCTTGGCCATGTGCCCGGAGTTACCGGCGGTGACCACGCCGACGCGCTTGGCGCCGATGAAGCCCTTGTTGGTTTCCACGCCGATGCACACACCGTTTTCCTTGCGGAAGCCGATCACTTCGGTCTGCTGGATCAGGTCCACGCCCAGGGCGTCGGCGGCACGGGCGAAGCCCCAGGCCACGGCGTCGTGACGGGCCACGCCGCCACGGCGCTGGACGGTGGCACCCATCACCGGGTAGCGGGTGTTCTTGGAGCAGTCCAGGTAGGGAATCTCGTCCGCTACCTGCTTGGCGTTGAGCAGCTCGCCGTCCACGCCGTTGAGGCGGTTGGCGCTGACCCGACGCTCGGAATCGCGGATGTCCTGCAGGGTGTGGCACAGGTTGTAGACGCCGCGCTGGGAGAACATCACGTTGTAGTTGAGGTCCTGGGACAGGCCTTCCCAGAGTTTCATCGCGTGTTCGTACAGGTGCGCCGACTCGTCCCACAGGTAGTTGGAACGCACGATGGTGGTGTTGCGCGCGGTGTTACCGCCGCCCAGCCAGCCTTTCTCGACCACGGCGACGTTGGTGATGCCGTGCTCCTTGGCCAGGTAGTAGGCAGTCGCCAGGCCATGCCCACCACCGCCGACGATGACCACGTCGTAGACCTTTTTCGGGGTCGGCGTGCGCCACATGCGCTGCCAGTTTTCATGGTGGCTGAGGGAGTGCTTGAAGAGGCCGAAGCCCGAGTAGCGTTGCATAGTCATTTACTCCAAAACCGCACTCAGCGATAAACCGGGAAGTCCGCGCACAGGGCCGATACCTGACGAGCGACATTGGCCTCGACATCGGCATCGCCGAGGTGGTCGAGGATGTCGCAGATCCAGCCGGCCAGCTCCACGCACTGGGTAACCTTGAAGCCGCGGGTGGTCACCGCCGGGGTGCCGATACGCAGGCCGGAGGTCACGAACGGCGACTGTGGATCGTTCGGGACAGCGTTCTTGTTCACGGTGATGTGGGCGCGCCCCAGGGCGGCGTCCGCATCCTTGCCGGTGAGGCCCTGACGGATCAGGCTGACCAGGAACAGGTGGTTGTCGGTGCCGCCGGACACTACATCGTAGCCGCGTTTGATAAATACGCCGGCCATGGCCTGGGCGTTCTCGATCACTTGCTGCTGGTAGGCCTTGAAGCCAGGCTCCAGCGCTTCCTTGAAGCACACTGCCTTGCCGGCGATCACGTGCATCAGCGGGCCGCCCTGGGCGCCAGGGAATACCGCGGCGTTGAGCTTCTTCTCGATTTCTTCGTTGGCCTTGGCCAGGATCAGGCCGCCACGCGGACCGCGCAGGGTCTTGTGGGTGGTGGTGGTGACCACGTCGGCGTAAGGCAGCGGGTTCGGGTACAGGCCGGCAGCCACCAGGCCAGCGACGTGGGCCATGTCGACGAACAGCAGCGCGCCGACTTTATCCGCGATCTGGCGGAAGCGTGGGAAGTCGAGGGTCTTGGAGTAGGCCGAGAAACCGGCAACGATCATCTTCGGCTTGTGCTCGACGGCCAGGCGCTCGACTTCGTCGTAGTCGATCAGCCCGGTGTTGGTGTCGATGCCGTACTGCACGGCGTTGTACAGCTTGCCCGAGGACGACACCTTGGCGCCGTGGGTCAGGTGGCCGCCATGGGCCAGGCTCATGCCCAGGATGGTGTCGCCGGCTTGCAGCAGGGCCAGGTACACGGCGCTGTTGGCCGAGGAACCGGAGTGCGGCTGGACGTTGGCGTAGTCGGCGCCGAACAGTTGCTTGGCGCGCTCGATGGCCAGGGCCTCGACCTTGTCCACGTGCTCGCAGCCACCGTAGTAGCGCTTGCCCGGATAACCTTCGGCGTACTTGTTGGTCAGGCCGCTGCCTTGCGCTTGCATCACGCGCTTGCTGGTGTAGTTCTCCGACGCGATCAGCTCGATGTGATCTTCCTGACGTTGCTCCTCGGCATTCATGGCCGCCAGCAGTGCATCGTCATAACCCTGGATTTGGTCTTGCTTGCTGAACATCGCGTCTCTCCCAGCGGCGGCGGTGCGCCTTTCGTCTCGGTGAGGCACGTACCCTGCGGTAGTGCCCTTTGGATGCGATGGTATGGCCGGCGCTGACCGGTCAAATGCCTATGGACGCCACGCAAAGGTGCGTTTACGACATGGCTTGGCGCAGAGAGCCCCAGACCGCCGCGCGCCATGCACCGAAGGCTCTATATCCGAGGCTTGCCCGCGACTGTGGGGGCCTGCCGCCGACCAGTGGCGCGACCGGCGATTGACAGCACGACTGTCGCAAATACGCCAAAGGCCGTTGGCCTGGAGTATTGCGATGGCTGGTCTGGCGGCCGCTGCGCGACCGATCGCGGGCAAGCCTCGCTCCTACGGGGGCCATCAGGCCAGGAGATTGCGCAGCATCAGCAGCAGGAGGAAATGCCCGGGGTACAGGAGATAGGCCCAACGCCGCATCGGTGGCGGCGAAACACCGCGCAACCGCCGCAGGATCGCCAGCCCCAGCCACGGCGCCAGCACGCAGGCGACCAGGGCCCAGGCCGCCACCTGACTGCCCTGGCGCACCGCCGGCAGCAGGCTTTCCCACTGATTGGCCGCCAGGCACAACAGCCCCGGCAGCAGCGCCCAGTACCAACGGCGCTGCAGCACCAGCAACAACGCCAGCGGCAGCAATACGCCGAACAGGCCGAACATCAGGTACCGGTCGAACAGCCCGCCCAGCAAGGCCGCGACAATCCCCAGCCACAACGCCAGGCCGCCGCGTCGCTGCCAGGCACGGGCCACCAGCAGGCCCAGGGCCAGGGTCGGCAGCACATTCAGGGTATCGGGGTCGGGAATGTATAGCCGGTACGGCACTTCGCCGAGCAGGCTGAACAGCAGCAGCCAGCCCAGGTAACGCCATTGCCCCGCGCCCTCGCGCTCCACCGCGCCAGCCCGCGCCACATTGGCCGCCAGCGCCAGGCAGAACCAGGGAAACGCCAGGCGCCCGGGCACATACAGCAGATCAAGGCTCCAGCCGACGTAACGCAGGTGATCGAGCACCATGCCGAGCAGCGCCAGCCACTTGAGCAGGTCCAGGGCTCCATCGCGCCGGGCGGCAAGCGGGGTCAGCATCGGGTCTGGCATATATCCTCATGGCCTGTGCATTTTTCATCCATAAACAGAGCGTGTGCTCCCCCGTCAATCTTGGGTAAAGTGGCGCTCCACCGATCTCTGCGGGGCCTGCGCTGTCCTGCTGGCCCAGACCTCGTTGCGGACGCTTGACCCAAGGGCTCCTTACCCAGGAGCACCTTATCCGGAGCCCTTTATCGAAGGACTCCCCTCTCGGACCCTTAGCACGGAAGACGGCCATGACCGACAAGAGCCAACAATTCGCCAGCGACAACTATTCCGGCATTTGCCCCGAGGCCTGGGCGGCCATGGAACAGGCCAATCGCGGCCACGAACGCGCCTACGGCGACGACCAGTGGACCGCACGCGCCGCCGATTATTTCCGCAAACTGTTCGAGACCGACTGCGAGGTGTTCTTCGCCTTCAACGGCACCGCCGCCAACTCCCTGGCCCTGTCGTCGCTGTGCCAGAGTTACCACAGCGTCATCTGCTCGGAAACCGCCCACGTCGAAACCGACGAATGCGGCGCGCCGGAATTCTTCTCCAACGGCTCCAAGCTGCTGATCGCCGGCACCGAGAACGGCAAGCTGACCCCGGACTCGATCCGCGACATCGCACTCAAGCGCCAGGACATCCACTATCCCAAGCCTCGGGTGGTGACCCTGACCCAGGCCACCGAAGTCGGCAGCGTCTACACCCCGGAAGAAATCCGCGCCATCAGCGCCACCTGCAAGGAGCTGGGGCTGAACCTGCACATGGACGGCGCGCGCTTCTCCAACGCCTGCGCCTTCCTCGGCTGCTCGCCCGCCGACCTGACCTGGAAAGCCGGGGTCGACGTGCTGTGCTTCGGCGGCACGAAAAACGGCATGGCGGTGGGCGAGGCGATCCTGTTCTTCAACCACAAGCTGGCCGAAGACTTCGACTACCGCTGCAAGCAGGCCGGCCAACTGGCCTCGAAGATGCGTTTTTTGTCCGCGCCCTGGGTCGGCCTGCTGGAAAACGACGCCTGGCTCAAATACGCCCGCCACGCCAACCATTGCGCGCAGCTGCTGGCCGAGCTGGTGGCGGACATCCCAGGGGTGGAACTGATGTTCCCGGTGCAGGCCAACGGTGTGTTCCTGCAACTCTCGGAACCGGCCATCGCCGCGCTGACCGCCAGGGGCTGGCGCTTCTACACCTTCATCGGTAAAGGCGGCGCGCGTTTCATGTGCTCGTGGGATACCGAAGAAGCGCGGGTCCGCGAACTGGCCGCGGACATTCGCCAGGTCATGGCCGGCTGAAACGCCCCCGCCGGCGCCACCCCGCCCTGCGCCCCGGTCAACCGACCGGGGCCATTCCCACCGCAACCCGCTTTTCGCCCCTGATCCGCACGTGCCGCCAGACATGAACTAGATTGTCTGGCGAGCCGCTGTACCCGCTCGGATAACGACAATAATCAGGAGCGCATCCATGTCCTTACAAGGCAAGACCCTGTTCATCACCGGCGCCAGTCGTGGCATCGGCCGTGAAATCGCCCTGCGGGCGGCGCGGGACGGGGCCAATATCGTGATCGCGGCGAAAAGCGCCGAGCCCCATCCCAAGCTGCCCGGCACCATCTTCAGCGTGGCCCGCGAGGTCGAGGCGATTGGCGGCAAAGCCCTGGCCCTGCAGGTGGATGTGCGTGACGAAGAGGCGGTGCGCCAGGCCCTGGCCAAGGCCGCCGAGCAGTTCGGCGGCATCGATGCGCTGGTCAACAATGCGGGGGCGATCAAGCTGACCGGGGTGCAGCACATCGAGCTCAAGCGCTTCGACCTGATGCACCAGATCAACACCCGCGCCGTGCTGCTGTGCAGCCAGGCGGCCCTGCCCTACCTGAAAAGCAGCGGCGGCCACATCCTCAACCTGTCGCCGCCACTGAACCTGGCGAACAAATGGTTCGCCCAGTACAGCCCCTACACCGTGACCAAATACGGCATGAGCATGCTGACCCTGGGCATGAGCGAGGAATTCAAGAACTACGGCATCAGCGTCAACTCGCTGTGGCCGCAGACCATGATCGCCACCGCCGCCATCGAGTTCCAGCTGGGTTCGCGCGAGTCGTTCAAGCATGCGCGCACGCCTGCGATCATGGCCGACGCGGCCCACGCGATCCTCTCCAGCAGCCAGCGCCGCATCACCGGGCGCTTGCTGATCGACGAGGAAATATTGCGTGAACAGGGAGTGAGCGACTTCGCTCATTACCGCTTCGATCCCGACAGCAGAGAAACGCTGATGACGGATCTGTTTATCGATTGAAAAAACGCAGCGCCCCCAACGCAAACAAGCTCGCTCCTGCAGGGTTTTCACCCGACCTGCAGGAGCGAGCTTGCTCGCGATGAACGATGAACCGGTCCCGAACCGGACTCAATACTCGACCCGCACATCCCCCTTCGGCACGCTGCAGCAGGACAGGATGTAGCCTTCGGCTTCGTCTTCCTCGGTGATGCCGCCGTTGTGGTCCATCTCCACTTCACCGCCCAGCTTGAGCACCTTGCAGGTCCCGCAGATGCCCATGCCACAGGCCTTGGGGATCATCAGGCCAAGCTTGGCCGCGGCGGCGTGGACGGTCTCGCCCGGCGCCACGCGGATGCTCTTGCCGGACGCGGTGAACTCCACCTGGTGCAGGTCGGCGGCGTCGACTTCGGGCGCCTCGGCGGCCTGTTCGGCCTGTTCCACCGCGTCGGCACGGGCTTCCGCCGGCGTCGCGCCGAAGGATTCCTCGTGGTAACGCGACATGTCGAAGCCGGCGGCCTCGAGCAGGCGCTTGACCGCGTTCATGTATGGGGTCGGGCCGCAGCAGAACACCTCGCGCTCGAGGAAGTCCGGCGCCATCAGCTCCAGCATCTTGTGGTTCAGGTAGCCGCGATAACCGGCCCAGGGCTCGCCCAGGCCGTGTTTCTCGCAGATCAGGTGCAGGCTGAAGTTGTCGATCCGCGACGCCATGTGCTCCAGCTCGCGGTGATAAATGATGTCTTTCGGCGAGCGCGCGCTGTGGATAAACACCATGTCGACATTGCCGTTGGTGTCGTAGAACCAGCGCGCCATGGACATCACCGGGGTGATACCGACGCCGCCACTGAGGTAGAGGATCTTCGGGCTGGGGAAGTCGATGGCGTTGAACAGCCCCACCGGCCCGTGCACCGCCAGCTCCTGGCCTTCGTGCAGGGTGTCGTGCAGCCAGTTGGACACCTTGCCGCCAGGGACGCGCTTGATGGTCACCGAGAAGCTGTAGGGCACCGAGGGCGAGCTGGAAATGGTGTAGGAACGCATGATCGGCTGGCCTTCGATCTCCAGCTCCAGGGTGACGAACTGCCCCGGCTTGAAGAAGAACATGATCGGCTGGTCGGCCATGAAGCAGAAGGTGCGCACGTCCCAGGTTTCCTGGATGACTTTGACGCAACGGACGATGTGTCGGCCATTGGCCCAGGTCTGGGTGGTTACCGGGTTCAGGAAGTTGTTGGACATGCTGATCTCCACGGCCGACTGTCGGCCTTTATGGTGACGATTGTGCGCAGGCCCATAAACGCCCATTTACCTATCTGCGACATTCACATGCTTATCGCGACCAGCCCCCAACCACCGGGGCTTGCGCGTCGGGAACAGATTGGGCCATGTCGCCCATGGATAAGGTTCTGGGCCGCGCCGGCCCCACACTCGCCTCAACTGATAACCGCTGATTTTTCAGCCTTGCGTCGTAACAGTGGCCGGTGTGACGGGTTTGTACGGAGCAAGCCCACAGCATGAAGTTCTGAGTCAAGGCGCCGCGACGAGTCATAGCCCGCTATGGCGAGGAGCGGCAACGCAGAATCAGGACTTCAGGCGCAGGGATTGCCCGTACAAACCCGTTACACCGGCCACACAGCCACTTTCGCCGGCCACACAGATGGCCATGAGGACTAAAACGATGGACGTCACCGCAACCCTGAGCCTGGGCGATCCGCTGGAACCCGCACGCAAGGCCACCGCACAAATGCTCCAAGAACGCGAGCGGACCTTCTCCCTGCCGCAGCCGTTCTACTGCGACGAGCGCCTGTTCGATATCGACATGCAGGAGATCTTCCAGAAGGAATGGCTGATCGCCGGCATGACTTGCGAGATCCCGACCAAGGGCAACTACATCACCCTGCAGATCGGCAAGAACCCGATCATCGTGATCCGTGGCGCCGACGGCGTGGTCCATGCCTTCCACAACGTCTGCCGCCACCGCGGTTCGCGCCTGTGCACCAGCGACAAGGGCAAGGTCGCCAAGCTGGTCTGCCACTACCACCAGTGGACCTACGAGCTGGACGGTCGCCTGCTGTTCGCCGGCACCGAGATGGGCGCCGACTTCGACATGAAGCAGTACGGCCTCAAGCCGGTGAACGTGAAGACCGCCGGTGGCTACATCTTCATCAGCCTCGCGGAAAACCCGCCGGCCATCGATGACTTCCTGGCAACCCTGACGCACTACATGGAACCCTACGACATGGAGAACACCAAGGTGGCGGTGCAGACCACCTTGATGGAAAAAGCCAACTGGAAGCTGGTGCTGGAAAACAACCGCGAGTGCTACCACTGCGGCGGTTCGCACCCGGAGCTGCTGAAAACCCTGCTGGAGTGGGACGACGTCACCGACCCGCGCGCCGACCAGGGGTTCAAGGACCACGTGGCCGCCTCCGCCGCCGCCTGGGAAGCCGAGAAGATCCCTTACGCCCACGCCAGCTTCGGCCTGCGTAACCGCATCGTGCGCATGCCGCTGCTCAAGGGCACCGTGTCCATGACCATGGACGGCAAGCAGGGCTGCGCCAAGCTGATGGGCCGGATCAAGAACCCGGACCTGGGCTCGATGCGCATCCTGCACCTGCCACACTCGTGGAACCACTGCATGGGCGACCACATCATCGTGTTCACCGTGTGGCCGATCAGCGCCCAGGAAACCATGGTCACCACCAAGTGGCTGGTGCACAAGGACGCGGTCGAAGGCGTGGACTACGACGTCGAGCGCATGCGCCAGGTGTGGGATGCCACCAACGACCAGGACCGTCGCCTGGCCGAAGAGAACCAGCGCGGCATCAACTCCACCGCCTACCAGCCAGGCCCGTACTCCAAGACCTATGAGTTCGGCGTGGTCAACTTCGTGGACTGGTACAGCGAGCGCATACTGAGCAACCTCGGCGCCGAACCGGCTCCGTACCTCAAGGGCGTGCCGGTTCACGGCTGATCCAAGACCTGTAGGAGCGAGGCTTGCCCGCGATGAACGCGACACGGTGCATCTGACACACCGGGTTATCGTTCATCGCGAGCAAGGACTAGGCGTCCCCCTGCTCCTACAGAAACCAATGCTGATGTTGCTGTACAAAATTTGATCTGACTCCCTCCCGGCCATGGCCGACAAGGCCCCCAGCCTTCCGCGAACAAGTTATCCACATCTCCACCCACAGCAAATGTGGGCAACTCGGCTTTCAGCCAACGGATTCATTGGCAGAACCTGAAGAAAATCCGTGACTTATCCAGAAAGGCCTTTTCCATCAGGCTTTGATCATTTTTTGAACAAGACTCTGCAGGCCACGTATTTAAAGGCCCACAGGCGAAGGCGAACACCTTATCCACAGAAGCGCCAACAGACTTTGGGGGCAACTTCACGGCAAAGGGCGGCGAGCTGTGGAAAACCGCCGAATAGCGCGAAATATCGAGGCTTCAGTACCGCCGACAAGGCAAAACCCCGGATTTGCCTATTTTTCGACCACACCCTCGCAGACCGCTGTTTATATGGCTCTCAGCGGACAGCGAACATCTTATCCACAAAGAGGCCAACAGACTTTGGGGGCAAGTCGGCAGCAGCAGAGGAGCGAGGGAATTCCTTATCCACAGAAAAACCTTCGTAAAAACCTCGACTTAGCTTGATCGTTTTTCGTACAGAGCGCCGCAGCACTTGATTGGCGCGGCGTGCAGAGAGGGACGAACATCTTATCCACAGAGGCGCACACAGGGATTGTGGGTAACCGTGGATACAGGAGGGGAATCAGTCACAAGCAAGCCACGCCCCTGTAGGAGCGAAGCTTGCTCGCGATAACGATAGTGCGACAGGCCCGGCCCTAACGGACCACGCCTTCTTCGATCAGCAGCTTGAGGATCGCCTCGGCCCCAGCTTCGGCGCTGACGCCCTTGAGCACCTGGCCGCCACCGCCGCTGGCCTTGGCGGTCGCGGCTTTCATGCGGTCGGCGCCGCTCTTGGCCTTGATCACTTTCAGGCGCTTGGGCCGGGGTTTGGCCGGTTGCAGGGTGGCGCTGGTGAACAGCTCATCGTCGAGCACTTCCACATTCCGCGCCTGTAGCACCCCGCGTCGGGCCGGGCCGTAGGCGCTCTGCCGTGGCTTGGGCGCGGCGTTATCCACAGTGGCGAGGAACGGCAGGCGCACCTTCAGCCGGCGGCGCTGGCCGCGCGGCAGGGCTTGCAGCACCAAGGCCACGCCAGCGTCGATGGACTCCACCTGGGCCAGGCCCACCACCAGCGGCCAGCCGAGGTTTTCCGCCAGCAGGAACGGCAGCATGCCCGAACCTTCGCCGGTTTCCGCCTGGCTGCCGGTAAGCACCACTTGCGCTCCGGCATCGCGCAGATAATCGGTCAGCGCCGGCAGCGCATCGGCACCGGCCGACTGCTCCAGCACGTGCATCTGTTCCAGGCCCATGCCCAGGTACGCGCGCAGGGCCGGCTCGGCGATATCGCCGGCGTGCAGCACCTGCAGCCTGTCCCCGGCCAGTTGCAGCCCCAGCTCGACTGCCCGCGCATCCTGCTCGGCACGCCGTGGCCGGCCGGAAGTCGGGTGGGCGCCGATGGACACCAGGCTGATCACATTAGTACTCATAACCCTATCCTTCCCTTAAGCCGCATCGCGCTTGGCGCCGTTGCGGTAGGCCTCTACCGCCGCGATCAAGGCTTGAAGAAGCTCGGCGCTTTCGCCAATCACCGACAGGTCGGCGCGTTTGATCATGTCGCAGCCCGGATCGAGGTTGATCGCCACCACCTTGTCGCAGGCACCGATGCCCTGCAGGTGCTGGATCGCCCCGGAAATCCCCACCGCCACGTACACCCGGGCGGTAACCCAGGTACCCGAGGCGCCAACCTGACGGTCGCGGGCCATGAAGCCGTCGTCCACCGCCACCCGCGACGCGCCTTCGGTGGCGCCCAGGGCCGCGGCGGTCCGGTGGAAAAGTTCCCAGTCCTTGACCCCGTTGCCGCCGGAGAAAATGAATTCGGCCTCGGCCATGGGAATCGCCGCCGGGTCCACCGCCACCGCGCCCAGGTCCTCGATCCGCGCCAGGCTGCGCGCCACCGTTGTGGATAACTCCACCGGCAGGGCTTCGTGGCGGGTTTCGCTGACCGGCTCGGCGCATTCGGCGGCGGCCAGGATCAGGCGTGCCAGCGGTCGGGCCAGGTCCTGCAAGCCGGCACCGGCGCGGCCGATGCACTGCTCGTCCTTGACCTGCCAGACCCGCGTGGCCGGGCGTTCGCCCAGGGCCGCGGCAAAGCGTCGGCCCAGTTCGCCGCCACCGGTACGGCTGTCGGGCAGCAACCAGTGACGCGGGCTGAACTGGTTATCCACAGCCCGCAGGCCCTGGACCCGTTGCTCCGGTGCATAACCGCTGAATTCGTTGCCTTCCAGCACCAGCAGGCGGTCGATGCCGGCCGTGGCGAAGGCGTTTTCCTTGTGCTCGCCGAACACCACCGCCAGCACTGCGCCGTCCTTGCCGGCCAGTTGATGGGCCAGGCCCAGCAGGTCGCGGTCGTGGCTGCTCAGGCGGCCGCCAACCATGTCCGGCACCACGCTGATGTAGAACGCCGGCTGCGCCACCTGATGCAGCGGCAGCTGGACTTCGACCGTAGCGCTGCGCTTGACCGCCCCGCCCTGCTGGGCGCCGCTGCGGTCGATGCGCTTGATGCCGTTGGGGCCGATAAAACCGACCCCGTGGGGGTTCTTGCGGATGATGCCGTTGGGCCCCATCCAGCTGTGCTGCGCCGGTTGCATGGCCGCGTGCAGCGGGTGCAGGCGGTTACGGGCGATCCATTCGGCCCGTGGGTCGCGGCGGATAATGTCGCTCATCAGTGGGCCTCCGCAGGTTCACGTTTGGCCGGGGTCGCCGGCTTGCCGGGCGCGGCGTCCTCCAGCAAGGCGTCGGCCACCAGTTCGGCGATGTCCTTGATCAGCGGTCGTGGTTCGACCACGCCTTCAAGCATCGCGGTGCATTGTGGACAACCCACGGCCACCAGCTCGGCGCCGGTTTCGCGGATGTCGTCCATACGCATGTCGGGGATCCGCTGCTTGCCCGGGATGTCGGTGATCGGCGCGCCGCCGCCACCGCCGCAGCAGCGCGAGCGGAAACCGGAGCGTTGCATTTCCTTGACCTCGATCCCCAGCGCCCGCAGCACTTCACGCGGCGCTTCGTACTCGCCGTTGTAGCGGCCCAGGTAGCACGGGTCGTGATAGGTCACACTGTTGCCTTTGTGCTGACCCAGATTCAGGGCGCCGCCGGCGATCAGCTCGGCCATGTAGGTGCTGTGGTGCTGCACCACGTACTCGCCACCCAGGGCGCCGTATTCGTTTTTCAGCACATGGAAGCTGTGGGGGTCGCAGGTGACGATGCGTTTGAAGCTGTACTTGGCCAGGGTCTGGATATTGCGCTTGGCCAGCAGCTGGAAGGTCGCCTCGTCGCCCAGGCGCCGGGCCACGTCACCGCTGTCGCGTTCTTCCAGGCCCAGTACCGCGAAGTCGACCTTGGCCGCTTTCAGCACTTTGACGAAGGCGCGCAGGGTGCGCTGGTTGCGCATGTCGAACGCGCCGTCGCCAACCCAGAACAGCACGTCGGTGGTTTTCTTCTCGCCCAGCAGCGCCAGGTTGAGGTCCGCCGCCCAGTTCATCCGCCCGCCCGGGGCAAAACCGCCCGGGTTGTCGGTGGCGATCAGGTTTTCCAGGACTTCGGCGCCCTTGTTCGGGGTGGCGCCCTTTTCCAGGGTCAGGTGACGGCGCATGTCGACGATGGCATCGACGTGCTCGATCATCATCGGGCATTCCTCGACGCAGGCGCGGCAAGTGGTGCAGGACCACAGGGTCTCGGCGTCCACCAGGCCGTTGACGATCGGCTGGTGCGGGTTGCCGCTGTGTTCGCCAATCGGTTTACCCGGATACGGGCTGCCAGCGAACTTGGCGTCGGTACCGCCAGCCAGGCCAACCACCATGTCCTGGATCAGTTTTTTCGGGTTCAGCGGCTGGCCGGCGGCAAAGGCCGGGCACGCGGCTTCGCATTTACCGCACTGCACGCAGGCGTCGAAGCCCAGCAGTTGGTTCCAGGTGAAATCCTTGGGTTTTTCCACCCCCAGCGGCGCGTTCGGGTCTTCCAGGTCCAGCGGCTTGAGGCCGGTGGAACGGCCGCCGCCGAAGCGCTCGGCGCGGCGGTGCCAGGCCAGGTGCAGGGCACCGGCGAAGGCGTGCTTCATCGGGCCGCCCCAGGTCATGCCGAAGAACAGCTCGGACACGCCCCACAGTACGCCGATGCCGAGGATTACTGCCAATACCCAGCCACCGAAGTTTTCCGGGAGGATCCCGGCCACCGGCAGGGTCACCAGGAAAAACGACGCCGAGAACGCCAGCAGGCTTTTCGGCAGGCGCATCCACGGGCCTTTCGACAGGCGCGCCGGCGGGTTGCGGCGGCGCAGGTAGACGAAGATCGCGCCGACGAACATCACCGCCGACATCAGCAGCAAGGCGTAGCCGAGGATGCGATTATGCAGGCCGAAACCGTGCACCAGAATCGCCAGCACGATGGACGCCACCGCGCCACCGGCCGTGGCCACGTGGGTGTTGGCGATGTATTTGTCCCGCGCTACCACATGGTGCAGGTCGACCATGTAGCGCTTGGGCATGGCCAGCAGGCCGCCGATCAGGTCGACCTTGGACGCACGGCCCCGGCGCCACATGGCCACCCGCCGCAACGCGCCCAGGACAGCCAGGCCGATGGCTGCGAACAGCAGGATGGGAAGAAGGGTGTTCAACATAGAGGAGCTCCCAAAGACCTCGGGCTTAACTACCTGGATGACTTGCTCGTCCTCTGTAGGAGCGAGGCTTGCCCGCGAAAGCAATGGATCTGCCGACATCCATGGCGAATGTCAGTACGTCTTCGCGGGCAAGCCTCGCTCCTACAGGGTTATCCACAAGCGCTTAGAAATCCTTGCAGATCCGCAGGGCGTCATAGATGGCCGCGTGGGTGTTGCGCTGCGCCACGCAGTCACCGATGCGGAACAGCAGATAACCGTCGCCCGCCTGGCTCAACGAAGGCTGCGGCTTGATCGCGAACAGCGCTTCGACGTCGACCTGGCCCTTGTTGCGCGAACCTTCCTTGAGCGCGTAGTAGATCGCTTCGTCAGGCCGCACGCCGTTCTCCACCACCACCTGGTCGACCACCCGCTCCTCTTTGGCGCCGGTGTATTCGTTCTCCAGCACCGCCACCAGCTTGTCGCCTTCGCGGTAGACCTTTTCCAGCATCATGTCGCCGGTCATGATCACTTCTTTGGGGTACATGCTGCGGTAGTAGGTCGGGAACGACGTACCGCCGATGGCCACGCCCGGCTTGATGTCGTCGGTGACGATCTCGACCTGGCTGCCCTTGTCGGCGAGGAAGTCGGCCACCGACATGCCGGTGAACTCGCAGATGGTGTCGTAGACCAGCACGTTCTTGCCCGGCGCGACCTTGCCGTCGAGCACGTCCCAACTGCTGACCACCAGCCCTTCGGCGGCGCCCCAGTGCTCGTTCTGCTCGAGGAACGGATGCCCGCCGACGGCCAGCACCACGATGTCCGGACGCAGGTCGAGGATGGTCGCGGCATCGGCCGCGGTCCCCAGGCGCAGGTCGACCTTCAGCCGCGCCAGCCCCAGCTGGTACCAGCGGGTGATGCCGGCGATCTGGTCGCGCTGCGGCGCTTTCGCGGCGGTGGTGATCTGCCCGCCGATGGCCTCTTTCTTCTCGAACAGGGTCACGTCGTGGCCCCGTTCGGCTGCCACCCGCGCCGACTCCATGCCGGCGGGGCCGGCGCCAACCACCACCACCTTGCGTTTCGGCCCGGTGGATTTCTCGATGATGTGCGGCACGCCCAGGTATTCACGGGAGGTCGCGGCGTTCTGGATGCACAGCACGTCCAGGCCCTGGTACTGGCGGTCGATGCAGTAGTTGGCGCCCACGCACTGCTTGATCTGATCGATCTGGCCCATCTTGATCTTGGCGATCAGGTGCGGGTCGGCAATGTGCGCGCGGGTCATGCCGACCATGTCGACGTAACCGCCTTCCAGGATGCGGGTAGCCTGGTTCGGGTCCTTGATGTTCTGCGCGTGCAGTACCGGAACCTTGACCACTTCCTTGATGCCGGCAGCCAGGTGCAGGAACGGCTCCGGTGGATAACTCATGTTCGGAATCACGTTGGCCAGGGTGTTGTGGGTGTCGCAACCCGAGCCCACGACGCCGATGAAATCGAGCATGCCAGTGTCGTCGTAATACTTGGCAATCTGCTTCATGTCCTCATGGGACAGGCCGTCCGGGTGGAATTCGTCACCGCAGATACGCATGCCCACGCAGAAATCGTCGCCGACTTCGGCGCGCACTGCCTTGAGCACTTCCAGGCCGAACTTCATCCGGCCTTCGAAAGTGCCGCCCCATTCGTCGGTCCGCTTGTTGACCCGCGGGCTCCAGAACTGGTCGATCATGTGCTGGTGCACGGCGGACAGCTCGACGCCGTCCAGGCCACCGGCCTTGGCCCGGCGCGCAGCCTGGGCGTAGTTGCCGATCACCCGCCAGATCTCTTCCGGCTCGATGGTCTTGCAGGTGGCGCGGTGCACCGGTTCACGGATGCCCGACGGCGACATCAGGGTCGGCCAGTTGAAACCGTCCCAACGCGAGCGGCGGCCCATGTGGGTAATCTGGATCATGATCTTGGCGCCATGCTTGTGCATGGCGTCGGCCAGGTTCTGGAAGTGCGGAATGATGCGGTCGGTGGACAGGTTCACCGAGCTCCACCATTCCTGCGGGCTGTCGATGGCCACCACGGACGAACCGCCACAGATCGCCAGGCCGATACCGCCCTTGGCTTTCTCTTCGTAATACTTCACGTAGCGGTCGGTGGTCATGCCGCCGTCGGTGGCGTAGACCTCGGCGTGCGCGGTGCTGAGCACCCGGTTGCGGATGGTCAGTTTGCCGATCTGGATCGGCTGGAACATCGCTTCGAAAGCCATTTTTCTTAACTCCGCTTACAACGGCTTGACGGTGAACAGGCCATCGTCGTGGCCTTCTTCGGAACCGCCGTAGACCTGTTCGGCGACGGTGCGGATCTTGCTACCGCGGGCGGCCAGAATCTGGTCCATGGCGCCGGCGAACCAGCCGGTGAACATGTAGTCGACCTTGCGCCCGACCTTGCCGTACACATAGACAAAGGCCGAGTGTTCGAGCTTGACGCTGGCGGTGCCCTTGTCGAGGTCGATGTCCTGGATCTTGAACAGGCCCCAGCCACGCTGAGACAGGCGCTTCATGTAGTGTTCGAACACCGCGACGCCTTCCAGGCCGTGGCATTCGGCTTCTTTTTCGCACCAGTGCCAGGCGGATTTGTAGCCGGCCTTGTAGAGGATCTCGGCATAGGCTTCGGCGCCCAGCACTTCCTCGATACCCATGTGGTTGTTGACGAAGAAGTGACGCGGTACGTACAGCATCGGCAGGGCGTCGGAGGTCCAGACACCGGTTTCGCTGTCGACTTCGATGGGCAGTTGCGGGGCGATCTTGGCCATGGAAACTTAACTCCAGAAAATTCGTTGTGTTGCCCCCGGCGCGGACGGCCGGGGGAAAGGATTCAGAGGTTGCGGCTTATTCGCCCCAGACGTCCTTCAGGACGTTGACCCAGTTCTCGCCCATGATCTTGCGCACCACACGCTCGGAGTGACCGCGCTTGAGCAGGGTCTCGGTGAGGTTGGGGAACTCGCCCACGGTGCGGATGCCCAGCGGGTTGATGATCTTGCCGAAGTTGGTCAGGCGACGGGCGTAGCCCTTGTCGTGGGTCAGGTATTCGAAGAAGTCCTGGCCATGGCCCTGGGTGAAGTCGGTACCGATACCGATGGCGTCTTCGCCGACGATGTTCATGGTGTATTCGATGGCTTCGGCGTAGTCGTCGATGGTCGAATCGATGCCCTTGGCCAGGAACGGCGCGAACATGGTCACGCCGACGAAACCGCCGTGGTCGGCGATGAACTTCAGTTCTTCATCGGACTTGTTGCGCGGGTGCTCTTTGAGGCCCGACGGCAGGCAGTGGGAGTAGCAGACCGGTTTCTTCGATTCGAGGATGACTTCCTCGGAGGTCTTGGAGCCGACGTGGGACAGGTCGCACATGACGCCGACGCGGTTCATCTCGGCGACGATCTCGCGACCGAAGCCCGACAGGCCGCCGTCGCGCTCGTAGCAGCCGGTACCCACCAGGTTCTGGGTGTTGTAGCACATCTGCACGATACCCACGCCCAGCTGCTTGAACACCTCGACGTAGCCGATCTGGTCCTCGTAGGCGTGGGCATTCTGGAAGCCGAAAAGGATGCCGGTCTTGCCCAGTTCCTTGGCCTTGCGGATGTCGGCGGTAGTACGCACCGGCATCACCAGGTCGCTGTTCTCGCGGATCAGCTTCTGGCTGGAGGCGATGTTGTTGACCGTGGCCTGGAAGCCCTCCCACACCGACACGGTGCAGTTGGCCGCGGTCAGGCCGCCTTTACGCATGTCTTCGAACAGCTCACGGTTCCACTTGGCAATGATCAGCCCGTCGATAACGATGCTGTCGGCGTGCAATTCGGCTGGGCTCATCAGGCAGTCCCCTTATTGGCAATTCATGCGCCGAATCGTCTGCCGGCGCTTTGGGGTCAGCATATGCCTCGGTGCCCGGGCAGCCGGGTGCAAAAACGACAGGGGAATTGCCGAAAGCGTCAATCCGCGACAAAGGGTCTGCCGGGCGTCCCTTGCCCCATCTGTTCTTTGTCATGCGCATGGGCCAGAATCCGCCGCATCACTGGATTAGAGGGGGCTGCGACGCAATGAAATCGATCTTCCTGGCTTTGGCACTGCTGGCGACTGGCGCACAGGCGGCTGAAGAGGCCGACAACTCTCCGTGCGACAGCGTCGAACAGGACCAACAGACTCTGGAATGCGCCACCTTCAACAAAACCACCGCCGAGCAACTGCTGAGCGACAACCTGCAGGGCCTGCTCGAACGCCTGGGGACGCAATATGGCAGCGACAAGGCGCAGCTGGCCGACATCACCGCCAAGGTCAAGAACGCCCAGCAGCTGTGGCAGAAACAGCGCGACGCCGACTGCGCCATCGACACTTTCCCCGCCAAACCCGGCAGCAAGGCCTATGCCATTGCCCAGGCCGATTGCCTGGCGCGCATGAGCGATGAACGGTCGGAGTTTCTTGAGTCGATCGGGCAGGAATAACGGACCGGTCGCAAGATTTCCGATGACAGGAATACCGCTATCGCGGGCAAGCCTCGCTCCTACAGATGCAAAACCTGCAGGAGCGGTCGGTCGACAATTGGTTGCTCGCGAAAAACCTGCCCCTCCCCCCGCTGTAACAAGCCATGAGCAATACCTGGACAAGGTTCCTGCCTTGGCCCGCGGGCGAACATAAGCAAAGATTGATTAATCTTATAAAAGGCTTATATTCGTTCATGAACAGCATCCTGTGGACCCGTAAGGCCGTCAAACAACTGCTGCGATTGCACAGCGCCCACCAGGTACAGATCCGCGATGCGGTGACCTTGCTCGGCGACATGCCCGATACCGGCAACGTCAAGGCGCTCAGCGGCCATACCTATGCCTATCGCCTGCGAGTGGGTAACTATCGAATCCTGTTCGACTGGGATGGCGCTATCAGAGTGGTCAGTATCCAAGAGGTCAAGAAACGTGACGAACGCACCTACTGACATCCAGATCATCAATGGCACGGACGGCAAGCCGGCGTTCGTGGTGATCCCTTATGCGCACTATGTGGCGCAACAGCAGGAGCCGGACCTGATCCCCCATGATGTGGTCAGCCGCATGGTCGACGGCGCCACGCCAATCCGCGCCTGGCGCGAACACCTGCACCTGACCCAGGACGAAGTCGCCAGGCGCCTGGGCATTTCCCAGCCGGCCTTCGCCCAGCAGGAAAGCGTCGCCAAGCCCCGTCGCGCCACCCGCGAGAAGATCGCCGCGGCCTTCGGCATTCGCGCCGACCAGCTGGAACTGTAAGCTGCACGCCATTCACCGAGAAAAAGGTCTTTCCATGAGCATCTGCGGCATCGAAATCAAAGGCAGCGAAGCCATCTTCGCCATGGCCACCCTGCAAGACGGCACGGCGCAACACCTGGCCAACGCCTGCAAGAAAATCGCCCTGGACGACGATGACGAAGCCGCCAACGTCAAAGCCTTCGCCACCCAGGTCGCAGCCTTTGTCCGCGACAACGGCATCAGCCGCATCGCCATCAAGAAACGCAGCAAAAAAGGCGAATTCGCCGGCGGCCCGACCACCTTCAAGATCGAAGGCGTGTTCCAGCTGCTGGACAACTGCGAGGTGACCCTGCTGTCGCCGCAGACCATCAACGCGCAGAACAAAAAGCACAACTTCGACCTGCCGGCGACGCTGAACAAGTATCAGCATGAGGCGTACAAGACCGCCTGTGCGGCGCTGCTGAAAAAATAACCCGGCTTCTTGTAGGAGCGAAACTTGCTCGCGATACAGGCAACGCGCTGTGTCAGACAGACCGCCATCGCGGGCAAGCCTCGCTCCTACAGGATCAGGCGGCTCAGGCCTTCAGGCTTTGGCGCCGGTCTTCCCGCGGGCACTGGGCAAAACGCGCGCGATAGCTGCGGGTGAAATACGAAGGTGATTCGAAGCCGCAGGCGATGCTGACTTCCAGCACGCTCATGTCGGTCTGGCGCAGCAGTTGCCGGGCCTTTTCCAGGCGCAGCCCCAGGTAGAAGTTGCTCGGGGTGTCGTTCAGGTGCAGGCGAAACAGGCGCTCAAGCTGGCGCCGGGTGACCTTGATCGATTCGGCCAGTTGCAGGGTACTCAGGGGCGGCTCGCTGTGCTGCTCCATCTCGCCGATCACCTGCACCAGCTTCTTGTTGCGGATGCCGTAGCGAGTGGCGACCTCCATGCGCTGGTGGTCCTTGCGCGGACGGATGCGCCCCAGCACGAACTGTTCGCTGACCTGGATCGCCAGCTCCGGGCCGTGGGCCTGGCCGATCAGGTCGAGCATCATGTCGATGGACGCGGTGCCGCCGGCCGAGGTGATGCGCCGCCGGTCGATCTCGAACAGCTCCTGGGTCACGCTGAGCTGGGGATAGGATTCCTTGAACGCCTCGATCGCTTCCCAGTGCAGGGTCACGCGGTGGCCTTCGAGCAGCCCGGCTTCGGCCAGGACCACGCTGCCGGTGTCGATGCCGCCCAGGGTCACGCCCTCCACATCCAGGCGGCGCAACCAGTGCACCAACGCCGGGGTGAGGAACTTCAGCGGCTCGAAGCCGGCCACCACCAGCAGGGTCGCGCCTTTCTTCAACGGCTCCAGCGCCGCATCGGCGTTGACCGACATGCCGTTGCTCGCCAATACCGCGCCGCCATCGGCGCTCAGCACATGCCAGCGATACAGCTCGCCGCGAAAGCGATTGGCCACACGCAGCGGCTCGATGGCCGAGATGAACCCGATGGCCGAGAAGCCCGGCATCAGCAAGAAATAGAAATCCTGGGACATGGAACGCACTCGGATGACGGGCAGCGTGGCCACTGTGATACGCCGTTTCCACGCCAGGTTCAAGACGAAGGTCGCTGCAGTGCAAGAGCCGGTCGCCGCTGTGCGTTTTCAGCGCTCGCCGGCTGCGTAACGTGGCATCACCGGCGCACATAGACGCCGGAACCGACAATAACGACCTGCCGAGGAAACCTTAATGAAACGACTGATCAGCAGCTGCGTCCTTGCACTCAGCGGTACCGTCTTTCTCAGCTCCGGCGCCATGGCCGCCGACGCCGCCAGCTGCCAGAACGTGCGCCTCGGCGTGGTCAACTGGACCGACGTGATCGCCACCAGCGCCATGGCCCAGGTGCTGCTCGACGGCCTCGGCTACAAGACCAAACAGACCAGCGCCTCGCAGCAGATCATCTTCGCCGGCATCCGCGACCAGCGCCTGGACCTGTTCCTCGGCTACTGGAACCCGCTGATGACCCAGACCATCACCCCCTTCGTCGACGCCAAGCAGGTCAAGGTGCTGGCCGAGCCCAGCCTCAAGGACGCCCGCGCCACCCTCGCCGTGCCCACCTACCTGGCGGACAAGGGCCTGAAGACCTTCGCCGACATCGCCAAGTTCGAGAAGGAACTGGGCGGCAAGATCTACGGCATCGAGCCCGGCTCGGGCGCCAATACCCAGATCAAGGCGATGATCACCAAGAACCAGTTCGGCCTGGGCAAGTTCCAGCTGGTCGAATCCAGCGAGGCCGGCATGCTCGCGGCGGTGGATCGCGCGGTACGACGCAAGGAAGCCGTGGTGTTCTTCGGCTGGGCGCCGCACCCGATGAACGTCAACGTGCAGATGACCTACCTCACCGGCAGCGACGACGCCCTGGGCCCGAACGAAGGCATGGCCACGGTGTGGACCGTTACCGCGCCGACCTATGCCGAACAGTGCCCGAACGTCAGCCGGCTGCTGAGCAACCTGACCTTCAGCGCCGAGGACGAGAGCCGCATGATGCAGCCGCTGCTCGACCACAAGGACGCCCTGGAGTCGGCCAAGCAATGGCTGGCCGACCATCCTCAGGACAAGCAGCGCTGGCTCGAAGGGGTCACCACCTTCGACGGCAAGCCGGCCGCCGACAACCTGAAACTGACTAGCAAATAACCACCCCGAACTCCCCCTGCGCAGCGCCAAACGGCTGCGCAGTGACTCACCACGCCTGTAAGGAACCGCACCATGAACCACGACGTCATCATCACCTGCGCACTCACCGGTGCTGGCGACACGACCGCCAAGAGCCCCCACGTGCCGGTCACCCCGAAACAGATTGCCGCCGCCGCGGTGGAAGCGGCCAAGGCCGGCGCCACCGTGGTCCACTGCCACGTGCGCAACCCGCAAACCGGCAAGTTCAGCCGCGATGTCGCGCTGTACCGGGAAGTGATGGAGCGTATCCGCGAGGCGGACGTCGACATCATCGTCAACCTCACCGCCGGCATGGGCGGCGACCTGGAGATCGGCGCCGGCGAAAACCCGATGGAGTTCGGCCCCAATACCGACCTGGTCGGTCCGCTGACCCGCCTGGCCCATGTCGAGGAACTGCTGCCGGAAATCTGCACCCTGGACTGCGGCACCCTGAACTTCGGCGACGGCGACACTATTTACGTGTCCACCCCGGCGCAACTGCGCGCCGGCGCCAAGCGCATCCAGGAACTGGGGGTGAAGGCCGAGCTGGAAATCTTCGACACCGGCCACCTGTGGTTCGCCAAGCAGATGATCAAGGAAGGCCTGCTGGACGACCCGCTGTTCCAGCTGTGCCTGGGCATTCCCTGGGGTGCGCCGGCCGACACCACCACCATGAAGGCCATGGTCGACAACCTGCCGGCGGGCGCGGTCTGGGCCGGCTTCGGTATCGGCCGCATGCAGATGCCGATGGCTGCGCAGGCGGTGCTGCTGGGCGGCAACGTGCGAGTCGGCCTGGAGGACAACCTGTGGCTGGACAAGGGCGTGCTGGCGACCAACGGCCAACTGGTGGAACGCGCCAGCGAGATCCTCAGCCGCCTCGGCGCCCGCGTCCTGACCCCGGCCGAGGGCCGGGCCAAGATGGGCCTGAGCAAGCGCGGCTGACCCCTAAGGCGATTGCCTGTAGCCGCTGCCGAGCCCGCGAGGCTGCGTACGGCTGCAACGCAGCCGCCACAAGGGCGACCACGAGTTACCTGATCCACCGCGCCGACCGGCCTTACGACTGCTGCGCAGCCGCACGCAGCCTCGCGTTGCTCGGCAGCGGCTACAGATATGTTCACTTTTGACTTTCAGGAAACCTGTCATGAGCTTTATCACCGAGATCAAAACCTTCGCTGCCCTGGGCAGCGGTGTCATCGGCAGCGGCTGGGTAGCGCGCGCCCTCGCCCACGGCCTGGACGTGGTGGCCTGGGACCCGGCGCCCGGCGCCGAGGCGGCCCTGTGCAAGCGTGTGGCCAATGCCTGGGGCGCCCTGGAGAAACAGGGCCTGGCACCGGGCGCTTCCCAGGATCGCCTGCGCTTTGTCGCGACCATCGAGGAGTGCGTGAAAGACGCCGACTTCATCCAGGAAAGCGCCCCGGAACGCCTGGAACTGAAGCTCGAGCTGCACGCCAAGATCAGCGCCGCGGCCAAGCCCAATGCGCTGATCGGCTCCAGCACCTCTGGCCTGCTGCCGAGCGAGTTCTACGAGAGTTCCACCCACCCGGAACGCTGCGTGGTCGGCCACCCGTTCAACCCGGTGTACCTGCTGCCGCTGGTGGAAGTGGTTGGCGGCAAGAACACCGCGCCAGAAGCCGTGCAGGCCGCGATCAAGGTCTATGAATCCCTCGGCATGCGCCCGCTGCATGTGCGCAAGGAAGTCCCGGGCTTTATCGCCGACCGCCTGCTGGAAGCCCTATGGCGCGAGGCCCTGCACCTGGTCAACGATGGCGTGGCCACCACCGGCGAAATCGACGACGCGATCCGCTTCGGCGCCGGCCTGCGCTGGTCGTTCATGGGCACCTTCCTGACCTACACCCTGGCCGGTGGCGATGCCGGCATGCGTCACTTCATGGCCCAGTTCGGCCCGGCCCTGCAGCTGCCATGGACCTACCTGCCGGCCCCGGAACTGACCGACAAGCTGATCGACGACGTGGTCGAGGGCACCGCCGAGCAGCTCGGCACACACAGCATTTCGGCGCTGGAGCGCTATCGTGATGACTGCCTGCTTGCCGTGCTCGAAGCGGTGAAAACCACCAAGGCCAAGCACGGCATGAGCTTCAGCGAGTAACTCCCTGATGCCCACCCCTGTAGCCGCTGCCGCAGGCTGCGATAAGGCTCGAAGAGCCTTCGAGGGCCGCAAGAGCGCGTCTCCTTCGGAGCCGATCGCAGCCTTCGGCAGCGGCTACAGGTTCAGCCCGCCATTTTCGTGAGCCCATGACATGCCCGCACTCACCACCTACACCACCCGCATCATCCCCGACTGGGTCGATTACAACGGCCACCTGCGGGACGCCTTCTACCTGCTGATTTTCAGCTACGCCACCGACGCCCTGATGGACCAGCTGGGCATGGACAGCAACCACCGCGAAGCCAGCGGCAACTCGCTGTTCACCCTGGAGCTGCACCTCAATTACCTGCATGAAGTGAAGCTCGAGACCGAGGTCGAAGTGCGCACCCGGATCATCGGCCACGACCGCAAGCGCCTGCACCTGTACCACAGCCTGCACAAGGTCGGTGACGGCCTGGAACTGGCCGGCAACGAGCAGATGCTGCTCCACGTCGACCTCGCCGGCCCGCGTTCGGCGCCGTTCAGCGAACCGGTGCTGAACAGGCTGCGAGCCATAGCCGCCGAGCAGGCCGACCTCCCCGCCCCCGCCTGGATCGGCCGGGTGATTGCCTTGCCGCCGGAAAAATAACCACCTCATAAAAAAGGACTGCACCGTGAATACCGCCACCGCTTTTGCCGACTTCCGCAGTTACCCGTTGATCAGCGCGTTGACCGCCGTACAAGCCCTGGCGGACCGTGTTCAGGTGCAGTGGGCCGACGGTCGCTCGAGCCCCTTTCATCATCAGTGGCTGCGCGACAACTGCCCCTGCCCGCACTGCGTCTACAGCGTGACCCGCGAGCAGGTGCTGGAGATAGTCGACGTCGCCGAAGACCTGGCCCCGGCGTCCAGCCGGATCGACGCCCAGGGCTGCCTGAGCATCGATTGGCAGGACGGCCACCTCAGCCGCTTCGATCCGGGCTGGCTGCGGGCCCACGCCTACGACGATGAAAGCCGCGCCGAGCGCCGCGCCCGTCGACCACAAAGCCAGCTGTGGGACAGCCGGCTGCAACTGCCGGTGTTCGAGTACCAGGCGCTGATGGAGGACCCGCAGGCGCTGTTGCAATGGCTGCTGGCGGTGCGCGATATCGGCCTGACGCAGGTCCGCGGCGTGCCCACCGAACCGGGGTCGCTGGCCCAGGTCGCCAAGCGCATTTCCTTTATCCGCGAGAGCAATTTCGGCGTGCTGTTCAACGTGCAATCCAAGGCCGACGCCGACAGCAACGCCTACACCGCCTTCAACCTGCCGCTGCACACCGACCTGCCGACCCGTGAGTTGCAACCGGGTCTGCAGTTCCTGCATTGCCTGGTGAACGACGCCGAAGGCGGCGAGAGCATTTTTGTCGACGGCTTTGCCATCGCCGACGCCTTACGCCGCGAAGACCCCGAGGCGTTTCGCGCGCTGTGCGAGATCCCCGTGGAGTTCCGCAACAAGGACCGCCACAGCGACTACCGCTGCCTGGCGCCGGTGATCGCCCTGAATGCGCTGGGCGAGGTCGCGGAGATCCGCGTGGCCAACTTCCTGCGCGGGCCGTTCGAGGCCTCGATGGACGACATGCCACGGCTGTACCGCGCCTATCGACGCTTTATCGCCATGACCCGCGAGCTGCGCTTTCGCCTGACCCGGCGCCTCAACCCCGGCGAACTGTGGTGCTTCGACAACCGCCGCACCCTGCATGCGCGCAACGCCTTCGACCCCGCCAGCGGCGCGCGGCATTTCCAGGGGTGCTACATCGATCGTGACGAGCTGCTGTCGCGGATCCTGGTATTGCAACGCTAGACCGCGCCGCCCTCAATCGCGGGCAAGCCTCGCTCCTACAGATACGCGCAGTTTCCTGTAGGAGCGAGGCTTGCCCGCGAAAAAATCTCCCAAACAGCGCATTTTTCCCAGACAAAAAAAGACCCCGATCAAGCCGTGACAAGATCGGGGCAGAGGAGGTTTTCTGAGGAGCCGACACGAGGGTGACCAAACCTTCGATGACCGAGCTGGAATCCAGTGTGCCCAGTCGCCCTCAAGCCAAGTTAGCCGAAAACGACCTGTTCATAGGCATCCCGGCCATTGCGACAATTCACCCTTGCCGACTGTCCGGGCGGCTACCAGAATCGACTCACGACCACGCTCCCTGAACAAGGATAAGAGTCATGATGCACGCGGATCTGATTGACCAGGACGACCTGCTCGGCCAACTGAGGGCCCTGGGTTTTGAAATGCCGGCCGGCGCCACCGCCGACCAGGCCTGCGAGTGTGCGGTGCGCGGCTTGAGCGATGCCCGGGCCAAGGCCCTCAAGGGCATGGTCGAGCAGATGCTCACCGGCAATGCGACCATCCTGCCGGCCGTGCGCCAGGCCATCGACAAACAGCTGCTGCCGGCCCTGGCCCAGTTCCAGAACAGCCGCGCCTGAGCCTTCGCCGGGAGCGGATCCCGGAGTAGAGTGCGGTGCTTGCAAGCCAAGGAACCGCCCCATGATTCGAATCGAACCCTGCCGGTCAGCCCATCAAGCGGGCTGGCTGTCATTGCGCCAGGCGCTATGGCCCGACTGCCCGGCCGAGGAACACCTGGACGAAATCGCCAGCTTGCTGGACGAGCCGCAGCGTTATATCAACCTGCTCGCTTATACCGCCGACGGCCAGCCAGTAGGGTTGGCCGAAGCCTCGTTGCGCCGCGACTACGTGAACGGCACCGAGCATTCGCCAGTAGTGTTTCTGGAGGGGTTGTACGTCAGCGCCGAACAGCGGCGCCAGGGCATTGCCGAACAACTGATAGACGCCGTCGCCCAATGGGGACGGGATCAGGGTTGTGTGGAAATGGCTTCGGATACCGGCCTGGAAAACCTATTGAGCCAGACCGTGCACAAGGCGCTCGGTTTCGAGGAAACCGAGCGCGTCGTGTACTTCAGGAAAAGCCTGTGATTACAGCCTGACGCTGGCGAAGGTCGATTCGTTGCGCGCCTGGCTCAGCGAGGACATTGGCCCGGCCAGCACCAGCGCCTGCGGAATCGGCATCATCGCCACCTGTTGGGCGGTGTTGGAACCCACGCGCTCGTCACGCGGTGGAATGCCGAAGTACTCGCGGTAGCACTTGGAGAAGTGCGGCGTAGAGACGAAACCACAGACCGAGGCCACTTCGATGATCGACATCGGCGTCTGCTTGAGCAGTTGGCGGGCGCGGATCAGCCGCAGCTTCAGGTAGTAGCGCGATGGCGAGCAGTGCAGGTATTTCTGGAACAGCCGCTCCAGCTGGCGCCGCGACACCGAGACGTAGACCGCCAGTTCGTCGAGGTCGATCGGCTCTTCCAGGTTGGCTTCCATCAGCGCGACGATTTCCTGCAGCTTCGGCTGGTTGGTGCCGAGCATGTGCTTGAGCGGCACCCGCTGGTGATCCTGCTCGTTGCGGATACGTTCGTAGACGAACATTTCCGAGATCGCCGCCGACAGCTCGCGGCCGTGATCGCGGCTGATCAGGTGCAGCATCATGTCCAGCGGCGCGGTGCCGCCGGAGCTGGTGAACCGGTTGCGGTCGAGGGTGAACAAGCGGGTGCTCATGGCCACCCGCGGGAAGGCTTCCTGCATCGAGGCCAGGCATTCCCAGTGCACGCTGCAATCGAAGCCGTCGAGCAGACCGGCGCAGGCCAGGGCCCAGCTGCCGGTGCAGACCGCGCCGAGACGACGGGACTGGCGTGCCTGGCTTTGCAGCCAGGACACATGTTCGCGGGTCACGGTGCGCTGGATGCCGATACCGCCGCAGACGATCACGGTGTCCAGAGCGGGTGCTTTGTGCATGGAGGCGTCGGGGGTGATCTGCAGGCCATCACTGGCCCAGACCTGGCCGCCGTCGACGCTGAGGGTGGTCCAGCGATACAGCTCGCGACCGGACAACTGGTTGGCCATGCGCAGTGGTTCGACCGCGGAAGCCAGGGAAATCAGCGTGAAATTGTCCAGCAGCAAAAAGCCGATGGATTGAGGCGCACGGTTCTGGGGTTGAGCCCCGGAGTTGAACGACGTCATCGCGGTATCTCCTCACACAAAGCAGGTGATGGCCTCAGGCGGAGGCTCTTGTTATTGCCATCATTCTCACGCGGGAGACGGGCTTTGTAATGACAGAGCAATTGCCATGCCTAAAGTTGAATGGCCATTCAATAACTCCTGAAAACGACGTCGCGATGCGTCTATATAAGCCGCGCGCAATGTGCGGGTTATAAGTGCCGAATCGGTCGTGGGGAGCCCTGGCCCGGTGGCTGTGAGCAAATCGGTAGCACTTGTGGGAACGGCGAGAAACGTCCCGGGAAAAGAGTGTCACCGCAAGCACAGGTGGGCGCTCAGCCGAGGTAAATGCAAAACCTGACCGATGAGCCCTTGGACTTACCTGTTTGCGACGCTCCAAAAGGTGGCGGGGGCGACGCTGGGTGTTCAATTTATGCGCAGTGGATTGGAAATGGATGGTGAACCATCTGGCGCTATCGCGGGCAAGCCTCGCTCCTACAGAAGAAGCATGCATGCGTCTGTAGGAGCGAGGCTTGCCCGCGATGGACTGCGTAGCGGTCCCGTGTTTAAGACCTCAGCATTCCACGGCGCTGACCGCCAAACCGCCGCGCGATGTCTCCTTATATTTGTCATGCATATCGGCGCCGGTATCGCGCATGGTGCGGATCACCCGGTCCAGGGAAATGAAGTGCTGGCCGTCGCCGCGCAGGGCCATTTGCGCGGCGTTGATGGCCTTCACCGCGGCAATCGCGTTGCGCTCGATGCACGGCACCTGCACCAGACCGCCGACCGGGTCGCAGGTCAGGCCGAGGTTATGCTCCAGGCCGATCTCCGCGGCGTTGCACAGCTGCTCCGGCGACGCCCCGAGAATCTCCGCCAGGCCGGCAGCCGCCATCGCGCAGGCGGAACCCACCTCGCCCTGGCAGCCGACCTCGGCCCCGGAGATCGAGGCGTTCTTCTTGCAGAGGATGCCCACCGCCGCCGCGCCGAGGAAAAAGTCCACCACATTGGCGTCGGTGACATCCTCGCTGAAGCGCATGAAGTAATGCAGCACCGCCGGGATGATCCCTGCCGCGCCGTTGGTCGGCGCCGTCACCATGCGCCCGCCGGCGGCGTTCTCTTCGTTGACCGCCAGGGCGAACAGGTTGACCCACTCCATGGCGCTCAGGGTCGAGCCGATCACATTGGGTTTGTTCAATTCCTGCAGGCTGCGGTGCAGCTTGGCCGCGCGGCGCCGCACATTGAGCCCGCCGGGCAGGATGCCTTCGTGCTTCAGGCCCTGCTCGACGCAATCCTGCATGGCCTGCCAGAGCTTCATCAGGCCCGCGCGGATCTCCTCCTCCGAACGCCAGACCTTCTCGTTGGCCATCATCAGCTCGGCCACCCGCAGGTTGTGCTTCTGGCACAAGCTCAGCAGCTCCACGGCGCTGGAGAAGTCATAAGGCAATTCGGTGCGATCCTGGTCCACCACGCCGCTGCTGGCCTGGGCCTCGTCGACGACAAAACCGCCGCCCACGGAATAATAGGTATCGCGGTGCAGTTCCCCGGACTCGCCTTCGGCCACCAGGGTCATGGCGTTGGGGTGGAACGGTAGGTTCTCGTCAATCAGCAGCATGTCGCGCGCCCAGACGAAGGGAATCGGCAGGCGGTTGTCGAGCAGCAGGGTATTGGTTTCGCACAAGGTCTCGATGCGACAGCCGATCTGCGACGGATCGATCGCATCCGGCCATTCGCCCATCAGCCCCATGATCACCGCGTTGTCGCTGCCGTGCCCGATGCCGGTGGCCGACAGCGAACCGTAGAGCCTGACCTCGATGCGGCGCGCCTGCTCCAGCAGGTCTTTTTCCCGCAGCGCCTGGACGAACAGCGCCGCGGCGCGCATGGGCCCGACGGTGTGGGAACTGGAGGGGCCGATGCCGATTTTGAACAGGTCGAAAACACTGATAGCCATTACTGCGAAACTCCTCGATGAGCACACGCCGGGCGCCCAAACGCCCGGTGGCGAAGCTGCTACGCTCAAGCAGTAATCCGCCGAGATACGCGCATCATCAGGCTTTTGCAGTGTCGTTCGACGTCTCACACCGACTCACTCATGCCCACCAACGCCGTGGCCCGCCGACCTCCGGTTTCGGCCGTTTTTTTGCGGTTCAGATGGGCAAAAAGTGCTGAAAAAAGCTGTAAGCGACCTCACCGACACTGGATGCGACCCTCCCTGTACTGGATACGACGCACCCTGTAGGCGTCAGATTTTCACTGGTACATGATCAGTCTCGACTCGATTGCAAGGCACTGTGGTAGAGCTGTCCCACTCGCCCCAACCGCAACACTTATAAGTGCGGTCAGACACCGCCAGAAAACACCCAGGAGTCCACCCCATGAAAGGTTCCCCGTCGTTGTTGTTGGCCGCCATGCTGAGTCTGCCGCTTGTGGCGCACGCCGCAGAACCGGCGCAATGCAGCACCGTAAACTTCTCCGATGTCGGCTGGACCGACATCACCGTCACCACCGCGACCACCAGCGTCGTTCTCGATGCACTTGGCTACAAGACCAAGACCACGATGATTTCCGTGCCGGTGACTTACAAGTCCCTGGCCGACGGCAAGAACATGGACGTGTTCCTCGGCAACTGGATGCCGACTATGGAAAACGACATCAAGCCCTACCGCGATGCCGGCACCGTGGAAACCATCCGCGCCAACCTGGAGAACGCCAAGTACACCCTGGCGGTCCCGGAAGAGCTGTACAACAAGGGCCTGAAGGATTTCGCCGACATCGCCAAGTTCAAGAAAGAACTGGACGGCAAGATCTACGGCATCGAGCCGGGTAACGACGGCAACCGCATGATCCAGAGCATGATCGACAAGAACGCCTTCGGCCTCAAGGACGCCGGCTTCAAGGTGGTCGAGTCCAGCGAGGCGGGCATGCTGTCCCAGGTCGAGCGCGCGCAACGGCGCAGCACCGCGGTGGTGTTCCTGGGCTGGGAGCCGCACCCGATGAACACCCGCTTCAAAATGAAGTACCTGACCGGCGGCGACGAGTTCTTCGGCCCCAACTACGGCCAGGCGACCATCTACACCAACACCCGCAAGGGCTACGCCGAGGAATGCAGCAACGTCGGTCAGTTGCTGAAGAATCTGTCGTTCACCCTGAATATGGAAAGCACCCTGATGGGTAACGTCCTGGACGACAAGATGAAGCCCGACGCGGCCGCCAAGGCCTGGCTGAAGAAAAACCCCGAGGTACTCGATACCTGGCTCGCTGGCGTGACCACCATTGACGGAAAACCAGGCCTGGAGGCCGTGAAAGCCAAGCTTGCGCAGTAAGTCGCTTATGCCGGGCGGGTTCGCCCGCCCGGGCTGTTTATTCCTTGCATGCGGACGTTCAATACCATGCTCATTGATCAGAAAATCCCTTTAGGCCAGTACATCGCTGCCTTCGTTGAATGGTTGACGCAACACGGCGCCAGCACATTTGATGCGATCGCATCGACCCTGGAAACGATGATCCACGGCGTGACGTTTGCGCTGACCTGGTTCAACCCGCTGGCCTTGATCGGCCTGATTGCCTTGCTGGCGCACGTGATTCAACGCAAATGGGGCCTGACCGCCTTCGTCGTGGCGTCCTTTCTGCTGATTCTCAACCTGGGTTACTGGCAGGAAACCATGGAAACCCTGGCCCAGGTGCTGTTCGCCACCCTGGTCTGCGTGCTGATTGGCGTGCCGTTGGGCATCGTCGCCGCGCACAAGCCGATGTTCTACACCATGATGCGTCCGGTGCTCGATCTGATGCAGACCGTACCGACCTTCGTTTACCTCATTCCTACCCTGACCCTGTTCGGTCTGGGTGTGGTGCCAGGCCTGATCTCCACGGTGGTGTTCGCCATTGCCGCGCCGATCCGCCTGACCTACCTGGGCATCCGCGATGTACCACAAGAGTTGATGGACGCCGGCAAGGCCTTTGGCTGCTCCCGCCGTCAACTGTTGTCGCGTATCGAGCTGCCCCACGCCATGCCGAGCATCGCGGCCGGCATCACCCAGTGCATCATGCTGTCGTTGTCGATGGTGGTGATCGCGGCCCTGGTGGGCGCCGATGGCCTGGGCAAACCCGTGGTCAACGCACTGAACACCGCCGATATCGCCCTGGGCTTCGAAGCAGGCCTGGCAATCGTACTGCTGGCGATCATGCTCGACCGTATCTGCAAACAACCCGAAGCCAAAGTAGGGGGTGACGCATGAGCATAATCCGCTTCGATAACGTCGACGTTATCTTCTCCAAGGATCCACGCGAGGCGCTCAAGCTGCTGGATCAGGGCATGAGCCGCAACGAGATCCTGAAAAAGACCGGCCAGATCGTCGGTGTGGAAAAGGCCAGCCTGGACATCGAGAAAGGCGAAATCTGCGTGCTGATGGGCCTCTCCGGCTCCGGCAAGTCCAGCCTGCTGCGCTGCATCAACGGCCTCAACACCGTCAGCCGCGGCAAGTTGTTCGTCGAGCATGAAGGCCGGCAGATCGACATCGCCTCCTGCACCCCGGCGGAACTGAAAATGATGCGCACCAAGCGCATCGCCATGGTGTTCCAGAAGTTCGCCCTGATGCCCTGGCTGACCGTTCGCGAGAACATCAGCTTCGGCCTGGAGATGCAGGGCCGGCCGGAAAAGGAACGGCGCAAGCTGGTGGACGAGAAACTCGAGTTGGTGGGCCTGACCCAGTGGCGCAACAAGAAGCCCGACGAACTGTCTGGCGGCATGCAGCAACGTGTCGGCCTGGCCCGCGCCCTGGCGATGGACGCCGACATCCTGCTGATGGACGAACCCTTCTCCGCCCTCGACCCGCTGATCCGCCAGGGCCTGCAGGACGAACTGCTGGAACTGCAACGCAAGCTGAGCAAGACCATCGTGTTCGTCAGCCATGACCTGGACGAAGCCCTGAAACTGGGCAGCCGCATCGCCATCATGAAAGACGGCCGGATCATCCAGTACAGCAAGCCGGAAGAGATCGTGCTGAACCCGGCGGACGACTATGTGCGCACCTTCGTCGCCCATACCAACCCGCTCAATGTGCTCTGCGGTCGCAGCCTGATGCGCACCCTGGACAACTGCAAGCGCATCAACGGCTCCGTGTGCCTGGACCCGGGCGGCGACTCCTGGCTCGACCTGGCCGAGGGCAACACCATCAAGGGCGCACGCCAGAACGGCGCCAGCCTCGACCTGCAGAACTGGATCCCGGGCCAGGCGGTGGAAGGCCTGGGCCGCAAGCCGACCCTGGTGGACTCCAGCATCGGCATGCGCGACGCGCTGCAAATCCGCTACCAGACCGGCAACAAGCTGGTGCTGCATGACAACAACAAGGTGGTGGGGATCCTTGGCGACAGCGAGCTCTACCACGCGCTGCTCGGCAAGAACCTGGGGTAACAGCGACACGCAAACAAAAACGCCGCGACATCGATCGCGGCGTTTTTGTTTTATCGGGATATAGATGGTGCGGATTGCTCTCTGTTGCGGGAGCGGATGTTGCGGATGTTGCGGTGATCCAGATAGAACGTTTCGCGGGCAAGCCTCGCTCCTACAGATGGCATTGTCCGTAGGAGCGAGCGGGCGGCGATCCGACTTGCCCGCAATGAATGCGACGCGGCACCCAGTGAACCCAGGCCCGCGTCTTCTTCAGGACTTAGCTGTAAACCCGGCCAAGGAGCTGCCGATGGCTTTCGAACTGATCGAGCACATCACGGGTGATCTGCTCCTGAGTGAAGCCCATCAAGTCGTATTCCTGACTGCCGTTGTGCAGGTAGACCTCGGCGCGGTAGTAGCGCGCACGCTCCTCGGACACATCGGCCGATTCGCTCGGCGCCGCCAGATAGCCGTCCAGGCTCACTTCATAGACAAAAGGGTTGCCCTCTTCCATCTCGATCCGCACGCCCATGCAACGCTTGGACTTGCCCAGCAGGGTTTGCACATCCAGGCCCTGGTTGCGCAGCTGGGTAGCGGCTTCTTCCAGTGCCGGTGTCACGTGCTTGTCCATGAAACGCTGAACCACCGCCTGGGTCGGCTGCAGGTCCAGCTGGGTCAGGCGCTCGCTGAAACCACGACGACCACGGGCCGCCAGTTCCGCCTGCTCCTGTTCGATCTGCGTGTCCTGGCGCATGGCCTTGTGCAGGCCGAACATGAAGCACACCAGCACCACCGAGAACGGCAGGCCGGCCAGCACCACCATGGTCTGCATGGCTTCGAAGTTACCGGCGAACAGCAGGCCGACGGTCACCAGGGTGATCACCACCGACCAGAAGATCCGCAGCCAGTGCGGGGCGTCTTCGTCGACGTTGCCGCCCTTGCAGGACAGGTTGGCCATCATCACCGCGCCGGAGTCGGCCGGGGTCAGGAACAGCACGAAACCGACGAAAATCGACACACCGATGACAATCTTCGACGCCGGGTAATGATCCAGCAGCTGGTAGATCGCCATGGACGGCTGTTCCAGCGCCGTCTTGCCCAGCTCCACCGCACCATGGTTCATCACCAGGTCCAGGGCCGAGTTACCGAACACCGACAGCCAGGCCAGGGTGAAGCCCAGCGGGATCAGCAGCACGCCCGCCACCAGCTCGCGCACGGTACGGCCACGGGAAATACGCGCGATGAACATGCCGACGAATGGCGCCCAGGAAATCCACCAGGCCCAGTAGAACAGGGTCCACAGGCCCAGCCAGCGGTCGGACTTGGCGTTGTCGCCTTCGTATACATAGAGGTCGAAGGTCTTGAGCACCACACCGTTGAGGTAATCGCCGACGTTTTGCACGAAACCGTTGAGCAGGTGCAGGGTCGGACCAAACAGCAGCACGAAGATCAGCAGGCCGCTGAACAGCACGATGTTCAGGTTGGACAGGCGGCGAATGCCGTTTTCCACACCCGATACCGCGGCGATGGTGGCCACGGTGCTCATGACGATGATCACGATCAGCAGGTTGGTATTGCTGTGTTCCATGCCGAACAGGTTTTCCAGGCCGGAAGACACCTGCATCGAGCCGATGCCCAGGTTGGTCACCAGGCCCAGCAGGGTCACGAACATGCCGAAACCATCCACCGCGTGGCCGGCCGCCCCCTTGACCCAGCGCTCGCCCACCAGCGGGTACAACGCCGAACGCAGCGCCAGCGGCTGGTTATGACGATAGGCAAAGTAGGCCACGGCCAGGCCGACCAGGGCGTAGATCGCCCAGCCGTGCAGGCCCCAGTGCAGGAACGTCAGCTGCAGCGCCTGGCGCGCGGCCAGGTTGCTGCCCGGCACGCCTTCAGGCGGGTTGAAGTAGTGGTCCAGCGGTTCGGAAGCGCCGAAGTACAGCAGCGAGATACCGATACCGGACGAGAACAGCATGCCGGCCCAGGCGCCGTAGCTGAAATCCGGGGTGTCTTGCTTGGTCCCCAGCTTGAGCTTGCCGTAGGAGGAAAACGCCAGGCCGACGACGAATACCAGGTAGGCGGCGATCACCACCATGTAGTACCAGCCGAAGCTGCGGGACAACCAGGCCTGGGCAATGCCGAGCAATCTGCCGGCCTCTTGCGGGGCGATGATCAGAATGGCGGTCAGCAACAGGATCAGCGCGGTAGAGGTGTAGAACACCCAACCGTTGACCCGCACCTTTTCCGGTGGGGTCTTTATAAGAGAGGCAGAACTCATGGCACAGATGCTCCAGGCAGTGCGAGAGAAGAACACAAGGCAACACGGCACCCGACCAATCGGTTAGTTGGCAGCCGACCGACGGGTGATATAAAGACACCCCGAAAAAGCCCGAACCCGCAGGGGTTGCGTTGAGAACCAACGTCGAAGGCCGAGTGCAAACGTGCAGTTCGTCACCTGGCCTTAAGCGTCTTGCCCATTCAACACATCCGTCCTCGCTGGCTCACGCTATGCCCTGCTTGGGTTTCAGACTTTTTCGGAGGTCGCTTTTCCGCCATCTACACGCAGGAAGGACCTGGAGGCAGCGACGATTTGTCGCAGATCTTATTCTTTGTTGATTGAACGTTCAATCAAAACAAAATAGACTGGCCCTCACGCCGGTAGCCGTTTCACGACTGCCAGCAGGCCTAAGGAGATGTGCAAGATGCCCAAGGTCGGTATGCAACCCATCCGCCGCCAGCAGTTGATCGAAGCCACGTTGCTGGCGGTCGATCAGGTCGGGATGGGGGACGCCAGCATTGCGCTGATCGCCCGTTTGGCCGGTGTCTCGAACGGCATCATCAGTCACTACTTTCAGGACAAGAACGGCCTGATCGCCGCCACGGCGCAGTATCTGATGAGTGTCCTCAGCGAGAACGTCACCGCGCGCCGTCAGGCGCTGGAGGACAGCAGCCCGCGGGCGCACCTCCAGGTGATCATCGAAGGCAACTTCGACGCCAGCCAGGTCAATGGCCCGGCAATGAAAACCTGGCTGGCCTTCTGGGCCACCAGCATGCACCACCCGTCTTTGCACAGGTTGCAGCGGATCAACGATCACCGCCTGTATTCCAACCTGTGCTGCCAGTTCCGCCGCGTCCTGCCGCTGGATGATGCACGCAGCGCAGCGCGAGGCCTGGCAGCCCTGATCGACGGTTTGTGGTTGCGCGGCGCGCTGTCGGGAGATGCTTTCGACACCGAGCAGGCGCACCGGATCGCTTACGAATACATGGATTTCCAACTGGCTAAGCAGGAGCGCTAGAGCACATTACAAGACGCTCGGCCCCCTGAACTGCCACTGACCAGCGCGCCCAGGCTACATGGCGCGCCCAGTGGTGAACGCCAACCACTTATGCACTTGCGAGGACTATCATGGCCCGTTACGAACTGCAAAAACTCTACATTGACGGCGGCTACACCGACGCCGGCAGCGACGCCACCTTCGACGCCATCAACCCGGCCAACGGTGAAGTCCTCGCTCAAGTGCAACGTGCGACTAAAGAAGACGTCGAGCGCGCTGTCGTCAGCGCCGAAAAAGGCCAGAAGATCTGGGCCGCCATGACCGCCATGGAGCGTTCGCGCATCCTGCGTCGCGCCGTGGACATCCTGCGCGAGCGCAACGACGAACTGGCTGCCCTGGAAACCCTGGACACCGGCAAGGCCTACTCCGAAACCAAGTATGTCGACATCGTCACCGGCGCCGACGTGCTGGAATACTACGCAGGCCTGGTACCGGCCATCGAAGGCGAGCAGATCCCGCTGCGCACCACTTCGTTCGTCTACACCCGTCGCGAGCCGCTGGGCGTCGTGGCCGGTATCGGCGCGTGGAACTACCCGATCCAGATCGCCCTGTGGAAATCCGCACCAGCCCTGGCGGCCGGTAACGCGATGATCTTCAAGCCAAGCGAAGTCACCTCGCTGACCACCCTGAAACTGGCCGAGATCTACACCGAAGCCGGCGTTCCGGCTGGCGTGTTCAACGTCCTGACCGGTAGCGGCCGTGAAGTCGGCACCTGGCTGACCGAACACCCGCGCATCGAGAAAGTCTCCTTCACCGGCGGCACCGATACCGGCAAGAAGGTCATGGCCAGCGCTTCCAGCTCCTCGCTGAAAGACGTGACCATGGAACTGGGCGGCAAGTCGCCACTGATCATCTTCGACGACGCCGACCTGGATCGCGCCGCCGACACCGCGATGATGGCCAACTTCTACAGCTCCGGTCAGGTCTGCACCAACGGTACCCGCGTCTTCGTACCGAGCCACCTGAAAGCCGCTTTCGAAGCCAAGATCGTCGAACGCGTCGCGCGCATTCGCGTTGGCAACCCGGAAGACGAAAACACCAACTTCGGCCCGCTGGTCAGCTTCGCCCACATGGAAAGCGTGCTGGGCTACATCGCCAAAGGTAAGGAAGAAGGCGCTCGCCTGCTGTGCGGCGGCGAACGTTTGACCGACGGCGCATTCGCCAAAGGTGCTTTCGTGGCGCCGACCGTGTTCACCGACTGCACCGACGAGATGACCATCGTTCGCGAAGAAATCTTCGGCCCGGTGATGAGCATCCTGACCTACGAAACCGAAGAAGAAGTGATCCGTCGCGCCAACGACACCGACTTCGGCCTGGCCGCCGGTGTGGTGACCCGCGACCTGAACCGCGCGCACCGCGTGATTCATCAGCTGGAAGCCGGCATCTGCTGGATCAACGCCTGGGGCGAATCCGACGCCAAGATGCCGGTCGGTGGCTATAAGCAGTCGGGTGTTGGCCGCGAGAACGGCATCAGCTCGCTGAACAACTTCACCCGCATCAAATCGGTACAGGTCGAGCTGGGCGACTACGCCTCGGTGTTCTAAGGCGAAATTCGCTTCGCCTGCGAGGCCGTCTTCGCGGGCAAGCCTCGCTTCTACAGAAGCACGCAAATCTTCTGCCTGTAGGAGCGAGGGTCGCCCGCGATCGAGTGCACAGCACTCGCCATGGCCAGACCTGACCAACCTCAAAGAGGGTGCATTCAATGTCCCAAGAATACGATTACATCATCATCGGTGCCGGCTCCGCCGGTAACACCCTGGCGACCCGTCTGACTGAAGACGAAGGCGTCACCGTGCTGCTGCTCGAAGCCGGCGGCCCGGACTACCGTTTCGACTTCCGTACCCAGATGCCTGCCGCCCTGGCGTTCCCGCTGCAAGGCCGCCGCTACAACTGGGCCTACGAAACCGATCCAGAGCCGTACATGAACGGTCGCCGGATGGAATGCGGCCGCGGCAAGGGCCTGGGCGGCTCCTCGCTGATCAACGGCATGTGCTACATCCGCGGCAACGCCATGGACTACGACGGCTGGGCCAAACTGCCAGGCCTGGAAGACTGGACCTACCTGGACTGCCTGCCGTATTTCCGCAAGGCGGAAACCCGTGACATCGGCCCGAACGACTACCACGGCGGCGAAGGCCCGGTCAGCGTGACCACGCCGAAAGCCGGCAACAACCCGCTGTTCCACGCCATGGTCGAAGCCGGCGTGCAGGCCGGTTACCCGCGCACCGAAGACCTCAACGGCTACCAGCAGGAAGGTTTCGGTCCGATGGACCGTACCGTGACGCCTAAAGGCCGTCGCTCCAGTACCGCTCGCGGCTACCTCGACACCGCGAAAAAGCGTTCGACCCTGAGCATCGTCACCCACGCCCTGACCGACAAGATCCTGTTCGAAGGCAAGCGTGCCGTTGGTGTGCGTTACCTGGTCGGCTCCGCCGAAGAGCGCGTCGAAGCCCGTGCCCGCAAGGAAGTGCTGGTGTGCAGTGGCGCAATCGCTTCGCCACAACTGCTGCAACGTTCCGGCGTCGGCCCGCGCGCCCTGCTGGAAAGCCTGGACATCCCGGTGGTCCACGACCTGCCGGGCGTCGGCGAGAACCTGCAGGACCACCTGGAGCTGTACCTGCAGTACGCCTGCACCCAGCCAGTCTCGCTGTACCCGTCGCTGCTCTGGTACAACCAGCCGGCCATCGGTGCCGAGTGGCTGTTCAACGGCACCGGCATCGGCGCCAGCAACCAGTTCGAAGCCGGCGGTTTCATCCGCACTCGCGAAGAGTTCGAATGGCCGAACATCCAGTACCACTTCCTGCCGGTAGCGATTAACTACAACGGCAGCAACGGTGTGCAGGAGCACGGCTTCCAGGCGCACATGGGCTCCATGCGTTCGCCAAGCCGCGGCCGGATCCAGCTCAAGTCGAAGAACCCGCGCGACTACCCGAGCATCCTGTTCAACTACATGGCCACCGAGCAGGACTGGCAAGAGTTCCGCGACGGCATCCGCCTGACCCGGGAAATCATGCAACAGCCGGCACTGGACGCCTTCCGCGGCCGCGAAATCAGCCCGGGCATCGAAGTGCAGACCGACGAGCAGCTGGATAAATTCATCCGCGAGCACGCCGAAACCGCGTTCCACCCATCCTGCTCGTGCAAGATGGGCACCGACGAAATGGCTGTGGTCGATGGCCAGGGTCGCGTGCATGGCATGCAGGGTCTGCGAGTGGTCGATGCCTCGATCATGCCGATCATCACCACCGGCAACCTGAACGCGCCGACGATCATGATGGCCGAGAAAATCGCCGACAAGATCCGTGGCCGTCAGCCTCTGCCACGCAGCAAGGCGGCCTACTACGTGGCGGGCGAAGCCCCGGTACGTGGCAAGCCGGTACGTGAAGTGAGCGCTACCGCGCAGTAACCTCGAACGGCGCCGATCGCAACGATCGGCGCCGTTTTGCTGTATCCGGCCTGTAGCCGCTGCCGCAGGCTGCGATCGGTCCGGGCGGCACTCCGTGCGCAGCCGACGTAAACCAGCCACCAGGATTCACCAGGCAAGAACCCGATTGCCGAATCACAGCCCTTGGTAACAACTACAGTTCTCCAACATTTCCCTGCGCCTCCCCGCTTGATACCGCCCACCGCACAGGCCTAATCTAGGCGCTCGCAGCATTCCCCAGCACCTTTTCCGACCTGGCTTCAAAGCCCTTCGGGCTTTATCGCGAGCAATCGAGCGTCGACTGGCTGCTCCTACAGAAAAACCCTGGCCCGACGCTCGCTTGCTCTCGATAAGGCCTGCAACAGCCGGACTGTTCACATGGAGGTTCCTCACATGTTCGATTTCCACCCCCAGCTCAAGCAGCGCTTCGCTGCCTTGCGCACGGGCGCCGAATTCTTTTCCCTGCGTTACGTGCGCGAATCCGGCCAGTACCTGTCGGTGCGCAAGAACGTGGCGGAGCCGCCGAGCCTGAGCCGCGACGAAGGCGCGATGCTCACCGTGCGGGTCAATGGCGTCGAGGCTTACGCCGCGACCAATGACCTGTCGCAAAACGGCCTGCAGGCCGCGCTGCAACGCGCCGAGCAACAGGCCCGGCTGATCGCCGCCCACGCCCTGCTCGACCTACGCGAACAGGCGGTGTCCAGCGACCGCGCCGATTACTTCTCGCCCAACCTCGAGCAGCCCTTTCCATCCCTGAGCGACTGCTACCAGTTGCTCGGCGACGAGTCCGCGGCCGTGCCCAAGGACGAGCGCCTGGTGAACTGGCAGGTCAGCCTCGGTATCACCCACGTCGAGCAAATCTACCTCAACAGCGCCGGCGCCGAACTGCGCCAGGCCCAACGTTTCGTCTACCCGGGCATGGACGTCACCGCCTACGACGGCAATGACAGCCAGACCCGCAGCCTGGGCCGCGAGAACTTCGGCCAGCAGGGCGGCGCCGACGTGATCAGCCGCTGCGGGCTGATCGGTGCCGGAGCCCAGGTCGCCGACCAGGCGCTGCAACTGCTGCTGGCACCCAATACGCCCCAGGGCCCGCGCGACCTGTTGCTGATGCCGGACCAGATGATGCTGCAGATCCACGAATCCATCGGCCACCCGCTGGAGCTGGACCGCATCCTCGGCGACGAACGCAACTACGCCGGCACCAGCTTCGTGAAAAGCAGCGACTTCGGCAGCCTGCAATATGGCTCCAGCCTGCTCAACGTGACCTTCGACCCGGATATTCCCGAGCAACTGGCCAGCTACGGCCATGACGACGACGGCACGGCCGCCAGCAAGCAGTTCCTGATCAAGCAAGGCCTGCTGCTGCGCCCGCTGGGCGGCGCGCTCTCGCAATTTCGCGCTGGCCTCGACGGCGTGGCCAACAGCCGCGCCTGCGGCTGGAACCGCCCGCCCATCGACCGCATGGCCAACCTCAACATCGAGCCCGGCGACCAGCCGCTGGAGAAGCTGATCGGCGGCATCGAGAACGGCATCCTGATGTCCACCAACCGCTCCTGGTCCATCGACGATGCGCGCAACAAGTTCCAGTTCGGCTGCGAATGGGGCCAGTTGATCGAGAACGGCGAACTCAAGGGCGTGGTGAAAAACCCCAACTACCGGGCGATTTCCGCGCACTTCTGGAAGAGCCTCAGCGCCGTCGGCGACGCCAGCACCTTCAAGGTCCTGGGCACACCGAACTGCGGCAAGGGCGAACCGAACCAGGTGATCCGCGTCGGCCACGCCTCGCCGGCCTGTGTTTTCAGCAATGTCGATGTATTTGGAGGAGACGCCTGATGAGTACGTCCCTGAATCAGGTCGAGCAGTTCAAGGCTTTGGTGCAGTGGCTGCGCGATGCCGTGCGCGAGCCCGAACAGTTCACCCTGAGCTACGCCGCCGAGTCTTCGCAGTTCATCCGCTTCAACCACGCCAAGGTGCGCCAGGCCGGGCAAGTGCAGCAGGCCAGCCTCGGCTTCAAGCTGATCGATGGCGGACGCCATGCCGACCTCAGCATCACCCTCGCCGGCGACCCGCAGGTCGACATCCAGCGCCTGGCCGAAGGCCTGCAGCAGTTGCGCGAGACCCTGCCGCTGCTGCCCCAGGACCCGTACCTGCTGCTCAACTCCGACGCCTGGAACACCCACAACGTGCAGGAGCACCCGCTGCCCAGTAGCGAGCAAGTAGTGGCCGAAATCGGCCAGGCCGCCGCCGGGCTGGACCTGGTGGGGTTCTATGCCGCCGGGCCGATCAGCCGGGGTTTTGCCAGCTCCTCGGGGGCCTTTGGCTGGCACCAGGCCAACAGCTTCAACTTCGACTTCAGCCTGTTCCACGAGAACGGCCAGGCCGTCAAAGCCAGCTACGCCGGGCACGAATGGAGCAGCCAAGGCTTCGCCCAGCGCTTCCAGCAGGCCCGGGAACAGCTGGCGTTTCTCGGACGACCGCTGCGCACCCTGGCGCCCGGGCAATATCGCGCCTACCTGGCGCCGGCGGCCCTGGAGGAAATCATGGGCATGCTGAGCTGGGGCGGCTTTTCCGCGCAGTCCATCGCCAGCAAGCACAGCCCGCTGCAAAAGCTCTATGCCGGCGATGCCAGCCTGAGCCCCCTGGTATCGCTGGACGAGCAGGTCACCGGCTCGTTGAGCCCGGCGTTTTCCGATGAAGGCTACCCGCGCAGCGACCTGTCGCTGATCACTAGCGGCGTCGCCCAAGGACAGCTGATCAACTCACGCAGCGCCGCCGAATACAGCCTGGCCACCAACGGTGCCGACAGCGGCGAATACCCCAGCGCGTTGAACATGGCGCCCGGGCAGTTGTCGCAGCAGGACATTCTCCAGCAACTGGGCACCGGCCTGTACATCAGCAACCTGTGGTACCTGAACTACTCGGACCAGCCGGCGGCGCGCCTGACCGGCATGACCCGCTTCGCTACCTTCTGGGTGGAAAACGGCGAGATCCAGGCACCGGTCAGCACCATGCGTTTCGATGACAGTGTCTACAGCCTGCTGGGTTCGCACCTGGAAGGCCTGACCCAGGAGCGCGAGCTGCTGCTGTCGGCCAGTACCTACAGCCAGCGCCAGACCGCCTCGGCGCAACTGCCGGGCGCACTGGTGAGCCGGCTGACGCTGACCTTGTAAACGTCATCGCGGACAAGCCTCGCTCCTGCGGGAGATTTACGCGCCTTTGTAGGAGCGAGGCTTGCCCGCGATGCGGTTGCAGGAGCAGCCGGTCGATGCTCGATTGCTCGCGATAACGCTTGGTCTTCGACATCGATGTTGAATGTCGCATCGTTATCGCGAGCAAGCTTCGCTCCTACAGGGAGATACGTGTTCACAACAAGAAAGAGGTCCCATGCCCAACCGTGCCGAGCTTGACGCCACCACCGCCCGCTGGCTGCCCTGGGTGGTGGCCATCGCCTTTTTCATGCAATCCCTCGACGGGACCATCCTCAACACCGCCCTGCCGGCCATGGCCCGCGACCTGGCGGAAGATCCGTTACGCATGCAGGGCGTGGTCATCGCCTACATGCTCACCGTGGCGTTGCTGATCCCCGCCTCCGGCTGGATCGCCGACCGCTTCGGCACATGCAAGATTTTCTTCGGCGCCATCCTGCTGTTCAGCATCGGCTCGCTGCTCTGCGCCCTGTCCAACTCCCTGAGCCTGCTGATTGGCGCCCGGGTGATCCAGGGCCTGGGCGGTGCCCTGATGCTGCCCGTCGGCCGGCTGGTAGTGCTGCGCGCCTACCCGCGTTCGGAACTGGTGCGGATCATGGGCTTCATCACCATTCCCGGGCTGCTTGGCCCGCTGATCGGCCCGACCATGGGCGGCTGGATGGTGCAGTACCTGACCTGGCACTGGATCTTCCTGATCAACCTGCCGGTGGGCGTGATCGGCTGTTATGCCGTCTGGCGCTTCATTCCCGACCTGCGCGGCAGCGAACGCACACGTTTCGACAGCCTGGGCTTTTTGCTGTTCGGCGCGGCGATGGTGCTGATCACCATCGCCATGGAGGGCCTGGGCGAACTGCACCTGCCGCACCTGCGGGTGATGTTGCTGCTGTTCAGCGGCCTGGCCTGCCTCGCGGCCTACTGGCTGCGGGCCGGGCACGTCGACAATCCGCTGTTCGCACCTTCGCTGTTCAAGGTGCGGACCTTCGCCGTGGGCATCCTCGGCAACCTGTTCGCCCGCCTCGGCAGCGGCGCCCTGCCGTTCCTGGTGCCGCTGCTGCTGCAACTGGCCCTCGGTTATTCACCGTCCCAGGCCGGGATGAGCATGCTGCCGCTGGCCGCCGCGGCGATGCTGGCCAAGTCCATCGCCCGTCCGCTGATCGAGCGCCTGGGCTATCGCATCGTCCTCACCGGCAACACGTTGGCGCTGGGGATCATGCTCGCCAGCATGGGCCTGGTCACGCAGCAGACGCCCTACCCGCTGCTGCTGGGCATGCTGGCGGTGCTGGGGGCGATCAACTCGCTGCAGTTCACGGCGATGAATACCGTGACCCTGATCGACCTCGACGACGCCTCCGCCAGCAGCGGCAACAGCCTGCTGTCGGTGGTGGCGCAACTGTCCCTGAGCCTGGGGGTGGCCTGCGCCGGCGCGCTGCTCGGCGGCTTCACCGCCGAAGTCGGCAACGATGGCGTGAACACCGTGCTCGGCGCCTTCCAGCTGACCTTCCTCACGGTGGGGATCATGGCGATGCTGGCGGCGGCGATCTTCCTGCAGCTGTCGCCCAAGGACGGCCGGCGGGCGAAAAAGGTCCAGGAGCATATCGAGCACTGATCACCCGCGGGGCCTGCATGCCTCTGCGGGAGTTCTGGCTACTTTTCGTCCAGAAATTGCAGGTAAAGGGAGCGGGACTGATACACTGCGCGACATTTTGTTTTGCAGGCCCGTCCCGTGACCACCATTGCCACCGCTTTTAATACTTTGCCGCTGTCCGCCGCCATGCTGGCTAACCTCGACTCACTCGGTTATGCCCAGATGACGCCGGTGCAGGCGCAAAGCTTGCCGGTGATCCTCAAGGGGATGGACCTGATCGCCCAGGCCAAGACCGGCAGCGGCAAGACCGCCGCGTTCGGCATCGGCCTGCTGAACCCGATCAATCCGCGCTATTTCGGTTGCCAGGCCCTGGTGATCTGCCCGACCCGCGAGCTGGCCGACCAGGTGGCCAAGGAAATCCGCCGCCTGGCCCGCTCCGAAGACAACATCAAGGTCCTGACCCTGTGCGGCGGCGTGTCCTTCGGTCCGCAGATCGCCTCGCTGGAACACGGCGCGCACATCATCGTCGGCACTCCGGGCCGCCTGTCCCAGCACCTGCGCAAAGGCTCGCTGAAGCTCGACGGCCTCAACACCCTGGTCCTCGACGAAGCCGACCGCATGCTGGACATGGGCTTCTACGACCCGATCGAAGAAATCATTGCCTACACCCCCGAGCGCCGGCAGACCCTGCTGTTCTCCGCCACCTACCCGGTGGGCATCAAGCAGCTTGCTTCCAAATTCATGCGCGACCCGCAGCAGGTGAAAGCCGAAGCCCTGCACGCCGACAGCCAGATCGAGCAGCGTTTCTACGAGATCTCGCCGGAAGAACGTATCGACGCGGTGGTCAAGGTGCTGAACCACTTCCGTCCGCAATCCTGCGTGGCCTTCTGCTTCACCAAGCAGCAGGTCCAGGAAACCGTCGACCACCTGACCGCCAAGGGCATGTCCGCGGTGGGCCTGCACGGCGACCTGGAACAGCGCGACCGCGACCAGGTTCTGGCGATGTTCGCCAACCGCAGCACCTCGGTGCTGGTGGCCACCGATGTGGCCGCCCGCGGCCTGGACATCGATGCCCTGGACATGGTGATCAACGTCGAGCTGGCGCGGGATTCGGAGATCCACATCCATCGCGTCGGCCGCACCGGCCGCGCCGGCGAGAAGGGCCTGGCGGTCAGCCTGGTGGCGCCGTCCGAAGCGCACCGCGCCCAGGCCATCGAGCAACTGCAGAAGTCGCCCTTGAACTGGGAACAGATCGACAGCCTGAAATCCCAGGGCGGCGGCCCGCTGCTGCCGGCCATGAGCACCCTGTGCATCGGCGCCGGGCGCAAGGACAAAGTGCGTCCGGGCGACATCCTCGGCGCCCTGACCGGTGAAGCCGGCATCCCCGGCACCCAGGTCGGCAAAATCGCGATCTTCGACTTCCAGGCCTATGTCGCCGTGGATCGCGGCATTGCCAAGCAGGCCCTGCAACGCCTGAACAGCGGCAAGATCAAGGGCCGTTCGCTGCGCGTGCGCATCCTGTAATACCACTGCAACCAATGCCTGTGCTTCTGTAGGAGCGAGCAGGCGGCGACCCAACTTGCCCGCGATCAGGGCACCGCGGTCTACCAGATACAACCGCGTCATTGTTCATCGCGGGCAAGCCTCGCTCCTACGGGAACGGGGTTGCCGCGACACTTGTGTGAGGACACCGTTTTGCGCTCTACCGAAGTCGTGATCATTGGCGCTGGCGCCGCAGGGTTGATGTGCGCGCTGACCGCGGCCGGTCGTGGCCGCCAGGTGATGCTGCTGGACCACGCCAACAAGGCCGGCAAGAAGATCCTCATGTCCGGCGGTGGGCGCTGCAACTTCACCAACATGTACACCGAGCCCGGCAACTTCCTCTCGCAGAATGCGCACTTCTGCAAGTCGGCCCTGGCCCGCTACACCCAGTGGGATTTCATTGGCCTGGTGGCGAAGCACGGCGTGCCGTACCACGAGAAAAAGCTCGGCCAGCTATTCTGCGACAACAAGTCCAGCGACATCCTCGGCATGCTGCTCGACGAGTGCGACCAGGTCGGCGTCCAGCTGCACCTGGACACCTCGATCCAGCAGATCGAGAAGCTCGACGCCGGCTACCTGCTGGAAACCACCCTCGGCCAGTTCCAGTGCGAATCCCTGGTGATCGCCACCGGCGGCCTGTCGATTCCGACCCTGGGCGCCAGCGGTTTCGGTTATCAGGTCGCCAAGCAGTTCGGCCATGAACTGCTGCCGACCCGCGCGGGCCTGGTGCCCTTCACCATCACCGACCAGCTCAAGGAGCTGTGCGGCGAGCTGTCCGGCACCTCGGTGGACTGCCTGGTGAGCTGCAACGACATGAGCTTTCGCGAGAACATCCTGTTCACCCACCGCGGCCTGAGCGGCCCGGCGATCCTGCAGATTTCCTCGTACTGGCAACCCGGCGACACGCTGGAGATCAACCTGCTGCCGGACCACGACGTGCCGGGCTGGCTGCAACAGCAGCAGGCCGAGCGTCCCAACAGCGAGCTGAAGACCCTGCTCGGCGAGATCTTCACCAAGAAGATGGCCGGCCTGCTGGCCGACAGCTGGTTCGTCTCCAAGCCGATGAAGCAGTACACCCACGCCGAGCTGGCGGACATCGCCAGCAAGCTGGCGAGCTGGCAGCTGGTGCCCGCCGGCACCGAGGGTTATCGCACCGCCGAGGTGACCCTGGGCGGCGTCGACACCCGCGAGGTGTCGTCCAAGACCATGGAATCGCTGAAGAGCCCGGGGCTGTATTTCGTCGGCGAGGTGCTGGACGTCACCGGCCACCTGGGCGGCTTCAACTTCCAGTGGGCCTGGGCGTCCGGCTACGCGGCCGCGCAGTACGTCTGATCCGCTTGCGAAGGCGCGAGTCTGGCCTTGCGACAGCGAACTGCCTGGGCAGGTCGATGGCGAATGTCAGAGCTTATCGCGGGCAAGCCTCGCTCCTACAGAAGCGGTCACGACAACCGATAGTTCAGGGAAGGAACAGAATTTGCTGTCGGATGTGACGACCCCATTGCGCGGTCGTCAATACTGGCTCAATTTAGCGGCATCGCCCCGGAAGGCTTTCTCACTTCATGTCATCGACCAGCTTTCGTCAGTCACTGCGGCGCCTTTGGGCGCTGGATAAATTCAGCTACAGCGTGCGGGTGTTCATCGCTCTGACTGGGAGCATGGCGCTGTGCTGGTACCAGGACGAAATGGCCTTGCTGATCCCCTTGTTCCTGGGGATTATCGCCAGCGCCCTGGCCGAGACCGACGACAGCTGGCAAGGCCGGATCAATGCCCTGGCCGTGACCCTGGTGTGCTTCAGCGTCGCCGCCCTTTCCGTCGAACTGTTGTTCCCCTACCCCTGGATCTTCGTCATCGCCCTGGCGCTGGCCAGCTTTGGCCTGACCATGCTCGGCGCCCTGGGCGAACGTTACGGGGCGATTGCCTCGGCGACCCTGATCCTGTCGGTCTACACCATGATCGGCGTGGACCAGCGCGGCGGCGCCGTCACCGACTTCTGGCACGAGCCGCTGCTGCTGGTGGCCGGCGCCGCCTGGTACGGCCTGCTGTCGGTGCTGTGGCAGGCGATGTTTTCCAACCAGCCGGTGCAACAGAGCCTGGCGCGCCTGTTCCGCGAGCTGGGCTATTACCTCAAGCTCAAGTCGTCGCTGTTCGAACCGATCCGCCAGCTGGACGTGGAAGCACGCCGGCTGGAACTGGCGCAGCAGAACGGCCGGGTGGTGGCGGCCCTGAACGCCGCCAAGGAAATCATCCTGCACCGGGTCGGCAACGGCCGGCCGGGCTCGAAAGTCAGCCGTTACCTGAAGCTGTACTTCCTCGCCCAGGACATCCACGAACGCGCCAGCTCGTCCCACTACCCCTACAACGCCCTGACCGATGCGTTCTTCCACAGCGACGTGCTATTCCGTTGCCAGCGCCTGTTGCGCCAGCAAGGCAAAGCCTGCCGGGCCCTGGGTGAATCCATCCAGCTGCGCCAGCCCTTCGTCTACGACGCCCGCTTCGCCGAGGCCCTGAGCGACCTGCACGCCTCCCTGGAACACCTGCGCATCCAGAGCAACCCGGCCTGGCGCGGCCTGCTGCGTTCGCTGCGGGCGCTGGCCGCCAACCTCGGCACCCTCGACCGCCTGCTCAGCGACGCCAGCAACCCCGACGCCCTCGCCGACGCCACCGACAGCAGCCTGCTGGACCGTTCGCCGCGCAACTTCAAGGACGTCTGGACCCGCCTGCGCACCCAGCTGACTCCGACGTCGCTGCTGTTTCGCCACGCCCTGCGCCTGCCCCTGGCCCTGACCATCGGCTACGGCATGGTGCACCTGATCCACCCGTCCCAGGGTTACTGGATCATTCTCACCACCCTGTTCGTCTGCCAGCCGAACTACGGCGCCACGCGGCGCAAGCTGGGCCAGCGGATCATCGGTACCGCCATCGGCCTGGTGGTCGCCTGGGCGCTGTTCGACCTGTTCCCCAGCCCGCTGGTGCAGTCGTTGTTCGCCATCGCCGCCGGGGTGGTGTTCTTTACCAACCGCACCACCCGCTACACCCTGGCCACCGCCGCCATCACCATCATGGTGCTGTTCTGCTTCAACCAGGTGGGCGACGGCTACGGGCTGTTGCTGCCGCGCCTGTTCGATACCCTGCTGGGCAGCCTGATCGCCGGCCTGGCGGTGTTCCTGTTCCTGCCGGACTGGCAGGGCCGACGCCTGAACAAGGTGCTGGCCAATACCCTGACCTGCAACAGCATCTACCTGCGGCAGATCATGCAGCAGTACGCGGCCGGCAAGAGCGACGACCTGGCTTACCGCCTGGCCCGGCGCAATGCCCACAACGCCGACGCGGCGCTGTCCACCACCCTGGCCAACATGCTGATGGAGCCTGGGCACTTCCGTAAGGAAGCGGACGTGGGCTTTCGCTTCCTGGTGCTGTCGCACACCTTGCTCAGTTACCTCTCCGGCCTCGGCGCGCACCGGGAAACCCAGCTGCCGGCGGAAGTCCGCGAGCACCTGATCGACGGGGCCGGGGTCAGCCTGGCCAGCAGCATCGATGAAATCGCCCAGGGCCTGGCGAACAAGCAACCGGTGGCAATCCAGAGCGATGCCGAAGAAGCCCTGGCCAACGAGCTGGAGCAGATGCCGGATGAGATCGATGAAAGCCAGCGCCTGGTGCAGACCCAGCTGGCGCTGATCTGCCGCCAACTGGGCCCCTTGCGGACCCTGGCGGCGCATCTGATCAAGGACACTGGCGAAGAACAGGCCGCGTAGCCGCTGTCGCAGGAGGCGCAAGCTTTCAAGCACGCCGCAGCCCAACCTGCGGCAGCAGCTTTAATGGCGCCGTTTTACATCCCGTGCTGGCGCAGCAAGCGGTCGTAGCTGCCGTCGGCTTTCATCGCCTCGATCTCCCGATCGAACTTCGCCACGATCTGCGCATGCTCGGGGTTCTTCAGGCTGACCAGGATATGCAGGCCGTTCTCGCTCAGGGAATTGGGCAGAAACTCCACCGCATTGCGCACCCGCGGCGACTCCCGCTCCAGGTAATAGCGAGCGACGTATTCATCCTCCAGGGTCAGCTTGACCCGGTCGGCCGCCAGCATGCGCACCGCCATCGCGAAGTTGTGCACCAGGACCTTCTGCAGTTCTGGATCGCTGTCGAAATCGGGGGCGTAGGCATAACCACGCACCACCGCGATGGGGTATTGGTGCAATTGCTTGAGGCTGGTGTATTCGATGGGTGCATCCTTGCGCCGGATAAAACGTACCCGATTGACCAGGTACTCCGAGGAGAACTGCCCCAGCTGGGTGCGCGCCTCATTGAACCAGGCATTCACCAGCACGTCGTAACGGCCCTCGCCGACGCCGAACAAGGCCCGCGCCCAGGGCACCTGTTCGAACTCGCTGGCGTAACCAGCCCGGGCCAGCGCGGTGCTGACGATGTCGGTGGCCAGCCCGCCGTTGACCAGCGTCGCATCCGTAAAGGGCGGCCAGGCGTCGGCCACCAATCGCAATTTTTCCGCATAAGCGCTCTGGCCCAGCAACAGCAATCCGATCAAAGCAAAAGCTCGATGCAATCGCGGCATGCTAAAAGATCCTTAGCGGGCGGACAGCCCTGCGTGTTTTTTTGCCCAGACTCGAGGTCCTGCGTCCGATGGACGGCCGCGACCCAGCTCCTAACAGTAGCTTATGGGCGCCACTGCACAGCGCTTCAACGCAGATTACACAAAGAAGACAGCCATGAACCAACGCGATGATGGCATTTTGACCTGTCTCACAGAAATGCCCCTGCGCTCCCAGGCAAGACAAGCCACCCGCCAGGCGCTTAACATCCGGGCACAGCTTTCCAAAGGATGAAACGATGACAATCGAATGGGTCTGCAAACACCACACCGATCTGGGCAAGGAGCAGTTGTACGCGATCCTGCAGTTGCGTACCGAAGTCTTCGTGGTCGAGCAGAAATGCGCCTACCAGGAAGTCGATGGCCAGGACCTGGAAGGCGACACCTGCCACCTGATGGCCTGGGACGATGACCAACTGGTGGCCTACCTGCGCCTGCTCGACCCGGTTTCCCAGGGTGGCGACGTGGTTATCGGTCGCGTGGTGATCGCCCCGCAGGCACGGGGCAAGGGGCTGGGCCATGAACTGATGGAGCACGCCCTGAAACAAGCGCAAAAACACTGGCCGCACATGCCGATCTATCTGTCGGCACAGGCGCATTTGCAGGGGTATTACGGGCGCTACGGCTTCAACGTGGTGGGCGAGGAATACCTGGAAGACGATATCCCGCATATCGGCATGCGCCGCAGCTGATATCGCGAGCGCGAGCCTGCTGCAGCCAGCAGGTTCGCATCCGCACCGACGGGCTGCCGAGCCCCCTCAGGGATACTCCAGCACCGCCTTGATCCGCGACAGGTTCGCCTCGATCCAGCCCTTGTCGATCGCGCCCCAGCTTTTGATCCGATAGCTGCCGGCATGATTGCGTGCGCCGTCCTGTTGCTCGAACTCACAGAGGATATCCAGATCCGCCAGGGCGGCGATGGTGTCCTGCGCCGTGCGCCGCGGCATGCCGGTCGCCTCGGTCAGGGCCGGGACGTTGCTGGCCAGGCCGCTGTCGATCAGGTAGGCCACGTACAGCCGACGGTAGAAACTGCTCTTGGTCTTGCTCACGTCCATCGCCCGCTCCTTGTGCCCAGGGTTACTCGGCCCCGCCCTGGCGCGCTTGCAAGTCGCGCCAGGTCAGGTAGACCCGCAGGTCGAATTCCAGTTGGTGATAGCCCGGCAGCATGTGCTCGCAGAGCTTGTAGAAGGCCTTGTTGTGCTCGCTTTCCTTGAAGTGCGCCAGTTCGTGGACGACGATCATGCGCAGGAATTCCGGCGCGGCCTCCTTGAACAGCGAGGCAATGCGGATTTCCTTCTTGGCCTTGAGCTTGCCGCCCTGGACCCGCGAGATCGTGGTGTGCAGGCCCAGGGCGCGGTTCGTCAGGTCCAGGCGGTTGTCGAACAGCACCTTGTCGATGGCCGGGGCATTGCGCAGGTACTCCTGCTTCAACTCCAGGGCATAGCCGTACAGCGCCTTGTCGCTCTGCACTCCATGTTTGCCGGGGTAACGCTGGCTCAGGTAGTCGCCCAGCCGCCCTTGTGCGATCAGCTGGCGCACTTGTTCTTGCAGGGTGGCGGGATAGGCCTGGAGGTATTTCAACGCGGTCATGGGGCGGCAACGCAATCACGAAAGGCCGCCAGTGTAGCGAATTCAACCCGGCAACGCGCTCCAGTCGAAGGGCTCGGCGAAGCGCTCGGCATCCGCGGCGATCAACGGCCGTGCCACCAGGAAACCCTGCACGTACTCGCAGCCGTTGGCCTGCAGCCAGCGGTACTGCTCCAGGGTTTCCACGCCTTCGGCGATCACCAGCACACCGAACGCCTTGCACAGGTCGATCACACAACGCGCCAGCGTCGCGTCCCGCGTCGAGCCCGGCAGCCTGGCGATCAGGTGGCGGTCGAGCTTGAGGGTATCGAGCTCCAGGTCCCGCAGGTGGGCCAGCGAACAGGCGCCCGAACCGAAGTCGTCCAGCGCCACCCGTACCCCGAGACTGCGCAACAGGCGCAGCTGCTTGCGCGACTCATCGAGGTTCTGGGTCAAGGCGTCCTCCGTGACCTCTACCTCCAGCTGCTGCGGTTCCAGGCCATGCCGCTCCAGGACCTGGCGCAGTTCGGTGGCCAGGTTCGGCATGGCGAACTGGGTGCCGCTCAGGCTCACGGCCAACACGGTCTGCTCGGCGAACAGCGTTTTCCAGGACGCCCGCTGGCTCGCGCTCTGCTGGTAGATCCAGCTGCCCAGGCGACTGATCAGCCGCGCCTCCTCCAGCAGCGGCAGAAACAACCCCGGCGGCACATCGCCGACGCTCGGATGCCGCCAGCGCAACAAGGCTTCAAAACCGCGCAGACGCCCATCGGCAATCGCCACCTGGGGCTGATACACCAGGTTGAACTCCTTGCGCTCGACCGCGCTGCGCACACTTTCCTCAAGCATCAGCCGCGAGCGGGCACGGCCATTCATTTCGTGGTCGTAATAACGGTATTGCTGGCGCCCGGCACGCTTGGACTCATACATGGCGATGTCCGCCGCGCGCATCAGGCCATCCAGGTTGGAACCGCAGTCGGGGTAGATGGCGATGCCGATGCTGGCCCCCAGGGCGACATCCAGGCCGTCAATCTGCTGACAGATGGATATCCGCTCGATGAGCTTCTCGGAAATCTTCGCCGCCTGTTCCGGGAACTCCAGTTCCAGCAAGGCGGTGAACTCATCGCCGCCCATGCGCGCCAGGATATCGAAGGAGCGCAGGCAGGCCTTGATCTGCTCGGACACCCAGCGCAGCACCCGGTCCCCCGCGTCGTGCCCGAGGGAGTCGTTGACCCGCTTGAAACCATCCAAGTCCAGGTACAGCAGCACCAGCGACTTGTCCGTGCGCTCGCTGCGCAACAACACGCTTTCCACAGTCTGGTAGAAGCCGCGCCGGTTGAGCAGGCCGGTCAGCGGATCGGTCACCGCCTGGTACTCCAGTTGCTGATGCAGGTGGCGGACTTCCGACATGTCGAGCAGGGTCACCACCATCGCCTTCTGTTCGCTCGGCAGCGGCGCGCAGGACAACGCCACCGACACCTGCTGGCCCGGGACGGTACGCAAGGTGGCGTCGTGCAGGCGGTAGGTCTCGCCCTTGCGATAGCTGGCAAACAGCTCGGATTCGGCCCACTGCGGCACATGGGGCTTTTGCAGATAGTCGAGCAGCGCCGAGCCCTCCAGCTCGCTCACCGGGGCGTTGAGCAAGCGCGAGATCGCCGGGTTGGCGAAACGGACGATCCCACCTTCGTCCACCACCAGAATCCCTTCCGCGGCGTTGTCCAGCACCGAGGCGTTAAAGGCCCGGGCATTCTCCAGGTCGTGACTCAGGCGCTGCAACGCGCGGCGATTGCGCTGCTGTTCCAGCAACGCCTGGACCTTGGGCTTGAGGATCTGCGGGTCGAACGGCTTGAACAGGTAATCCACCGCGCCGCTGGCGTAGCCCTTGATCACGGCGTCCTTGGACTGCTCGTTGGCGGTCAGGAAAATGATCGGGGTCAGGCGGGTTCGCTGGCTGCCGCGCATCAGGCGAGCCACTTCGAAACCGTCCATTTCCGGCATCTGCACATCCAGCAACACCAGATCGATGTCGTGTTCCAGTAACAGACCCAGGGCCTCGACGCCCGAGGCGGCGGTCATGACCTGCCAGTCGTGGCGCTGCAAGAGTGCGCGCATGCTGAGCAGGTTTTCGGGGTAATCATCAACAATCAGTAAGACCGAGCTGGCTTCACCTGGCCGAGTTTGCGCGCATTCCATGCTGCTTCTCTTGTCTGTGTAGGGCCGGCCTGCGAAGAAGACCGGACAAAAACTGAGCCTTCACTCTAGACCCGGATCCTGCAAAGCAGAAGCTGTCACAGCGCCATCACTTAACCAAAGCCCCAGGCTCCCGACTAACGGTCAGCCCCCATAGTGATGAAACCGGTGGAGGCATTTTTTCGACAGATGGTTGACGCCAATTATCCGCCGGACGGGCATTAACAAATACGCCTTCTACGCTTATAAAGATCGCCTTCAAAAGCGCAGGCTAAAGCCTTTGTCGGCTTTTCATCCGGCATCAAATCGGGAAGCTTTGACTATGATCGACCTCGCAACCTGGAATCTGAGCATTCCCGAAGGCAGTCCACCGGCGACCATCGACACCCCCAAACTGGTGGATGGCTTCAAGGATCAGTACTTCCATTCCGACACCGGCACCCTGTTCTTCTGGTCGCCCGTCACCGGCTCCCGCACCGCCAACGCCATCTACCCGCGCAGCGAGCTGCGTGAAACCTACTCCAACGGCACCCTGAAGAACTGGACCTACCCGGAAGCCGACAACCTGCTCTACGCCACCCTGGCGGTGAACCAAGTGCCATCCACGGGCAAGATCGTCATCGGCCAGATCCACGCCTACAACAGCACCAAGCCCCTGGTGAAGGTCGAGTACCAGTACAAGACCACCACCCAGAGCGGCAACATAGTCGCCAAGGTCCGCATGCGTCCGGACGATACCGAAAGCCGGGTGATCATCGTCGCCGAGAACGTGCCACTGAACCGGGAGTTCTCCTACCTGATCCACCTGAGCCCGGGCGGCGCCCTGGGCGTCAGCGCCGCGGGCTACCAGTGGGACACCCAGCTCAGCAGCACCTGGCGCGACAAGCCGCTGTACTTCAAGGCCGGGGTGTACGTGCAGGACAACACCGGCTACACCAGCGAAGGCGGCAAGGTGACCTTCTACAAGCTGGATATCGATCACAACACGATCTGATGGCGTAGGTGTAGGAGCGAGCTTGCTCACGATGAGGGTGGATCATTCGTATGCGATCCATGAAGCACACTTACCGCCAAATGCGCTTCCCGTTTACTGTGGCATTTCCGGTGAGCAGTTCCACGGCAACAACGCTTCGTAGTCGGCTACCGACCGCGAGTGGGGCAGCCGCTCCAGTACGTGGCGCGGCCACGTATACGGCTCTTGGCCATTGACCTTGGCGGTCTCGACCAAACTGTAGATCTGCGCGCTGGCGGTGGCGCCCTTGGGCGTATCGCTGAACTGCCAAGTCTTGCACCCGATCACAAACGGCTTTATTGCGCGCTCTGCTCGGTTGTTGTCAATCGGTAAAAAACCAGCCTCAACGTAGCGCTCCAGCCGGCTCCAGTTGCTGGCCAGATAATTAACGGCTTTGCCCAGCACGCTTTGCGGCGTGACCTGTGGCTGCGTTTTATCCAGCCAGTTTTTCAACTGAGCCAGGATCGGCAGGCTCTTTTCCTGTCGGCTGATAAATCGCTGCTCATCGCTGATGTCTTTCAGTTCACGCTCGATTCCATACAGCTTATTGATCATCGTCAGCGCGATATCCGCTCGCCTGTTTTACCTTTGGGCTGCACTTTTTGTGCATCGACGAACTTGCGGCGCACATGCGCCATGCACGCCAATCGCTCAACACCGGGCTGCAACGCCAACGCGTTGTAACCCGCGTAATCATCGGTCATCACGTAGCCGCGATAACTTTTCGGCAGGCGCAGCGGTACGTCTTGCGCACGGCTGGAGGTGTAGTCGAACAGCACGACTTTTCGATCCGGTGGCCCGCTGGCCTGCACCCACATCCATGATTGACTGGTCGGGTCTCGATCAGGCCCTTTAAGGACCTGAACGCGGGTTTTATCGCAGTGGATGACCAGGCTTTCCAGCAACCGATCGCGCATCAGACTCAACAGCGGTTGCAGGTGCTCACCGCACTGGATGATCCAGCGGGCAAGAGTCTGACAGGGGATTTCTATGCCATGTCGGCTCAGCACCGTTTCGAAACGATGCAGCGGCAAGCCATCGACATACCTGGTGGTCAGCAGCATCGCCAGCACGCTCGGACTGGCCATACTCTTTTCGACTAACTGAGCAGGTTTGCCAGCGGTGACCGGAGTCATTTCACAACCACGGCAACCGCAGGCACAGGTCAATTCGTGCTCGGGCAGTTCATGGATGACTTCGATACGCGGCAAGTCCGCCAACAGTGGCTTGCGCTTGCTTGGTCGGGGCAACGACTTCCTCATCCTCGGCGCCTTCGACGACGAGCATTGGCTCGCTTTCAGGCTCGTTGAACAGCGCCAGTTGCGGCATATTGGGTTCAGATTTGCGACCAAATATGTGGTCGCGTAAGAGCTTGATCTGTTCTTTCAGATCAACGATGTGAGTCGCGCAAGCTTCTTTGACTTCCTGATCACGTGCGCGCGCTTCTTAAATATCAAGCAGCATCTGCTTGAGAAGCACGGGGTCATCAGGAAGGTGGTCGGGCAAGGATCGCACCCGTCAGACAACGAATCTTGGAGACAAAACCTGATGAGGACGGTTGCGCCACAGGTCAAACCCGTCGAACAACCAATTCAATTCCTGGACACTCAACACGATGGCTTGGTCGGTGGCATCTGGTCGCATCATGGCGGATGGGCTCCAGAAAAATTCAGGAGTACAGCATCCGAGATCAGATGGCGGCTTTGAATGTGGGGTTCATGGCGCGCTTACTACGAAACGCGCAACCGACCCGATACGTTTGGAACGCAAAGGGAGAGGAAGTTTTGAACAAGATCCGGCGAGCACGCGATGCGATGGAAGCGCAGATGAATGGGTAAGCTATTTCGAAAACAGAACACTAGTGGCCTGTATGGTCAGTTCTTTTATCTAAAAGCCCCGCAAACACGGCGCGGAACATTTTAAATAGATAAACAAACTAACCGCCCAGCCCACTCGTCACTGATTATGCTTTTTCATACCCTCTTCGCACGCTAAGTCATGTCGAGTGGTGTGCCCGGGCCACTGGCAGTCACCGAATGAATTGCTTGCCGCACGGCGATGGCAAAATTCGATATCAGTTGACCTCGAGTCATTGAGACAATTTTGCCTGGGAAGAACGTGGATAGTCCTTGAACACGTCTCGAAACAGCGGCGAAACGATTCTGGCTCCTCGCTCACTAAGATGATTATCATCGTAGTAAATGGGCCATTCATCCTTTGAACCGTAACACCTTCCATCGTGGCAGAGATACGGCAGGGGATCCAGAATAGTGATTCCACACTTTTGTCTTGCCGCGTCCTGAGCCTCCCAGGCAAACGCATTCCGCGTTTGGTACTCCTCCATGCTGATAGAGGTACCGCTATTCTTCCCGAGCAAAAAACCCCGTGCTGTGGCCGCCGGTACAGAGGACTTCATTTCCGGAATTGGACGAACCATGAACACCGGGTGATATTTTGCGATTTCACAAGCTGCATTAATCAGGCCTTCTCGCATCTCGTGCAAAAACTCAGGCGTTCGTTCCGTATATTGTTTATCGAAATACACCGTTGGTTTCTGACCTTCTGAAAATCCATGTATATATGCAGACGTTTCATTCATGATAACCACGGGGACATTGGAAGGCAGGCTTTTCTGTTTTTCCAGTGCCCAACTGATAAACTCACCGCAAGAGGTATTGAGCTGCTTCACGCCCATGAAGGTTGGGCAGGCACTGAATGTCCAGTGCAGCACGTTCAGCTTCTTATCAGGCAGCGCATTTTCGACTGCCGTCATGATGGACGCCGCATGACTGTCGCCGATGACTACCACGCCAAGTTGATCACCTCCGTAGGTACACTCCGGTGTTTTCGATGTTCCCCCCACATGGCACAGCGTTCTGCGTGGATGAAAATTTTGAGCCTCGCTCAAAATCTGCACGTATTTTTCCGGTAGTCGGTTAGGGAATCCGCTATTCATCGCGATGACTTTGCCGATAATGGGTGCCGCAAGCACTCCTGAGAGCAATATCGAGGCGGAGAATATACGGCTTCTGTTATCGAGCACCTTCTGGGACTTCTGCTCGATGAATCGATATGAAAAATGACCCAGAATGATCGTTATACCTAGTCCGATGAAAGCAGCTTGAAGGTTCAGATACTCCAGAAAGTACAGCCCCACAACCACGGGCCAGTGCCATAGGTAAAGTGAATAAGAGCGGGTTCCCAACCATTGCATAACAAAGTTATTGGTAAACAATGAGTCATTACGGGCGGCGACTAATACCAGAGCCGTACCCAATACAGGCACTAGAGCATGACCGCCCGGCCAGATGGTGTTCTTGTCGAATACAAGGATGCTGAAAATAATAAAAGTCAAACCAATGACTTCAACTACGCGACGTTTTACCGAAGAGAAATTGACATGTGCTCCGAGCAAAAATGTCAAACTACCCGCAAGCATTTCCCAGATCCGCATCGGAAGATAATAAAAAGCTTTGCTAGGGTCCACACTCACGTAATGTATCGAAGCGCCCAAAGAAATAAGGAAGACGAGCACGATCATGATTGTGATGAGGGATCTGCCAGCCTTTATTTTCCAGGCTGCAAGCAGTGCCAATGGAATAGTTAAATAGAATTGCCACTCCACCGCCAGAGACCAGGTGTGCAGCAACCACTTTTCGTGAGACGCGGAATCAAAATACCCAGCTTCATGTTGAAATTGGATATTTGAAAAAAACAGAACCGCACTTATGGCGTGTTCACCGAGAATGCCATATTCCAGTGGGGCGAGGCAAAACCAGCCTGCCACCAGTAATGTTGCGCATAGTATCAATAACGTTGGGAGGATTCGCTTCGCCCTTGCCAGGTAGAAACTCCATAACAACGAACTGTAGTTTTTACTTTTTTTCTTCTCGAGGTCTTCGATGATTATTTTTGTCATCAGCCAGCCTGAAATGACGAAAAATATATCTACTCCGATAAAGCCGCCAGTGATCCCCGGAATATTGAAGTGATAAAGCATCACTGCCACGACAGCCCAGGCTCTCAGCCCATTGATGTCGCGTCTGAACTTTTCATTATTTGCGGTTGGTGAAGTAGGGTTCACAATGTGTTGCACTCTCTGGAATCCTGCACGAGCGTAGGTGTTTTATTGTCGTTGGTTGGCCGCCGGCGATTCTAAATTAGTCGTCAGGCTTTGTCTGTTTATGTGTAACTGATCCATAAACCCCACCTATCCAGACAGACGGCGCCTGAGATGGGAGGAATCAAATCATGCTGGCGCGGAGGCCATTCGCGGCACAGCTACTTTATTTTTTGTGGTTTTCTATCCACCACCGTCCCCGCTTGTACGTTTTTGATCGGTGAAAGCAAGTGCGGCCAAATATTCCAGCGTTGGCTGGTGTCGGTTACCACTGTGACGGTCTTGCAGTTGAACTTCATGACGCTACCGGACAGGCGTTCACCACGGGGTGAGTCGAAGCCTACCCATGCTCCTGGATGGAACTGCATCATCGATTTATGAGCACCCAACGACTCCAGCATCTATAGCCATCGCGAGCAAGCTCGCTCCTACAGGGGACCGCGCGTTTGGCACAAGCACAAAAAAGCCCGCATCGCTGCGGGCTTTTTCGTTCAACGCTAAGGCTTAGTTGACCTTGGCGTTCAGCTCACCCTTGAGGTAACGCTGGAACATCGCTTCCAGGGAGATCGGCTTGATCTTCGAAGCGTTGCCGGCGGTGCCGAAGGCTTCGTAACGGGCGATGCACACGTCGCGCATGGCGGTTACGGTGGCGCCGAAGAACTTGCGCGGGTCGAACTCGCTCGGGTTGGTGGCCATCAGGCGACGCATCGCACCGGTGGACGCCAGGCGCAGGTCGGTGTCGATGTTGACCTTGCGCACGCCGTACTTGATACCTTCGACGATTTCTTCAACCGGTACGCCGTAGGTTTCTTTGATGTCGCCGCCATACTGGTTGATGATCGCCAGCCACTCTTGTGGAACCGAAGACGAACCGTGCATCACCAGGTGGGTGTTGGGGATGCGCTTGTGGATCTCTTTGATGCGGTCGATGGCCAGCACGTCGCCGGTAGGCGGCTTGGTGAACTTGTAGGCACCGTGGCTGGTACCGATGGCGATGGCCAGGGCGTCGACCTGGGTCTTCTTGACGAAGTCCGCGGCTTCTTCCGGGTCGGTCAGCATCTGGCTGTGATCCAGCACGCCTTCGGCGCCGATACCGTCTTCTTCACCGGCCATACCGGTTTCCAGGGAACCCAGGCAGCCCAGCTCGCCTTCTACCGAAACGCCGCAGGCGTGAGCCATGGCCACGGTCTGCTGGGTCACGCGCACGTTGTACTCGTAGTCGGTCGGGGTCTTGCCGTCTTCGCCGAGGGAGCCGTCCATCATGACCGAGGAGAAGCCCAGCTGGATCGAGCGCTGGCAGACGTCAGGGCTGGTGCCGTGGTCCTGGTGCATGCACACCGGGATGTGCGGGAATTCTTCGATCGCCGCCAGGATCAGGTGGCGCAGGAAAGGCGCGCCGGCGTATTTGCGGGCACCGGCCGAAGCCTGGACGATCACCGGAGAGTCAGTCTTGTCAGCTGCTTCCATGATGGCGCGCATCTGTTCAAGGTTGTTGACGTTGAAGGCTGGAACGCCGTAGCCGAATTCGGCTGCGTGGTCCAACATCTGGCGCATGCTGATGAGTGCCATTGTGTGTATCTCTCCCGGTCGAGGGTCGTTAATCGTGCAAGCCTGCCGTAGCGGCGACTGCTATTCAAGTGATTGCAGATCGGGGGTCAGCCCGGCCTGCGGATTCGTTACTGCATCAAATCTTGCGAGCCCTGCATCCCTGTAGAAGCGAGGCTTGCCCGCGATAGCGATCGGCCTGGCGACATCCATGCTGAATGTCAGGACCTCATCGCGAGCAAGCTTCGCTCCTACAGGCTCAGCATCGGCTCCCGGCCTACGGCGCTTTACAGCCGCGGCCGATCAAATCGTTGGTGGCGACCCAGTAAACCAGGCCTTCGTCACCTTTTTCGTGAAACGCCAGCATGTCGTTGCTGTACAGCGAACCGGAACCGCTCGGCTCCAGCTTCAGGCGATAGACCTGATCGGCCCCGCCCAGCCGCACATCGACTTCCTTGCGGCTGCTGTCGGTGTAGCGCCAGACCACTTGCGCCTGGCTGTCGCACACCCAGGTCGTCCAGTTGTCCGTCTCGGCCGGCTTGAACAGGTCGAAGTTGGCGCAACCTGCCAGCAATCCCAGCGCAGCCACGGCGATAAAGCCTTTCATCGGTGTTCCTCGGCTGACGGCCCACGGCCGCCAGCACAGCGCGTTATCGAATCAGACCCGTCAAGGGCAACCATGTTCCTTGGCCTTGGCTGGAGTCTCGTACTTGTCCAGACCATCGGGCCCCATGCGCTTGTTGATCACAGGCGCGGTCTCGGCTTGCCAGTCGGCCTGATAGCAGCCTTTTTCCGGCTCTCCCGAATCGGGCTCCGACTGGGCAGGCTGGCTACCGCAACCGGCCAGCAATCCCGCGACGATCAACAGCGGTAACGTCTTGACCATATGAACACTCCCTTGCCTGGCCATTGGGGCTTCAGGCTTTGGCCCGGCTTTCCAGGACTTCGACCGCCGGCAGCACCTTGCCCTCGACGAACTCGAGGAAAGCGCCACCGCCGGTAGAAATGTAGGAGATTTGCTCGGCTACGCCATATTTATCGATGGCCGCCAGGGTGTCGCCACCGCCGGCGATGGAGAACGCCGCGCTTTGCGCGATGGCCTGGGCCAGCACCTTGGTGCCGTTACCGAACTGGTCGAACTCGAACACGCCGACCGGCCCGTTCCACAGGATGGTCTTGGACGACTTCAGCAGTTCAGCGAAGTTCGCCGCGGTTTGTGGGCCGATATCCAGGATCATGTCGTCGGCAGCCACGTCGGCAATCAGCTTGACGGTGGCGATCGCGCTTTCGGCGAACTCCTTGGCCACCACTACGTCGACCGGCAGCGGCACGCTGACCTTGGCGGCAATGGCGCGAGCGGTATCCAGCAGGTCCGGCTCGTATAGCGACTTGCCGACCGGGTGACCGGCAGCGGCGAGGAAGGTGTTGGCGATGCCGCCGCCAACGATCAGCTGGTCGCAGATCTGGCTCAGGCTGTTGAGCACGTCGAGCTTGGTCGACACCTTGGAGCCGGCGACGATGGCGGCCATCGGCTTGGCCGGGGCGCCCAGGGCCTTGCCCAGCGCTTCCAGCTCGGCGGCCAGCAGCGGGCCGGCAGCGGCGACCTTGGCGAACTTGGCCACGCCGTGGGTCGAACCTTCAGCGCGGTGCGCGGTGCCGAAGGCGTCCATCACGAACACGTCGCACAGGGCGGCGTATTGCTGGGCCAGTTCGTCGGCGTTCTTTTTCTCGCCCTTGTTGAAGCGCACGTTCTCGAACAGCACGATGTCGCCGGCCTTGACCTCGACGCCGCCCAGGTAGTCGGCCACCAGCGGCACTTCGCGACCCAGGGCACGACTCAGGTAGTCGGCCACTGGCTTGAGGCTGTTCTCGGCGGAGAATTCGCCTTCGGTCGGACGACCGAGGTGCGAGCAGACCATCACGGCCGCGCCTTTTTCCAGGGCCAGCTTGATGGTCGGCAGCGAAGCCAGGATACGCGCATCGCTGGTGACAACACCGTCCTTGACTGGGACGTTGAGGTCTTCGCGGATCAGTACGCGCTTACCTTGCAGATCGAGGTCGGACATCTTCAACACGGTCATGGGTCGCAATTCCTGGGTTACTGTTTTTTTGGAAACGGGAAGTTAAGAGACAGCTTTGGGTGCAGCTGTTTGCAGATAGTGTCCTGCAACATCCAGCATTCGGTTGGCAAAACCCCATTCGTTGTCGAACCAGGCCAGGATGTTCACCAGCCGCGGGCCGGAGACACGGGTCTGGCTGGCATCGACGATCGCCGAATGCGGATCATGGTTGAAATCACAACTGGCGTGCGGCAACTCGGTGTAGGCCAACAGGCCCTTGAGCGGGCCGCTGGTGGCGGCCTCGCGCAGGATCCGGTTGACTTCGCCGGTGTCGGTATCGCTCACGGTCTGCATCGTGATGTCGAGGCAGGACACGTTGACGGTCGGCACGCGCACAGCTTTGGCCTGAATTCGCCCGGCAAGTTCCGGCAACAGCCGTTCGATGCCACGCGCCAGACCGGTGGACACCGGGATCACCGATTGGAACGCCGAACGGGTGCGGCGCAGGTCCTCGTGGTGATAGGCGTCGATCACCGGCTGGTCGTTCATCGCCGAGTGAATGGTGGTGATCGACACGTATTCCAGACCGATGGCCTGGTCCAGCAGGCGCAACAGCGGCACGCCGCAGTTGGTGGTGCAGGATGCGTTGGACACCAGCAGCTCGGCGCCAGTCAGACAGTCCTGGTTGACGCCGTAGACGATGGTGGCGTCGACATCCGCCTCGCTGGCCATCGGCTGGGAAAACAGCACCCGCGGCGCACCAGCGTCGAGAAAACGCTGGCCGTCTTCACGGGTGTGATAGGCACCGGAACATTCGAGCACCAGATCGACGCCCAGGGACGCCCAATCGATGCCTTCGGGGGTGGCACTGCGCAGGACCTTCACGCAGTTGCCATTGATATGCAGACAGTCGCCGTCGACCTTCACCTCGCCGGGAAACCGGCCGTGGGTGGAGTCGAAGCGTGTCAGGTATTCCACGCTGGCCATGTCGGCCAGGTCGTTGATCGCGACAATCTCGAACCCGGCCGCAGCCCCCCGTTCGAACAGGGCACGCAAGACACAACGACCGATCCGGCCGTAGCCGTTGAGTGCAACTTTGTAGGGACGCGGTTGAGGCATGGGGTTCTCGATTACCGGGGTGAATCCATCACTGTCGTGTTGCCTGTTCAATTGTCATCGCGGGCAAGCCTCGCGCCTACGGATCTCGATGATCTGTAGGAACGAGGCTTGCCCGCGAAGAACAGCAGACAACGCGACTGGCGGACTTAGTCTTCCAGCAGCTCTTCAGCCTGACCCAGGATGTTCTCCAGGGTGAAACCGAACTCTTCGAACAAGGCCGGCGCAGGCGCCGACTCGCCGTAGGTGGTCATGCCGATGACGCGACCTTCCAGGCCGACGTACTTGTACCAGTAGTCCGCGTGAGCGGCCTCGATGGCAATACGGGCGCTGACCTGCAGCGGCAGGACCGACTGCTTGTAACCGGCGTCCTGAGCATCGAACACGCTGGTGCATGGCATAGACACCACGCGCACCTTGCGGCCCTGCTCGGTCAGTTTGTCGAAAGCCTGCACCGCCAGGCCGACTTCGGAACCGGTGGCGATCAGGATCAGCTCAGGCTCGCCTGCGCAGTCCTTGAGCACGTAGCCGCCGCGGCTGATTTCGGCGATCTGCACGGCATTGCGGGTCTGATGCTGCAGGTTCTGGCGGGAGAAGATCAGCGCCGAAGGACCGTCCTTGCGCTCGATCGCGTTTTTCCAGGCCACCGCCGATTCCACGGCATCGGCTGGACGCCAGGTGTCGAGGTTCGGGGTGCAGCGCAGGCTGGCGATCTGCTCGATCGGCTGGTGCGTCGGACCGTCTTCGCCCAGACCGATGGAGTCGTGGGTGTAGACGTGGATCACGCGCTGCTTCATCAGGGCCGACATGCGTACTGCGTTGCGCGCGTATTCCATGAACATCAGGAAGGTCGCGCCGTAAGGCACCAGGCCGCCGTGCAGGGCCACGCCGTTCATGATGGCGGTCATGCCGAACTCGCGAACGCCGTAGTACATGTAGTTGCCGCTAGCGTCTTCGGCGCTGACGCCCTTGCAGCCTTTCCACAGGGTCAGGTTGGAACCGGCCAGGTCGGCCGAGCCGCCGAGGAATTCCGGCAACAGCGGGCCGAACGCGTTCAGGGCGTTCTGGCTGGCTTTACGGCTGGCGATGGTTTCGCCCTTGGCCGCGACTTCGGCGATGTAGGCATCGGCCTTCTCGGAGAAATCGGCCGGCAGGTCACCGCTCAGGCGACGCACCAGTTCGTTGGCCAGCTCAGGGAATTCGGCGGAATAGGCGGAGAAACGCTGGTCCCACTCGGCTTCGACGGCGCGACCGGTTTCCTTGGCATCCCACTCGGCGTAGATGTCGGCCGGGATTTCGAACGGACCGTGGTTCCACTTCAGCGCGGCGCGGGTCAGGGCGATTTCCTCGGCGCCCAGTGGCGCGCCGTGGCAGTCTTCCTTGCCTTGCTTGTTCGGCGAACCGAAGCCGATGGTGGTCTTGCAGCAGATCAGGGTCGGCTGCTCGCTTTTGCGCGCGGTGTCGATCGCGGTCTTGATCTCTTCAGGGTCGTGACCGTCGACGTTGCGGATCACCTGCCAGTTGTAGGCTTCGAAACGCTTTGGCGTGTCGTCGGTGAACCAGCCTTCGACTTCGCCGTCGATGGAGATGCCGTTGTCATCGTAGAAGGCGATCAGCTTGCCCAGGCCCAGGGTGCCGGCCAGGGAAGCGACTTCATGGGAAACGCCTTCCATCATGCAGCCATCACCCAGGAACACGTAGGTGTGGTGGTCAACAACGTTGTGGCCGGGACGGTTGAACTGCGCCGCCAGGACCTTTTCCGCCAGGGCGAAGCCCACGGCGTTGGCCAGGCCTTGGCCCAGCGGGCCGGTGGTGGTCTCGACGCCCGGGGTGTAGCCGAATTCCGGGTGACCCGGAGTGCGGCTGTGCAGTTGGCGGAAGCTCTTCAGGTCGTCGATGGTGACGTCGTAGCCAGTCAGGTGCAGCAGCGAGTAGATCAACATCGAGCCGTGGCCGTTGGACAGCACGAAGCGGTCACGGTCGGCGAAGGATGGATTGCTCGGGTTGTGCTTCAGGTAGTCACGCCAAAGTACTTCGGCGATATCCGCCATACCCATAGGGGCACCGGGATGGCCGCTGTTGGCTTTTTGCACGGCATCCATGCTGAGGGCACGAATGGCGTTGGCACGCTCACGACGGCTTGGCATCGCTGATCTCCTGAGGGTTATCTAAGTCGAGTTGAATAAAACGAATCGGAAAAAGGCGTGCATTTTCCCTCAGCCGGTAGGCCGGGGGCAATGACAGATAGTCACTCTAGAGCGTTTTTCCGGTCGATAAAGGGGCAATCGCCTGATGAAACCATTCCGCAGCTCGTCTGTAGAACACAACGACCTGCGTTTAAGTGCCATCTATCGAGCAATATCAAAACTTTTTGATATTGGTCTTGCGAGGTTGGGGGGGCATCACTAGACTGCTGGCCTTATGAATTTACGCGCGCCCTCCATTAGCCATGATGACTGCGATGAGCTGGCGGCCCTGTGCAAGGCCGGCGGCGATCCGCTGCGGCTGAATGTATTGCGCGCGCTGGCCAACGACTCGTTCGGCGTACTGGAACTGGCGCAGATTTTTGCTATCGGCCAGTCCGGCATGAGCCACCACCTGAAGGTCCTGGCCCAGGCCAACCTGGTGGCGACCCGCCGCGAAGGCAACGCGATCTTCTACCGGCGCGCCCTGCCCCACACCGAACTGCTGGGCGGCAGGCTGCACGCCGCCCTGCTGGATGAAGTGGACAACCTGACGCTGCCCGGCGAAGTGCAGTCGCGTATCGGCCTGGTGCACCGCCAGCGGGCGGCCGCCAGCCAGGACTTTTTCTCAAGGGTCGCGGAGAAGTTTCGCGCCCAGCAGGACCTGATCGCAGGACTGCCCCAGTACCGCGAAAGCGTGCTGGCACTGCTCGACAAACTGAACTTCACGGACACCGCCACGGCGATCGAAGTCGGCCCCGGGGATGGCAGCTTCCTGCCGGAACTGGCCCACCGCTTCACCCAGGTGACCGCGTTGGACAACAGCCCGGCCATGCTCGAACTGGCACGCCAGGTCTGTGAACGCGAAACGCTGGCTAACGTCAGCCTGCAACTGGCCGATGCATTGAATGGCGCGAGCCTGACGGCCGATTGCGTGGTGCTGAACATGGTCCTGCACCATTTCGCCGCGCCGGCCGATGCGCTGAAGCGCCTGGCCGGCTTGCTGCAACCGGGCGGCAGCCTGTTAGTGACAGAGTTGTGCAGCCACAACCAGAGTTGGGCCAGGGAGGCCTGCGGTGATCTCTGGCTGGGGTTTGACCAGGACGATCTGGCCCGCTGGGCCACCGCTGCGGGACTGGTTCCCGGAGAAAGTCTGTATGTAGGTTTACGTAATGGTTTCCAGATCCAGGTCCGCCACTTTCAGCGACCGGCTGGCAACACTCACCATCGGTAAATTTTAGGAAACCGTCGAGATGAGCGAATACTCCCTTTTCACCTCCGAGTCCGTGTCTGAAGGGCATCCGGACAAAATCGCCGACCAGATTTCCGATGCGGTGCTGGACGCCATCATTGCCCAGGACAAGCACGCCCGCGTAGCGGTGGAAACCCTGGTCAAGACCGGCGTGGCCATCGTCGCCGGCGAAGTCACCACCTCGGCCTGGGTTGACCTGGAGCAGATCGTTCGTGACGTGATCACCGACATCGGCTACACCAGCTCCGACGTCGGTTTCGACGGCGCGACCTGTGGCGTGATGAACATCATCGGCAAGCAGTCCCCCGACATCAACCAGGGTGTCGACCGTGCCAAGCCTGAAGACCAGGGCGCCGGCGACCAGGGCCTGATGTTCGGCTACGCCAGCAACGAAACCGACGTGCTGATGCCGGCCCCGATCACCTTCTCGCACCAACTGGTGCAGCGCCAGGCCGAAGCCCGCAAGTCCGGCCTGCTGCCTTGGCTGCGTCCGGATGCCAAATCCCAGGTCACCTGCCGCTACGAAGGCGGCAAGGTGGTCGGCATCGACGCCGTGGTCCTGTCGACCCAGCACAACCCTGACGTGTCGTACAAAGACCTGCGCGAAGGCGTGATGGAACTGATCGTCAAGCACGTGCTGCCGGCCGAACTGCTGTCCAAGGACACCCAGTTCCACATCAACCCGACTGGCCAGTTCATCATCGGCGGCCCGGTCGGCGACTGTGGCCTGACCGGTCGCAAGATCATCGTCGACAGCTACGGCGGCATGGCCCGTCACGGCGGCGGCGCGTTCTCCGGCAAGGACCCATCGAAGGTCGACCGTTCGGCCGCCTACGCCGGTCGTTACGTGGCCAAGAACATCGTTGCCGCCGGCCTGGCCGAGCGCTGCGAGATCCAGGTGTCCTACGCCATCGGCGTGGCGCAACCGACGTCGATCTCGCTGAACACCTTCGGCACCGGCAAGATCAGCGATGACAAGATCATCAAGCTGGTCCGCGAAATCTTCGACCTGCGCCCTTACGCGATCACCACCATGCTCGACCTGCTGCACCCGATGTATCGCGAAACCGCGGCCTACGGCCACTTCGGCCGTACCCCGCAAACCAAGACCGTGGGTGATGACACCTTCACCACCTTCACTTGGGAAAAGACCGATCGCGCCGAAGCCCTGCGCGCCGCTGCCAGCCTGTAATCACGGCAGCCCCAAGCAGCCCCGCAAGGTTCGCCCTTGCGGGGCTTTTTTGTGGCCGCGATTCAGGCCAGTGGCGCAGGGTTTTCGACAAACCTTGCTGGCGAAAGAACCACTCATCACGCCTCCCCCAAGCTGCAGAAACGGCCGGACACACTACGAATCAACAGCGAGGTGGATTGGTTACCCCTTCCTCCCCACAGAGCTTGCTACCATTACCCGCTTCGGACGAGCCTTTGTTCCCGTGATCCGCAGGTCCCGACCTGAATAAAAAATTGTGTGCCGACGGAATGCAGCCCCCCTTTGCATCCGGCGGTGTTGAACCCCGGGGACGCAGATGGCTCAAACAGCCCATCGCCCCACTCCTGCTATTCATCTTTTCATATGGAGCCTTTATGAAATTTCTTGCACCACTCACCCTCTTCGCCGCATTCGCCCTGACAGCCCCAGCCCTGATGGCCGCCGAGCAGACCCCGGAACTCACCGGCTGCGCCGCCAAGCGCCAAGCCATCAGCACCCAGATCGAACAGGCCAAGGCCCACGGCAACAGCGAGCAACAGGCCGGCCTGGAAAAAGCCTTGAGCGAAGCCACCGCGAACTGCACCGACGCCTCGCTGAAAAAGGAACGCGAAAACAAGGTGCTGGAAGCCAAGCACGAAGTCAGCCGGCGTCAGACCGACCTGGACAAGGCCATGAAAAAAGGCGACGCCGAGAAGATCAACAAGCGCAAGGACAAGCTGGCCGAGTCCCGCAAGGAATTGCAGGAAGCCCTCGACGAACTGGACAAATAAGTTCGAGCCGCCGCGGCAGATGTGCCTGCCGCAGCCACCTCAGGCGACGGGATCAGTGATCGCGAAACTCTTTATGGCAGGCACTGCAGGCATCTTCGACTTTCTGCACCGCCGGCCCCAGGTTGCTGGCCTTGTACGGCTGGACCTGGCTGGCGACTACCAATTCACCGGTGGCCGCCTCGAGGGTACGGGCCAGTTCCTGGAAACGCGCCTGCTTCTGCCAGACATCGTCAGTCGCGCTGCTGTGCTCCTGCTCCTTGACCTGCGGGAAGTGCTTCCAGGGTTCGTGAGACAGGTTGTCCAGCTTGATCGCACCTTCGGTAAAACGCGGGCCGTCGAAGGGGATACGCCCACGGAGCATGCCGCCCAGGTCTTCACCGGTCTTGAGCATCTGTTTGAAGATCGCCTTGCGCTGACCCAGCGGGGAGTTCGGATCGACACCGCCGCAGGCGGACAACGTCAGGCAGGCCAGCAATACAACAGAGAGTCTTTTAAGAGTCATGGTGGCTTCGGGTCACGGGAAACGGCCGCCAGTATCCTCGCCTGCCCGGCAAAGACCAATAGCCCTATTAACAATATGGATTGCCTGAAGTCGCCATGCGCCCAGGCAAGCCACAAAGGAAGTACCCAATGAACACCCGTTTCAAGCTGTGGCGTCGACACCTGGCCTGGGCCTTGCCGACCGCGATCCTGCTGGCCGGATGCAATGGCGGCGAAGTCGGCAAGCCACCCCAGCCCCACGCCATCGCCACCTATACCAGCGCCAGCTGGGAAGCCTTGCCCACTGTGTCCGACGACGACCTGCTGGCCGGCTTCGGCTCCTGGCGCAGCGCCTGCACCCGGCTGAAGGCCGACCCGGTGTGGGGCCCGACCTGCGCGACCGCGGCCAATGTGCCGCTCACTGCCCTGGATGTCCGCAGCTTTCTCAAGGAACGCCTGGACGTCTACGGCCTGCGCTCGGCCAGCGGCAGCAGCAACGGCCTGATCACCGGCTACTACGAACCTGTCTATCCGGGCAGCCTGACCCAGACCAAGACAGCGTCGGTGCCGGTCTACGGCGTGCCGGAAGACATGATCATCGTCGCTCTCGACAGCATTTATCCCGAACTCAAGGGCAAGCGCCTGCGTGGCCGCCTCGAAGGCCGGGTGCTGAAACCCTATGACGATGCCGCGACCATCGAGACCAAGGGGGTCAAGGCGCCGGTGATCGCCTGGCTGACCGACCCGATGAACCTGCAGTTCCTGCAGATCCAGGGCTCGGGCCGCATCCAGCTGGAAGACGGGCGCCAGTTGCGCATCGGTTATGCCGATCAGAACGGTCACCCCTACCGCCCCATCGGCCGCTGGCTGGTGGATCAGGGCGAGTTGAAGAAAGAAGACGTGACCATGGGCACCATCGCAGCCTGGGCCAAGGCCAACCCCAATCGCATCCCGGAACTGCTGGGCAGCAACCCCAGCTACGTGTTCTTCAACCGCAACCCGGACAGCAACGAAGGCCCGCGCGGCTCGCTGAACGTACCGCTGACGTCCGGCTACAGCGTGGCGGTGGACCGCAAGGTGATTCCGCTGGGCAGCCTGCTGTGGCTCTCCACCACCCGGCCCGATGGCAGCAGCCTGATCCGCCCGGTGGCGGCGCAGGACACCGGTGGCGCGATCGCCGGCGAAGTTCGCGCCGACCTGTTCTGGGGCACCGGCGACGCGGCCGGGCAACTGGCGGGGGACATGAAACAGCAGGGCCAGATCTGGATGCTCTGGCCCAAGGGCGCCACGCTGCCGAAAGTGCCTGAAGTCACCGACAGCAAATGACCCCGTGACTGCTGCCGCTTCGGCGAGAGGCGGCAGCCGCTACCAAAGCCGCTCAGATCGAGACGAAAAAGAAGCTGGCAATCAGCGCCATGCCGACGAACCACACCAGCGAACGCAGGACCGCCCAGTCCGCCAGGTAGCAGATGATGTACAGCAGGCGGCTGGTGATGAACAGCACCGCCAGCACATCGATGGTCACCAGTTCGGCGACGTTGGCGACATGGGCAATGATCACCCCCGCCGCAAAGGCCGGGGTCACTTCAAAACTGTTGAGCTGTGCCGCTTGCGCCCGCCGGGGGAACCCCTCGAGGGTCTCGAGATAGGCCCGCGGGTCATGGTTCTGCCGCAGGCCAAAGTTGCCCCCGCTGAACTTGGCGATACTGTTACACAGATACGGCAGGAAGATGGCGATCAATACACACCAGAAAGCGACGGTCATGGCAGAGTCCTTTTTAAAGTCATGAGGGGAGCGGGGTCAGAACTTCATCACCAGCATGCCGATCAGCACCAGCCCACAAGCTAAGAGCCGAGGTCGGCCGAAAGGTTCTTTCAGGTACCGCATGCCGAACAACACCACCAGGATCACGCTGATTTCCCGCAGCGCCGCCGCCTCGGCGATCGATCCCAGCTGCATGGCCCACAGCACCAGAGCGTAGCTGAACAATACGCAGAACCCGACACTCAACCCCAACTGCCATTGCTCGCGCCAGAACAGGGTGAAGGCCGCACGCTTGCGCAGCAGCGCCAGCAGCGGGAAGGGCCAGGCGCTGAACAGCGTCACCCACACCAGGTAATCCAGCGGATGGGACCAGCGGCGCAACGCCTGGCCGTCGATAAAGGTGTAGCAGCCGATGCACAGGCCGATCAGCGCCACCACCGGCAACATCGACCACGGCAGGCGGTCGCCGCCACCGCCCTGCCACAGCAGGCACAACATGCCGAAAGGGATCAACAGGATGCCGAGGATCTGCTGGGGGCTGAGCACCTCGCCCGCGAAGATCAGGGTCAAGGCCAGCACCACCAGGGGCGAAAGGCCGCGCATCAGCGGATAGACCAGGCCCAGGTCGCCGACCCGATAGGCCTGGATCAGCAAATAGCGGTAGAGCAATTCGAAAACCGCCGACGCCAGGATCCACGGCCAGATATCCAGCGGCGGCCACTCGACGAACCCCAGCATCAGCGCCACGAACAGCAAGGCGACGCTGTCCATGCAGGCCACCACCAATAACCGCTCGCCGCTGAACTTGATCAGCGTATTCCACGCCGCATGCAACAGCGCCGCCACCAGAACCAGAGTTGTCGCCAGCACCTCACACTCCCTGTTTGCTACAAGAGAATCGATTCACCTAGGCACAACGGCTGTCTATACTGACGCCGACCACGCCGCACTCAGTTGCGCATATCTATTCCAATAATTCCTGCTGCTGCCCGATCCGCCGGACCCGATCCGATGGAGGAGCAAAGCCGGCATGCGTATGCCTGATCAGGGCGTCAAGACTACAGACAGAGAATCCTCGCATGCCACTCGCCTTGCTCGCACTGGCTGTTGCCGCCTTCGGCATCGGCACCACTGAATTCGTCATCATGGGCCTGCTGCCCGATGTCGCCCGCGACCTGTCCGTCAGCATTCCCCATGCGGGCCTGCTGATTACCGGCTACGCCCTGGGCGTGGTGTTCGGCGCGCCGATCCTCGCCGTCGGCACCGCCAACATGCCACGCAAGGCCACGTTGCTGGGCATGACCCTGATGTTCATCCTCGGCAACGTGCTCTGCGCGCTGGCGCCGAACTACGCCACGCTGATGGCCGCGCGGGTGATCACCGCGCTGTGCCACGGCGCGTTTTTCGGCATCGGCTCGGTAGTCGCCGCCAGCCTGGTGGCGCCGAACAAACGCGCCCAGGCGATCGCCATGATGTTCACCGGCCTGACCCTGGCCAATGTACTCGGCGTGCCGCTGGGCACGGCGCTGGGGCAATACGCCGGCTGGCGCTCGACCTTCTGGGCGGTGTCGGTGATCGGGGTGATCGCCGCCATTGCCCAGTGGCTCTGGCTGCCCCGGCACATCGCCATGGACAAGGCCAATCTGGCCAGCGAGTTCAAGGTCCTGGGCAAGACCAACGTGCTGCTGGCCCTGGGCATGAGCGTGCTGGCCTCCACCAGCCTGTTCAGCGTCTTCACCTATATCGCGCCGATCCTGCAGGACGTCACCGGCGTCAGCCCCCATGGCGTGACCATCATGTTGCTGCTGTTCGGCGTCGGCCTGACGGCCGGCAGCATGCTCGGCGGACGCCTGGCCGACAGCCGCCTGCTGCCGTCGCTGGTGGCCATGGCGCTGGCCGTGGTGCTGGTGCTGGCCGCGTTCAGCCAGACCAGCCACCTGCTGATTCCGGCGGCGATCACCTTGCTGTTGTGGGGGATTTTCGCCTTCGCCCTGTGCCCGATCCTGCAACTGCTGATCATCGACCAGGCGCACGAGGCCCCCAACCTGGGCTCGACCCTGAACCAGAGCGCCTTCAACCTGGGCAACGCCGCCGGCGCCTGGATCGGCGGCCTGGTGGTCGCCAGCGGCGCCGACCTGGCCGACCTGCCGTGGACCGGTGCACTGGTCGGCGGGCTGACAGTGCTGACCGCGCTGTTGTTCATTTACCTGCAACGTCGCCAGCCTGCTGTGGTCAACGTATCAGGCTAAGACTCGACCGGGCCGGTGCTCCAGAACCGCGCACTGGCTGCCCGGTTCACCGACAGAAGAATCTGAACTTTCCTTGTCGGTGTGCCCCGGGCCGCCAGCGGCCCATCAAACCCTTGCCCGATGGCTTTCGGGCTTTCTTTTCACGTTTCTATCCAAGGGACTCCGGATGCTTGAACTCGTTGCCGCCTTCATCTGCCTGACCACCCTGCTCACCTACGTCAACTTCCGCTTCATCGGCCTGCCGCCGACCATCGGCGTGATGGTCACCGCCCTGCTGTTTTCCCTGCTGCTGCAAGGCTTGAGCTTCCTCGGCTATCCCGGCCTGGAAGAGCACGTGCAACAGCTGATCGGCCAGATCGACTTCGGCGACCTGCTGATGAACTGGATGCTGTCGTTCCTGCTGTTCGCCGGCGCCTTGCACGTCAACCTCAACGACCTGCGCAGCTACCGCTGGCCCATCGGCCTGCTGGCCACGGTCGGCGTGCTGATCGCCACGTTCGTCATCGGCAGCCTGGCCTACTGGATCTTCGGTCTGTTCGGCTGGCACGTGAGCTTCCTCTATTGCCTGCTGTTCGGCGCCCTGATCTCGCCGACCGACCCGATTGCGGTGCTCGGTGTGCTGCGTACCGCCAACGCTTCCAAGCCGCTGAAAACCACTATCGTCGGCGAGTCGCTGTTCAACGACGGCACCGCGGTGGTGGTGTTCACCGTGCTGCTGGGTATCGCCCAGCTCGGCGAAACCCCGACCATCGGCGCCACCGCCCTGCTGTTTGCCCATGAGGCCATTGGCGGCGTGGTGTTCGGCGGGCTGATCGGCTACCTGGTGTACCTGATGATCAAGAGCATCGAGCAGCACCAGATCGAAGTGATGCTGACCCTGGCCCTGGTGATCGGCGGATCGGCGATGGCCAGCGAACTGCACGTCTCGGCACCGATCGCGATGGTGGTGGCGGGCCTGATCATCGGCAACCTGGGGCGCAACCTGGCGATGAACGACATGACCCGGCGTTACCTGGACGGTTTCTGGGAACTGCTCGACGACATGCTCAACGCTCTGCTGTTCGCCCTGATCGGCATGGAGCTGTTGCTGCTGCCATTCAACTGGCTGCACTTGCTGGCCGCGAGCCTGCTGGCGGTGGCGATCGTGCTGTCGCGCCTGCTCACCGTGGCCCCGGCCATCGTCCTGCTACGCCGCTGGCGCAGCGTGCCGCGCGGCACTATCCGGGTGCTGACCTGGGGCGGCCTGCGCGGCGGGGTTTCGGTGGCGCTGGCCCTGGCCTTGCCATTGGGCCCGGAGCGCGACCTGGTACTGAGCATCACCTACATCGTGGTGCTGTCGTCGATCCTCCTGCAGGGCCTGACCATCGGCAAGCTGGTGCGCCATGTCACCAAGGACGAGCCGGCGGTCACCCAGGACGCTCACTGATACGTCTCGACACCCCGTACTTGTAGGAGCGAGTTTGCTCACTCCTACAAAGGGGATGACACGAGACTCAGGCGACGGGCTCGTCGTCCTTGAACTGGTCTTTCACGTATCTGATCTCGGTACGACCGTGGGGAGCCGGCAAGCCGTCCTCGCCCAGGTTGACGAAGACCATCTTCTCGACGGTGAGGATGCTTTTGCGGGTGATCTTGTTGCGCACTTCACAGGTCAGGGTGATCGAGGTGCGGCCGAATTCGGTAGCGGTAATGCCCAGTTCGATGATGTCGCCCTGGCGCGAAGCGCTGACGAAGTTGATTTCGGAAATGTACTTGGTGACCACTCGCTGGTTGCCCAGCTGGACGATGGCGTAGATCGCCGCTTCTTCGTCGATCCAGCGCAACAGGCTACCGCCGAACAGCGTGCCGTTGGGGTTGAGGTCTTCGGGTTTTACCCATTTGCGGGTGTGGAAATTCATCTGTACTCCTGACCTGCGTGGCCTCTGAAAGTCGAGTACCGAAGGACGGCATGGCCCTCCGCCCCTGGTCCTACATGGTAGTCCCATTCGGGCGACAACAGCCATGGCAACCCCATTCGACCATTGGTCAGTAGCTACGACGAATTCTCTCATCGCCCTTTGACACCTACCTTGGCAGAGCTAGCCTGAAGGGGTGACCTGCTGGTCACTCCAGGTAGTCGGACGACCGGAACTTGGCAAACAGCGTGGCAGTATTCGGTATCGCAGGAAGCGAAGCTCCGGAGCAGTGCCAGTGAAGAGCAACAGCAGCTCACCATTGACCTACTCGAACAGTGAAAGGAATCCACCCATGTCTAGAGTCATCGACGTCAGTATCAACTTCGACACCGAAACCATCCTCAAGAAATTCCCCAATCCGAGCAAGGACCCGAACAAGCCGACGTTCATTCCGCCGGAACATATCTACATGGTCACCTACCAGGACCAAGTCATCGCTGGCCAGGCCGGCGGCGAGTTACACCTCAAGGGCCGCGTGGGCGACGTTGTCCGTTGGCGTGAAACGAGCATTTCGTTCGGTTTCGAGCAGTCGGTGATCCTTTATGGGTTCGTTTCCACCGACCCGAATCACCAACTGCTGGAAGACCCTCGCGCGCTGAAGGCCAAAGTGCAATCGGCCGTGCCTAACGCCAACAACAAGACTGTGCCAACGTGCCAGATCAACGACAACTACTACTGGCGAGGCGATCTGCTCGCGCAAGGCCAGGTCACTTACCACTTCAAGTTCATGATCGTCGACCGTGATTGCAAGTGCTGCGGCTATTTCGAATGGGATCCGTTCATCACCATCACCAACTGATCCTGGGCAAGCGCCGCCGGCCAGCTGGTGGCGCACATCAGAGTCCGCCCCAATTGGTGCTCATGGAAGGAGCTCATCATGACCACGGAGAAACCCGAACACGTTTTGCTGATCGTCGATGCCAAGGGTCTGCTTGCCGGGCTCGACCCGCTGCCCACTGACCCCGACTCGCCCGCCGATCTCGATCCCCGCCACCTCTGCATCCTGCATACCCACCCGGAAACGGATACCCCGCTGCTTGCGGAGTCGCCGCGACTGACCGTCGAGGTCGGGAAAACGCTGCTGCTGCGCATAGTCCCGGTGGCGCTGCTCGGCGAGGAAATACTCTTTAGCCACAGCCCTGCCAGCACGCCCCCACTGGCTATCGAGCTGATCGAACAGCGCAACCTGCGCCAGGCACTTCCCGAAGCGTCCGCCCCTCTGCAACCGTCGAGTTGCGAGGTCAACGATTACCACTGGCAGTTGCGCAGTGACCAGCCTGGCGAATTCAAACTCACCTGGCAGGTCGCGGTCCTGGCCCAGGACTGCGGGCCACTGGCCCACCTGAGCCTGCACCTGGAGTTGGTGGTAACGGAGCCGACCGACTGAGACCTTGATTTGTCTTTATCGCTTGGGAAGCTCGGAAAGCCCGGCTATAATCGCCCGGCATTATTCGACGGTGGCTGCATCGGCCACCGTTCCCGCCACCTGTCCGAGGGGCGCTGCAGCAGGCTAGACCTGTCAGGCTCGGATGGGGCGTTGTCTGGCCGTGATGGTTCGGTCAGTCACTAAACGCACAACGGCGCCCATTCGCATACTTACGAATGGAGGCTCTTCATGAGCGCTGTAATCACGCCTGCAGATTTTACCGACTACAAAGTCGCCGACATGTCCCTGGCCGCCTGGGGCCGTCGTGAAACCATCATCGCCGAGTCGGAAATGCCGGCCCTGATGGGTCTGCGTCGCAAGTACGCCGCTGAACAACCGCTAAAGGGCGCGAAGATTCTCGGCTGCATCCACATGACCATTCAGACTGCCGTGCTGATCGAAACCCTGGTTACCCTGGGTGCCGAAGTACGCTGGTCGTCCTGCAACATCTTCTCGACCCAGGACCAGGCCGCTGCCTCCATCGCCGCCGCCGGTATCCCGGTATTCGCCTGGAAAGGCGAGACCGAGCAAGAATACGAGTGGTGCCTTGAGCAGACCATCCTCAAGGATGGCAAGCCATGGGATGCCAACATGATCCTCGACGACGGCGGCGACCTGACCGAGCTGCTGCACAAGAAGTACCCGCAGGTGCTTGATCGCGTCCACGGCGTGACCGAAGAAACCACCACTGGCGTGCACCGCCTGCTGGACATGCTGGCCAAGGGCGAGCTGAAGATCCCGGCCATCAACGTCAACGACTCGGTGACCAAGAGCAAGAACGACAACAAGTACGGCTGCCGTCACAGCCTGAACGATGCGATCAAGCGCGGTACCGACCACCTGCTGTCCGGCAAGCAAGCGCTGGTCATCGGTTACGGTGACGTGGGCAAGGGCTCGGCCCAGTCCCTGCGTCAGGAAGGCATGATCGTCAAGGTTTCCGAAGTCGACCCGATCTGCGCCATGCAGGCCTGCATGGACGGTTTCGAACTGGTTTCGCCGTTCATCGACGGGATCAACACCGGCACCGAAGCGAGCATCGACAAGGCCCTGCTGGGCAAGATCGACCTGATCGTGACCACCACCGGTAACGTCAATGTTTGCGACGCAAACATGCTCAAAGCCCTGAAGAAGCGTGCCGTTGTCTGCAACATCGGTCACTTCGACAACGAAATCGACACCGCTTTCATGCGCAAGAACTGGGCATGGGAAGAAGTGAAGCCACAGGTGCACAAGGTTCACCGTACCGGTCCAGGCGCTTTCGACGCCCAGAACGACGACTACCTGATCCTGCTGGCCGAAGGCCGCCTGGTGAACCTGGGCAACGCCACCGGTCACCCAAGCCGCATCATGGACGGTTCGTTCGCCAACCAGGTTCTGGCGCAGATCTTCCTGTTCGGCCAGAAGTACGCCGACCTGTCGCCAGCCCAGAAAGCCGAGCGTCTGACCGTTGAAGTACTGCCGAAGAAACTCGACGAAGAAGTGGCCCTGGAAATGGTCCGCGGCTTCGGTGGCGTGGTCACTCAACTGACCAAGCAACAGGCTGACTACATCGGCGTCACCGTCGAAGGCCCGTTCAAGCCACACGCTTACCGCTACTAAGAGCAGTTGCAAGCCTTGAGCTTCAAGCAGCAAGCAAAGGCCACAAGCCGTGCTTGCCGCTCGAAGCTTTCGGCTTCGTCCCTATTTGCTTAAACAGTTTCAAGCAGCCCGTTCCAGGCACAAGAGCTGAGCGCACCTCCGCTACTCTTGCAGCTTGTGGCTTGCGGCTTGTAGCTGGAGGTTTCCTCCATGTCCCAAGACCGTCGCTACAGCTTCGAGTTCTTCCCGACCAAGACCGATGCTGGGCATGAAAAACTGCTCGCCACTGCCCGCCAGCTGGCCAGCTACAACCCCGACTTCTTCTCCTGCACCTACGGTGCCGGTGGCTCGACCCGCGACCGCACGATGAACACCGTGCTGCAGCTCGAAAGCGAAGTGAAGGTCCCCGCCGCGCCGCACCTGTCCTGTGTGGGCGACAGCAAGGCCGACCTGCGTGGCCTGCTGACCCAGTACAAGGCTGCCGGTATCAACCGCATCGTCGCCCTGCGCGGCGACCTGCCTTCGGGCATGGGCATGGCCAGCGGTGAGCTGCGTCACGCCAACGACCTGGTGAGCTTCATTCGTGAAGAGACCGGCGATCACTTCCACATCGAAGTGGCGGCGTATCCGGAAATGCACCCACAGGCGCGCAATTTCGAAGACGACCTCAACAACTTCGTGCGCAAGGCCAACGCCGGCGCCAACAGTGCGATCACCCAGTATTTCTTCAACGCCGACAGTTATTTCTACTTCGTCGAACGCGTGCAACAAATGGGTGTGAACATCCCGATCGTGCCCGGCATCATGCCGATCACCAACTACAGCAAACTGGCGCGTTTCTCCGATGCCTGCGGTGCGGAAATCCCGCGCTGGATCCGCAAGCAACTGGAAGCCTACGGCGACGACAGCCAGAGCATTCAGGCGTTCGGTGAACAAGTCATCACCGAAATGTGTGAACGTTTGTTACAAGGCGGTGCGCCAGGATTGCACTTCTATACTCTGAACCAAGCCGAGCCAAGCCTGGCCGTCTGGAACAACCTGAAGCTGCCGCGTTAACCACCCGACAGCATCGGAAAAAGGCCTTGGCGAAATCCAGGGCCTTTTTTTTAACCCCCATACATCCGAAGGATCGCCGTAGATGTCCACAGGCAGCACCGCAGCACGCCCACAATTGATCTATCTGGTTTACGGCGCCGCGACCTATCACCAGGAAGCCGCGTTCAGTATTGCCAGCGCCCTGGCCGGGTTGCGTGAAACACCGGGAGAAGCCCTCGATATCCAGGTCTTCACCGACAATGCCGCGCCTTACCGAGACCTGCCTGTGCGTGTGCGCCCCTTGGATGAAAGTACCCGCCAGGCGTGGATCGCCCCACACGGCTACCACTTTCGCGCCAAACACGTGGTGATGCAGCAGGTGCTGCAAGAATCCGAACTGGCGTTGCTGATCGACACCGACACCTTTTTCCACTGCTCGCCGCTGGAGCTGTTTCGCCGCGTCCAGCCCGGCACCCTGCTGTGTAATGCGTTCGGCATGTGCTACGGCGCCAACAAGGAGTCTGGCCTCTACCAGTCCCTGGCCGGCCTACTGCGGGAACGCAAACTGGCCGACGACCAGATGCCGTTGCTCAACTCCGGCGTGATTGGCCTGCACCGCGCGGACGCCGATGTGCTGGACCGCTCCATCGCCCTGATGGACGAGCTGTACCCGCTGGCCAACGGCGCCTATACCCTCGAAGAGTTCTGTCTGTCGGTCGCCGCCTATCGTACCAAACAGGTCCGCGAATGCCCCGACCTGATCCACCACTACTGGAGCCGCAAGCAGCTGTTTCGCGCCAAGATCAAGGCCTGGCTGGACAAGCACGGCGCAGCGCCCACCAGCACCGTCGCCCTGGACGAAACCCGCCTGGTCACCGCGACCCTGCCACGCCCACCGGCTTTGCAACGCCTGGCCTACAAGATCGTGACCCTGGCCCTGCCCGCGTACCAGCGGCAATTCATGCGTGAAATCCTCTACGGCTGCTACCGCCACACCAACGAATTCGACCAGGCCTGCGCCCCGGTCTGGTGGGAGAAAGCCCGGGAAAACGCCGAAGGCCGCCTGAAAAAGCCACTCAACAGTCATCAACTCGAGCACTGGTTCAACCACCCGGTGATTCGCCTGGTACTGGGCCAGCGGCGCAAGGCCATCTACCTGCATCTGATCGAGACAAAGGCTGACTAAGGCTTGAGCTAGACGGCCTCTGGTATTGGACGACCTCTCGTCGTAATCTCCATCGATGCCCGTCATTGCCCAGCTGCTGACAGCCTTTATCTGCGCTTGCCTGAGCCTCACCGCCCATGGCGAGAAGCTGCGCATTGTCACCGAGCCCTGGGCCCCTTATGTCTATGAGGAACAGGGCAAGGCCCAGGGCCTGGATTACGAAACCACGGCGATCGTCTTCCAGCGCCTGGGGATCGAAGTCGAATGGCAGTTCCTGCCCTGGAAACGTTGCCTGGCCATGCTCGAACAAGGCCAGGCCGACGGTGCCCTGGACATCTTTCACAGCAACGAACGCGAAAGCAGCCTGCTCTACCCCAGCGAGCCACTGTCGGACGTCGAGTTCGTGATGTTCTATGCCAACGCCCGGCCCTTTCCGTTCCGTACCCTGGAAGATTTGCGCGGGCTGACCGTGGGCACTTCCCCCGGCTACCTGTACAGCCAGGACTTCAGGGAATCCACCCTGTTCAAGCACGAGCCGGCGCCGACCCACGAAGCCAACTTCGGCAAGCTGCTGCGCGGCCGCATCGACCTGCTGATCACCGATCGGCGGGTCGGCCAGCATCTGCTGGACCAACTGAATATTCGCCAGCAGATCACCGAGAACCCGGTGGTCATCAGCCGCCAGAGCCAGTTTCTGGCGGTACGGCGCAATGCCGGCATGGACTTGCTGGTGCAGCGTTTCGGCGCCGAACTCAAGCGCTTCAAGCGCGAGCCGGCCTACGCCGAACTGAGCGCACGCTATGGCGCGGCGCCGGCCATGGCCGACTCAAGCGCAGTACCGCCCGAAGCTCCGGTGAAAACCGTTGAGCAGCAGGAAAGCAGCGCACGCTGATTGCTCTGTTATACTCCGGCCTTCCCGCCAGGCTCACGCCCGGACGCTCGATCCTGTTCAAGGCCTCTCGATACCGCTACAGCGCAGCCACAAGGCCCGCGCGAGCCCTCGCCGATGAGCCTTCAGGAGCCAGCAGGACCGGACGGGATTGCGTCCTCTTAAACGCCATTCGCGCCAGGCAAGACTATCCCTCTGGGCCAAGCCCTCACTAAAACAGGATTACTCATGTCCTTTGCTTCCCTCGGTCTCTCCGAGGCTTTAGTCGGCGCCATCGAAGCCGCCGGCTACACCCAGCCTACTCCGGTGCAACAGCGGGCCATTCCCGCCGTGTTGCAAGGTCGCGACCTGATGGTCGCGGCACAGACAGGTACTGGTAAAACCGGCGGTTTCGCCCTTCCGATCCTGGAACGGTTGTTTCCCAACGGTCACCCGGACAAATCCCAGCGTCACGGCCCGCGCCAACCACGCGTCCTGGTCCTGACCCCAACCCGCGAACTGGCCGCGCAAGTACACGAGAGCTTCAAGGTCTATGCCCGCGACCTGAAATTCGTCAGTGCCTGCATCTTCGGCGGCGTCGGCATGAACCCACAGGTTCAGGCCATGGCCCGCGGCGTTGACGTGCTGGTGGCCTGCCCCGGCCGCCTGCTCGACCTGGCTGGCCAAGGCAGCGTCGACCTGTCCCACGTGGAAATCCTCGTGCTCGACGAAGCCGACCGCATGCTCGACATGGGCTTCGTCCATGACGTGAAGAAAGTCCTCGCACGCCTGCCCGCCAAGCGCCAGAACCTGCTGTTTTCCGCGACCTTCTCCAAGGACATCACGGACCTGGCCGGCAAGCTGCTGCACAACCCCGAGCGCATCGAAGTCACGCCGCCGAACACCACGGTCGAGCGTATCGAGCAACGGGTGTTCCGCCTGGCCGCCAGCCACAAGCGTGCCTTGCTGGCCCACCTGATCACCGCCGGCGCCTGGGAACAGGTGCTGGTCTTCACCCGTACCAAGCACGGCGCCAACCGCCTGGCCGAGTACCTGGACAAGCACGGCCTGACCGCCGTCGCCATCCACGGCAACAAGAGCCAGAACGCCCGCACCAAGGCCCTGGCCGACTTCAAGGCCGGTGAAGTGCGGATCCTCGTCGCCACCGACATCGCCGCCCGCGGCCTGGACATCGACCAACTGCCACACGTGGTCAACTTCGAACTGCCGAACGTCGACGAAGACTACGTGCACCGCATCGGCCGTACCGGCCGTGCCGGTCGTTCGGGCGAAGCGATCTCGCTGGTCGCGCCGGACGAAGAGAAGCTGCTCAAAAGCATCGAGCGCATGACCAAGCAGAAGATCCCTGATGGTGATCTGATGGGCTTCGACGCCAGCGCCGTGGAAGCCGAGAAACCGGAAGTGCGCGAGCGTCCGGACGTGCGTAACCCACGCAATTCCCGTGGCCCGCGTGGCGACGGTCCGAATGGCGGCGGTGGTGGCGGCGGCGGTCGTAAAGACAAAGGCAAGGACAAGGGCAAGGAAAAACCGGCCGCTCGCGGCGACCGCCCGGCCCGTGAGCAAAAACCTCGCGAAGGCACCCCGGCCCGCGAACAGCGCCAGCCGACGCCACGCGCTGATCGTGCCCCAGACGAGTTCCTGGACGACGACGTGGACAACTTCGGCAATCGCGCCGACTACGTCAGCCCGTACCAGAACAAGAACAACCAGGGCCGCGGTCGCCGTCCAGGCGCGCCAAGCCAGGGCGCAGCAGCCAACAGCAATGCGCCGCGCAGTGGCGGCCAGGGTCGCTCCGGCGGTCCGCGCAACAGCAGCGGCGCCAGCACCGGCACTCCACCTGCCAAGCGCAACGGCCCACGCAGTGGCGCTCCACGTGACGGCCAGGCCCGTCGCGAAGAGTCGCGCAATCGTCGTCCGGCCCGTGACGACCAGGCGCGTCAGGAACCGGCGGTGCAGAACCCGCGTGGCAACCAGCCGAAGATCATGCACAAGGAATCGAAAGCCGACCGCTTCCCGACTCCCGAGCAGCTCGATCAACTGCCAAGCCGTCCACGTGGCGAAAAACCAGCCTTGCTGACCCGCAATCGCTGAGTTACCCGCGGCAATAAAAAACGCCCCTGATCTTGCGATCAGGGGCGTTTTTTTTATGGCTTCTGTAGCCGCTGCCGAGCCTGCGAGCCCGCGGTCGACCGGGAACCGGTCGCAGGCCTCAAGGGCCATGAAGGTCCTGCGGACCTTGTCACAGCCTCGCGGGCTCGGCAGCGGCTACAGGCGAAGCATTACTTCGCTTTCACACCTTCAAAGGTGATGTACAGCTGAACGGTGTCGGACTGCGGGCCAACATCCATCCCGTCCTTGTTGAACTCTTTGCGGCTGATGCTGGTGGTGCCTTCAAAACCGGCGCGGTAGCCGCCCCATGGATCCTTGCCTTCACCCAGGAAGGTGGCCTTGACCACGACAGGCTTGGTCACACCGTGGAAAGTCAGGTCGCCAGTCACATCGGCGGTCTGCTTGCCATCAGCATTCTTGCCGGTTGGCTTGACGCTGGTGGAAACGAACTTCGCATCAGGGAATTTGCCCGACTCCAGGAAGTCCTTGCTGTTGACGTGCTTGTCACGTTCGGCGTGGTTGGAGAACACGCTGGCGGTGCGCACGTTGACTTCGATCTTGGCGTCTTCAGGCTTGGCCGCGTCGAAGCTGAACTTGCCGTCCAGGTCCTTGAAGGTACCGGTGATGAAGCTGTAGCCCAGGTGGCTGATCTTGAAGTCGACGAAGGCGTGCTGGCCTTCCTTGTCGATCACGTAGTCCGCGGCCATCGCCTGACCGGCAGACAACAGAGCAGAACCGATTGCCAGAGCGGCGAGAGTCTTTTTCAACATGCTTTCTATTCCTTTTGAGTAGAGGTTGAGCATCAGGCTTTGCGCCCCAGCATTCGAGCCAGGGTCGCGTCACGATCGATAAAGTGGTGTTTCAAAGCGGCCAGAGCATGCACTCCGGCGAAGATCACCAGGGCCCAGGCCAGGTACAGATGCACCTCGCCAGCCACATCTGCCTGGTCCGGTAGACCGGAAACCAGGGCAGGAATTTCAAACAGGCCAAACACCGGGATCCCGACACCGTCTGCGGTGGAAATCAGGTAACCGGCAATCATCACAGCGAACAGACTGAGATAAAGGAAGGCATGGCCGAACTTGGCACCCAGGCGCGTCAGGCGACCGTGGTTGTCCGGTGCCGGAGGCGGTGGGCTGACGAAGCGCCACAGCACCCGCAGCAGCATGATCGCGAACAGCGTCAAGCCAATGCTCTTGTGCAGGTCCGGCGCATCTTTGCGCCAGGCACTGTAGTAATCCAGGCCGACCATCCACAGGCCCAGGGCGAACAGTCCCAAGACTGCCAGCGCCACGCTCCAGTGCAGAAAAATGCTTACCCAGCCGTAGCGGGAAGAAGAGTTACCTAGCTGCATCACTTGAATCCTGTAAGAACTGCTGCCCAAGACTATCGATTTAACTATCGAATTAAAGCGGAAATTTTCGCTTTGAAATATCGAGAAATACGATGTTGATCCTAGGAACACTAAATTAACCAGGCATTAAGGTCTATGGGGGAAAAACGTGACAGACCGTCCTGCGACCGCGACCAATTCGCCCTTCCGGGCATGCAATGGGTTGTGACACGGCCTGGCATTGCATAGGCTTGCACGATTGTTTGCTCGCGCACTTAGAGCCGCCTCCAGGAGACTGAACATGGGCCTCAACAACCAGTGGATGCAACGCGATCTCGCGGTGTTATGGCATCCCTGTACCCAGATGAAAGACCACGAGCAGCTGCCGCTGATCCCGATCAAGCGCGGTGAAGGCGTGTGGCTGGAGGACTTCGAAGGCAAGCGCTACCTCGATGCGGTCAGCTCCTGGTGGGTCAATGTGTTCGGCCACGCCAACCCGCGCATCAACCAGCGCATCAAGGACCAGGTCGATCAACTGGAGCACGTGATCCTCGCCGGCTTCAGCCATCAGCCGGTGATCGAGCTGTCCGAGCGCCTGGTGAACATCACCCCGGAGGGCCTGACCCGCTGTTTCTATGCCGACAACGGTTCGTCGTGCATCGAAGTGGCAATGAAGATGAGCTTCCACTACTGGTTCAACCGTGGCCAGAAGGACAAGAAGCGCTTCGTCACCCTGACCAACAGCTACCACGGCGAAACCATCGCCGCGATGTCGGTGGGCGATGTGCCGCTGTTCACCGAGACCTACAAGGCCCTGCTGCTGGACACCCTCAAGGTGCCGAGCCCGGACTGCTACCTGCGCCCCGAAGGCATGAGCTGGGAAGAACACTCGCGCAACATGTTCGCCGCCATGGAGCAGACCCTGGCGGAACACCACGCCACTATTGCCGCGGTGATAGTCGAGCCGCTGATCCAGGGCGCCGGCGGCATGCGCATGTACCACCCGGTGTACCTCAAGCTGCTGCGCGAGGCCTGCGACCGCTACGACGTGCACCTGATCCATGACGAAATCGCCGTCGGCTTCGGCCGCACCGGCACCATGTTCGCCTGCGAACAGGCCGGCATCCGTCCAGACTTCCTCTGCCTGTCCAAGGCCCTCACCGGCGGCTACCTGCCGCTGGCCGCGTGCCTGACCACCGACGAAGTCTACAGCGCCTTCTACGACGACTACCCGACCCTGCGCGCCTTCCTCCACTCCCACAGCTACACCGGCAACCCGCTGGCCTGTGCGGCGGCGCTGGCGACCCTGGATATCTTCGAGCAGGACAACGTCATCGAGAATAACCAGGCGCTGGCCCAGCGCATGGCCAGCTCGACCGCGCACCTGGCGGATCACCCGAATGTCGCGGAAGTTCGCCAGACCGGCATGGTGCTGGCCATCGAGATGGTCCAGGACAAGGCCAGCAAGACCGCCTACCCGTGGCAGGAACGCCGTGGCCTGAAAGTCTTCCAGCACGCCCTGGAGCGCGGCGCCCTGCTGCGTCCGCTGGGCAGCGTGGTGTATTTCCTGCCGCCCTATGTGATCACCCCGGAGCAGATCGACTTCCTCGCCGAGGTGGCCAGCGAAGGCATCGATATCGCCACCAGCGACAAGGTCAGCGTGGCAGTGCCCAAGGACTTCCACCCAGGCTTCCGCGATCCGGGTTGAGCCCCTCGCCGACAAGCCCACCGCTTTGCAGGAGCGGGCTTGCCGGCGAAAAGATCCATTGACCCACCTCGAACCGAATTTTTCCCAGAGAACCACCATGAGACTGTCCCGCTTCTTTATCGACGCCCCCCTGAGCCTCGGCGAGCACGAGCTGCCGGAAGCCCAGGCCCACTACATCGGGCGCGTACTGCGCATGGCCGAGGGCGACGCGCTGCAGCTGTTCGACGGTTCGGGCAACGAGTTTCGCGGCAAGCTGCTGGAAGTCGGCAAGAAACGCGTGGTGGTCCAGCTCGATGAGAGCTTCGCCGGGCAGGTCGAATCGCCGCTGCAGATCCACCTCGGCCAGGGCCTGTCCCGGGGCGAGCGCATGGACTGGGCGATTCAGAAGGCCACCGAGCTTGGGGTGAATGAAATCACCCCGATCTTCAGCGAGCGCTGCGAAGTGCGGCTCAAGGACGAACGCGCCGACAAGCGCCTGTCCCACTGGCGCCAGGTGGCCGCCAGCGCCTGCGAGCAATGCGGGCGCTCACGGGTGCCGGTGATTCACCCGCCAGTGCTGCTGGCCGACTGGATCAAGCAGACCCAGGCCGACCTCAAGCTGGTACTGCACCCGGTGGCCGAGCCACTGGTGAGCCACGCCAAGCCTGCGACCCTGGCGTTCCTGATCGGCCCGGAAGGCGGTCTGTCCGATGCCGAAGTGGACCAGGCCCAGGGCGCGGGTTTCCTGCCGGCCCGCCTCGGCCCGCGGGTGCTGCGCACCGAAACCGCCCCAGTGGTGGCGCTGGCCGTGGCGCAGCAACTCTGGGGCGACTTCTAACCCGCCTGACACACCGCGCCGCGCCCATCGCCAGCAAGCTTGGCTCCTACAGAAGCAGCTTCGGGCCGACGCCTGCACCGCCTCTGTAGGAGCGAGCGGGCGGCGATCCGGCTTGCCCGCGAAGCGTTTTGCCTGACACACCGCGGCGTACCTATCGCCGGCAAGCCTGGCGCCTACAGAAGCGGATCGGTGTTTACTCCACCGGATCGCTCACCGGCTTGGCGATGATTGCCTTCAACTCGCTGGTCATCGGGAACTCCAGGTTCAGACCCTTGGGCGGAATCGGTTGTTCGAACCAGCGCTGGTAGATCCCGTTGATCTCCCCTGAGCGGTACAGGTCCGCCAGGGTGCTGTTCACCAGTTCCAGGAACTGCGGATCGTCCTTGCGCACCATGCAGCTGTAGATTTCCCGCGACTGTTCCTCGCCGACCACCACCCAATTGTGCGGATCGCGGGCCTTGGCCCGTTCGCCGTAGAGCAGCGCGTCGTCCATGTAGAACGCTGCGGCGCGACCGGATTGCAGCATCTGGAAGGCTTCGCCGTGGTCCTTGGCGCTGATCACGAACATGTCGATCTTGTGCTCGACGTTGTAGCTCTTGAGGAAGCGCTCGTTGGTGGTGCCGGCGGTGGTCACCACGTTCTTGCCGCGCAGGTCGGCGAAACTCTTGATCCCGCTGTCCTTGGCGGTCAGCAACTGGCCTTTGACGTAGATGAAGCCATAGGAGAACGCCACCTGCTTCTGCCGTTCGGCGGTGACCCCGGTGGAGCCGCATTCCAGGTCCACGGTGCCGTTCTGCACCAGCGGGATCCGGGTCTGGGACGTCACCAGGTTGTACTTCACCGCCAGCTGCGGCAGCGCCAGCTTGTGGCGGATGCGCTCGACGACCTTGCTCGCCAGGTCCACCGAATAGCCCATGGGTTTGCCGCTGTTGTCACCCACATAGGAAAACGGCACCGACGCATCGCGATAACCCAGGGTAATACTGCCGGCAGTGGCGATCTTGCCCAGGGTGCCGGTCAACGGCGCCTCGCTGGCGTACAGCGGGGAGCCGAGCAACAGGCCAAGGGTGCAGCCGAGCAACGTGATTTTTTGCATTGTTATTCTCCGTTGTGGGTGAAGGCGTTAGCGGCGAACCGCGATGACGGTGATTTCCACCAGGATGTCCGGACGCGCCAGGGCGGCCTGCACGGTGGTGCGGCTTGGCGCCTGGCCAGGGGACAGCCAGGCCGACCAGACCTCGTTCATCGCGGCGAAGTCCTGCTGGATGTTTTTCAGGTAGATGGTCGCACTGAGCAGATGATCCTTGTCGCTGCCGGCCTCGGCCAGCAAGGCGTCGATCTTCGCCAGCACTTCGCGGGTCTGGCCGGCCGCATCGGTGGCCGGGCCCGGCACCTGGCCGGAGAGGAAGATCAGATCGGCAAAACTCACGACAGCGCTGAGGCGGTCATTGCTGTGGAGACGCTGGATGGTCATGGGACAGCTCCTTGTACACGAAAGAAATCAGGCGGCATGGGGCGCGAGCCCCTGCATGTCGATGGAGGGATGGCGCTGGCCGATCAGCTCGGCCAACAGCCGCCCGCTGCCACAGGCCAGGGTGAAACCCAGGGCGCCGTGGCCGAGGTTGAGCCACAGGTTGCGGTAGCCGGTGGCGCCAATCAGCGGTACGCCGCTGGGGGTCGCCGGGCGCATGCCGGCCCACTCGATGGCGGCATCGTAGTCGCCGGCGTTGGCGAAGGTTTCCCGGGCCTGGCGCTGCATCAGGGCCAGCCGCTTGGGGTCCAGGGACGGGTCGAAACCGACGATATCGACCATGGCCGCCACCCTCAGTTGCTGGCCGATCCGCGCGTAGACGATCTTGCGGTTGTAATCGGTGATGCTGATCTCCGGCGCCCGATGCCCCGCGCCGATCGGCACGCTGAGGCTATAGCCCTTGAGCGGATACAGCGGCAGCTTCAGCCCGGGCAGCACCAGTTCGCCACTGCGATGGCCGGCGGCCAGTATCAGTTGGTCCACTGCCAGCACCTCGTCGCCCAGCTCGATGGCCTGCACCTGGCCGCCTGCCTGACGAATGCCGGTGACCGGGCGCCCCGTCAGCAACTGGCAACGGCCGGAGGCCTGTAGCCGCGCCACCAGTTGCTGGCAGAAGGCGTGACAGTCGGCCACCTCTTCGTCCGGGGTGAAGATGCCGCCGACAAAGGGCGCACCGCCGAGGGTCGGCTCCAGCTGCACGCATTCGGCAGCGGACAGCACCTGCTGCTGGCGCGGATCGGCCAGGCCGTGGCGGGCATGCTCGAAGCTGGCGGTTTCGCGAAAGGTCACCAGCTTGCCGTTGCGCCGCCAGTGAAAACCCTCGAGCCGGTCCTCCTCACGCCAGCTCTGCAAGGTGGCCTGGCTCAGCAGCGCCAGGCGCAGCAGATGGGCGCCGTTGCGCCGGTTGACCGAACCGCGGCAGGCCGCCAGGAACCCGGCCATCCAGCGCCACTGCGCCGGGTCCAGGCGCGGGCGCAGCTTCAGCGGCGAATCGCCCCGCAGCATCCAACCCAGGGCCTGCCAGGGCACCCCGGCATCGGCCAGCGGCGCCACGTAGCGGTACGACAGCTGGCCGCCATTGGCGAAGCTGGTCTGGCTGGCGAAGGCGTCGCGCGCCTCCACCAGGCTGACGTCGAACCCCTCGCGAACCAGGGCGTAGGCGCTGGCCAGGCCAATGACCCCGCCGCCGATGATGCAAACCCGCTGTGCCATGTCAGTCCTTAAACCTTGTTGAGCGGGCTTCAGGTTAGGACCAGGTGACAGGCCCGGGACAATGAATAAAAATGGACCACCCATAAACAAAGGTTATGGACTCATCATGCGACTGCGTCATATCGAGATTTTCCAGGCCATCCGCCAGACCGGCTCGATCAGCGGCGCGGCGCAACTGCTGCACGTCTCCCAGCCGGCGGTGACCAAGGTCTTGCAGCACGCCGAGCAGCAGCTGGGTTTCCCGCTGTTCCTGCGGGTCAAGGGCAAGTTGCAGGCCACCCCGGAAGCCCTGGAGCTGGAGCGCGAGGTCGACAAGGTCAGCGAAAGCCTGCAAGGGGTGCGGCGCCTGGCCCAGAGCCTGCGCCGCGAGCCGGGCCACAGCCTGCGGGTCGGTGCCACGCCGGCGCTGGCCCTGTCCTTGCTGCCGCCGGCCATCAACCAGTGGACCCGGCGCTACCCGGACATCGTCTGCGAGCTGTCCAGCGCCCACAGCCGCGAGCTGGTGCAAAACCTGCTGATGCGCGAGATCGACGTGGCCCTGACCCTGCAACGCCCCGATCATCCGGGGCTGACCGCCCAGGCCCTGGCCAGTGGGGTGCTGGTGGCGCTGGCGCCGCTGGATTACTGGCCCCAGGCGGCCAGGGGCAAGCCACTGCCGTTGATGGAGCTGGCGGGGGCGCCCTTGATCGGCCTGTCCAGCGCCGACCCGCTGGCGGCGAAACTCGACGGTTACCTGAAAGCCGTGGAACCGGCGCCACGGGTCAGCATCGCCGTGCAGACCTACTCCCTGGCCCGGGCCATGGTCGAATCCGGGGCCGGGCTGGCGGTGATCGACCCCTTCACCGCCCTCGGTGCCTCCCCCGCCAGCACCGCGACTCGCCCGCTGACCCCGGCGCTGCCGATCACCCTGTATGCCGTGACCCGCGCGGCGGAGGCGCTGCCCCATACCTTGAGCAGCCTGCTGGAGATCTTCGGCGGCCGGGCGCAGGAGCAGTTGGATCGGTTGATGACCGGGAATTGAGGCGGCCCTGCCGGGCCTTATCGCGAGCAATCGAGCGTCGACCGGCTGCTCCTACAGATACGGCGCAGGTCTTGAAACTTCGCGTTCTTCTGTAGGAGCGAAGCTTGCTCGCGATGAACGATAACGCGGTCGCCCGTCACAACACGTAAAAAAAGATCGCCACAAAGTGCAGCAAACTGCCGGCGATCACGAACAGGTGCCAAATCCCGTGGGCGTGGCGCAAACGGCTGTCGAGGGCGAAGAAGATGATGCCGACGGTGTAGAGCACCCCGCCCGAGGCCAGCCAGGCAAAACCGGCGGGGCCCAGGGCCGCCAGCAGCGGCTTGACCGCCACCAGCACGATCCAGCCCATCACCGCGTAGATCACGATGGACAGGATGCGCGCCTCGGAGCGCGGCTTGATCTCCTGCAGGATGCCGATCAGCGCCAGCCCCCAGACGATCCCGAACAGCGTCCAGCCCCAGGGCCCGCGCAGGGTCACCAGGCAGAACGGCGTATAGCTGCCGGCAATCAGCAGGTAGATGGAGAAGTGATCGACCTTCTGCATGATGCTTTTCGCCCGCCCGCGCACGCTGTGGTACAGGGTCGAGGCGCTGTACAGCACCAGCAAGGTGAAACCGTAGATCGCGACGCTGACGATTTTCCACGGACTGCCGTCGAGGCTGGCCAACACCAGCAGCCAGATCCCCCCGACAAGTGCCGCAATCGCTCCCACCAGATGCGTCCAGGCATTGAGTCTTTCCCCGTGATACATGTGCCACTCACCTCCCAAGGCGGAAAATCTGCGCAAGGCTCAGGCCTATAGCCTGAAAGCGCAATGTTTCCGAATAAAGCTATGGACGAAAAAACCTCCAGCCAAGTCATGACCCGGCAGGCACAATCGGAGCATTCGAATAAGAGTGCCCATCATGCTGATCGATGAAGAGTTGACCCTGAAAAAGCTCGAAGTGTTTCTGGCGTTCATGCGCACCGGCAACCTGGCGCGCGCCGCCGCCGAGTTGCAGACCAGCAATGTCAGCGTGCACCGGGCCATTCACTCCCTGGAAAGCGCCCTGCGCTGCCCGCTGTTCAAGCATGAAGGGCGCAACCTGACGCCGCTGGAAAGCGCCTTCGTCCTCGAAGAACGGGCGCAGAAGCTGATCCAGGACGTGCTCGAAAGCGTGCGCCTGACCCGCGAAGCCGCCGGGTTCTCGGCGGAGCGCTTCAAGCTCGGCTCCCTGTATTCATTGACGGTGAAGACCGTGCCGCAGCTGATCATGGGCCTGAAGCTGCGCCGTAGCGAGCTGAATATCGACCTGATCCTGGGTTCCAACATCGACCTGCTGTACAAGCTGAAGAACATGGAAGTCGACGCGATCCTGGTATCCCTGGACGACAGCGTCAGCGACCCGGACTGCGAGCAGATCCCGCTGTTTTCCGACGATATCTTCCTGGCCACGCCGGCCGATTCGCCGTTCGCCCAGCAGGCGGAAGTCGACCTCAGCGATGTGCGCGACGCGACCTTCATCACCCTGACCCAGGGCTTCGCCACCCATCAGGACGGTGTGCGGGTGTTCAAGCAGGCGGGTTTCGAGCCGAAGGTGGCGATGCAGGTCAACGACATCTTCACCCTGCTGAGCATGGTCAGCTCGGGGGTGGGCTATGCCCTGCTGCCGGGAAGGATTGCCGCGGTGTACGAAAACCGCGTGAAGCTGATTCCGCTGCAGGCGCGCTACCGACTGCAACAGCATATCGGTGTGGTGTTCCTCAAGGCCAAGGAGCGTGATCCGAACCTGCTGGCGTTGCTGGCGGAGTGCCGGATGTATGCCAATCGGCAGGATTAGAACGCCAGAGTTTCGCTGTGATCATGAGATGGTCATCGCGGGCAAGCCTCGCTCCTACAGGTTTTGCGTGACTCTGTAGGAGCGAGCGGGCGGCGATCCGGCTTGCCCGCGATGGCGTCATATCAGCCCACCAATCCCCGCACGATGAAATACAGCAACGAAGGCCCGAGCAGGCAACCCAGCCCGGTATGGAAGGTCGCGGTCAACGCGCCGTAGGGCACCAGGCGCCGATCGGTCGCCGCCAGCCCCGCGGTCACCCCGCTGACAGTGCCGGCCAGACCACCGAAGACCATCGCCGAACGCGGGTTGTCCAGGCCCATCCAGCGCGCCGCCATGGGCGTGCCGACCATCACCAGGATCGCCTTGATCAGCCCGGTGGCGATGGACAGCGCCACCACATCGGAACTGGCGCCGATCGCCGCCCCGGTTACCGGGCCGACAATGTAGGTCACCGCGCCGGCGCCGATGGTGGTCATGCTCACCGCATCGCGATAGCCGAAGGCCCAGGCGATGCTCGCACCGACAATGAACGGCAGCACAGTGCCGAGAAACAGCGCGATGGCGCCGATCATCCCGGCCTTGCGCGCCTCGGTGGCCTGTACCTCGAAGGCCGTGGCGACAATCGCGAAGTCCCGCAGCATGGCGCCGCCCATCAGGCCGATGCCGGAGAACAGCGCCAGGTCCGCCAGGCCCTTTTGCCCACCGGTGACAGTGCCGCCGACCCAGGCCAGCACCAGGCCGATGACGATGGCGATGGCCGAGCCGTGTACCCGGCCGAACGTCAGGCGCTTGGACAGCAGCACCGAGACCCACATGATCACGCCGACGAAGGCGAAGGCGGTGACCAGGCCGTTGTGTTCCAGGCCTTTCTCGATCAGATCCCACATATCAGCGTCCCCCTGCCGGAGCGACACCAGGAGCGACACTGTCCGGTTCGTCCGGCAACGGTTCACCTTTGTTGGTACGGCTGATCAAGGCAATGGTGCCGCCACAGAGCAGCACCGAACCGATGGCCGCCAGCACCGCCACCGGGCCGCCGTGCAGGGCGGTCACCACGTTCTGTTGCGCGGCCATGGCCACCACCACCGGGATGTACATGGCGCCCCAGAAACCGACGCCCATCTCGCAGTCCTTGGTCATGCCGCCGTGCCTGTGCATCCACAGCCGCGCGCAGATCAGCAAGATCATGGCGATGCCCACACCGCCGACGTTGGACTTCACTCCCAGCAGGACGCCGAGCATGTCACCGATAATCACCCCTGCCAGCGTACAGATCGCCAGCAGCGCCACACCGTAAATAATCATTGTTGTAGTCCTCAAAGTGCATCGTCGAAGTTGTTGTTCTTGTGCTTCGCCAGCTTGAGTCAGTGTCTAGGGTTGGCGGTTTCCCTCCTCACGCAACAGCGCTTGCAGGGTGTCGAGCCGGGCACCGTCGCAGGCAATCACGGTGCCTTGCTCGAACACCCGGCGCGCCAGAGCGGTCAACACCGCGCCGGGCGGCAGTTCGATCTGTAGCCGCACGCCGCGCTCGTAGGCGCTTTGCACGGTGCCGCGCCAATCCACCAGCCGGCACATGTTGAACGCCAGGTCGTCACGCAACTGCTCTGGCGTACGCAGCGGCCGCGCGCGGCTGCCGCTCAGGTAACCCAGGCGCGGCGGCTGCAGGGTCACCCTGGAGAACGCCTCGGCCAGGGCCTGGGCCGGCTGCTCCAGCAACGGGCAATGGGACGGCACGCTGACCGCCAGGCGCTTGGCCACTCCGACACCACAACCCCGGGCCAGCTCGGCGACCTGGGCCATGGCGGCATCGCTGCCGGCGATCACCACCTGGCTATCGGCATTGATATTGGCCAGGTACACCGGGTTGTCCGGGCTGCGCACCCGGGCCAGCAAGGCCTCCACCGTCGCCAGTTCCAGGCCGATGATCGCGGTCATGCCATAACCCTGCGGATAGGCCTGCTGCATCAGCTCGCCGCGCAGGCTGACCAGACGCAGCGCATCGCAAAAATCCAGGGCCCCGGCCACCACCGCAGCGGGATAGGCACCGATCGACAAGCCCGCCACGTAATCCGCGCCCGGCCCGTTTTCCAGCAACACCCGGGCATTGGCCACGCCGGCGATCAGCAGGCACAGCTGCACCGCCCGGGTACTCGTCAGGGCCTGGGGCGAATCCAGGGCCAGGGCATCCTCGCCCAGGACTTCGCTGGCCTGTCGCAGGCAGGCGTCCGCCAAGGCGCTGGGCGGCAGGCGATGCAACATCCCCGGCTGCTGCGCGCCCTGGCCTGGAAACACCAGCAGGCTGCTCAAGCCACCTGCTCCAGGGCCTGCCACGGATCGCCGACCAGACGCGCGCCGCTGGCGCTTTTCAGCAGCACCCGCGCCGAAGTCCCGGCCCACTCGCGCAGGGCCACGGCGCCGTTGGGCGTCTGCAATTGCATGTCCACCGGGCAAACGGCGGCGTCGAGCAGTGCCAGCAATACCCGGGCCTCGGACCTCTCCATGGGCTGCGCAGTGCGCAGGATCAGGTCCAGGTCGCTCTGCCGATGCAGCGCCGGCACGCCGCTGGCCAGTTCAAAACCGGCACTGCCGCTGACACCCCAGGCCAGGCCGAGGCCATCCAAGGGTTCACGCAACCGGGCCAGTGCCTGGAGCGCTGGCCAGGCCCGCTCCGACTCGACATGGCACAGCTGTTCCGGGCGCACCCGGCGTTCGATGGCCGCTACCGCCATCAGCGTCCCATAACGTTGCTCCCGCAGCGGCCCACGCACGCCCACTGCCACCTGCCCGGCCGCGGTCAAGGCTCGGCGCACCACCACCGGTTGCCCGGCGGCCATGGCCGCCACCGCCCAGTCTGGAGCATCGGCGGGCAGCTGCCGCGGGGTCAGGCCCCACAGCAGGTCATGGGGCAGCAAGGCGCTGGCCATGGCGCTCACCATTGCTCGCGCAACAGCTGGCGGACCCGGCTGGAAGCGCCGCGGTTGCTGGCCCCCAGACGCCCCGACAGATCGCGGCCATGGGTTCGCACATCGGCAATCGCCTGGCTCAGGCACTGCCGCACCTGGCTCAGGTCGTCGGCAGTCGGCTGTTCGATCTGGCTGACCGAGAGCGTTTCCCAGAGCAAGCCGAGGCTGGCATAGCTGTCGATGTCATAGGCCATGGGCGGCACGCTGGCGGCCAGGGCTTCCAGTTCCTCGACGCTACGCAGGGTGACCCGCGCCGCCGACACCTTGCCCATGGCGTGCACCATCACCCCCGGATCGCGCAGGGCGATCAGGCGGTTGGCCTGGTAACCCTGGGCCAGGAAGGCCCCGGACATGGCCTTGCCCACCAGCAGACCGATTACCGGATGCCCGGCCAACCGAGCCCGGGCATAGCTGTCGGCGGCCGCGGCCAGGGCCTGATGGATGCCCAAAGCTTCTTCGCGACGCCCATAGGCCTGGCTCGGCACGTCGACTATGGCGATCAGCGCGCGCTTGACGCTCTGCTCGTGGTCAGCCTCGATCGCCTCGTCCACCGCCTTGGCCAGGCCCCAGCCTTCCAGCAGGCCGACCTCACCGTTGCGGGCGCGCACGAAGGGGTTGGCCGGGTCGGCGACCACGGCGATAAATCGCACAGGCTGCTGCTCCAGCGTGGTGTCCGCTACTTTCAAGGAGGCAGGCAAACCCGCTACCGGGGCAGCGCCTGCGCTCAGGGCGGTGAACCAATGCAGGCCCCGCAGAGAATAAGCACTCATCAGTGGTCTCCTCGATACAGCTGGCGAACCGTCGCCGGGTCGATCTGTGGATGGCTGTCCAGCCGGGCCAGGCGTTGCAGGTACAGCTCGGCCTGGCGGCTGCGCTGCTCGTCGGGCAACCCTTGGGCCAGCAGTTCGCTGACCTGTTGGCGGATCTGCGCCACGTCGTCGGCCACATAACGGTCCGCCAGGCCGCTGGCGAAACGCTGCTCGCCGCCGGTCAGGCTCCAGATAAAGGGCCGATCGCGGGAGTCGTATTCCTCAAGGCCGGCCTCCTGTTCGATCACCTGCGGGCCGTTGAGGCCCAGCCGCGCCTCCTGGGTCACCAGCAGATAACTGCACAGCCCGGCGGCAATCGACATACCGCCAAAACAGCCAACACTGCCGGCCACGATGCCTATCACCGGCTGGTACTGGCGCAGGTCGACGATGGCCGCGTGAATGTCGGCGATCGCCGCCAACCCGAGGTTGGCTTCCTGCAGGCGCACGCCGCCGGTCTCCAGCAGCAACACGGCGCGGGTCGGAATGCCCTTGCGGTTGTCTTCGGCCGCCAGCTCCAGGGCGCCGGCAATCTTCGCCCCGCCGACCTCGCCGAGACTGCCGCCCTGAAACGCGCCTTCGATGGCGGCGATCACCACCGGCAGGCCATCGATGCGGCCCTTGGCGATCACCACCCCGTCATCGGCCTGGGGCACCACGCCCTGTCGGGCCAGCCACGGCGACATGACGCGCTGGAACGGGTCGAGCAATTCGCGAAAGCTGCTGGCGTCCAGCAAGGCCTTGGCCCGCTGCCGGGCGCCGAGTTCGACGAAGCTGTGTTTGTTGAGCAAACGGGTGCTGTCAGTCATGGCCGATCTCCTCGAAACCCTGTTCCAGGCGCAGGCGGACCACGCCGGGGGTGGCGCCGAAATCATGGATGTCGATGCTCAGGGCCGGCGGCGTCTGGCCGTCGAACATGCGCTCGAACAGATGCTGCCAGCGCGACGCGCTGCCGTTGACCGAGGTCTGCACCTGGATGCTCAGCTTGCCGGGCTGCCCGGGTTCGAGCAGCACTTCCAGGTCGCCCGAGCCGACACAGCCCACCAGCGCCCGGCCCCGGGCGGGTTGCCCGGCGGGAAATTCGAAAGACAAGGTTTCCATCACACTGCTCCCTGGAAGAAGGCGGCGCCGGAGGCAATCCGGTCGATCAGCAGGCAGGCCGCAAGCAAGTCCGCGGCGCCACCGGGCGAGGCATTCAAGGCCACTAGGCACTGGTCCAGCTCATGCAGCCGGCGACGCCCGGCCAGGCTGGCGCTGCCGCCGGCGTCGAGCACCGCCTGGGCACCCTGCTGCATGGCCTGCAGGCCCGCCTCGCCAGCGCGATAGAGCACGCAGGTATCGGCCAGGCCGGTCATGATCGCCAGCAGCGCATCGAGCCGGGCGTTCTGTTCGCCATGCCCCTGGGCCCGGCTGCGTTCGAGTTGCGGCAGGCCCCGTTGCAGCACCGCCGGAAAGCCCAGCTGGGCTTCTTCGCGGGCGCCGCGCACGCCATAGCGCAGCGCCACCTGCGCGCCGTGGCTGAGGGGCCGCGGCGCGTAACAATCGTCCAGCAGCGCCAGGCGCGCGGCTCGCAGGCACAGGGCGCCCGCCGTGTTGGCTTGAGGTTCCAGGGCGGCGGCGGCCACCAGCAGGCCCAGGGCCCAGATCGCGCCACGGTGGGTATTCACCCCGTTGGTGGTGGCGAGCATCGCTGCTTCGCCTTCACGGCCAATGTGGCCCAGGGCCTCGCGCAGGGGCAGGCCGACCGTGCCGAACTGGCTGGCGGCTTCGGCCATTTCCTTGAAGGCTGGCCATAGCGACAGGGCCGAGGCATGCATCAGCCCCAGGTGCAGGTCGCTGTGGGCGCCGTTGCCGCGACGGTCGACCAGGGCCGGTTTCGGCGACAGGTCGGCTTCGTCGATCAACGCGTCCACCGCCAGGTCCGCCAGGCGCTCGGCCAGGCTCAGGGGTTTGCTTTGCAGGTTGAAGGCGTGCATTTACCAGCTCCTGAACTTGGCGGGCGGGTTGTACAGGCCACCCGACCACTCCACCAGATCGGCGACGCTTTTCGCCGCCAGCAGCTCGCGGCTGGCGTCGGTGCGGCGGATGCCGAGGTCTTCGGGCAAGGCAATCAGGCCTTCGCGGCGCATGCGTGCGGTGTCTTTCGGATTGTGGCGCAGGCCGATGGCAGTGACCCCGGCCACCGCGGCGATCATCGCCTGGCGCTCTTCCAGGGAACGCGCCTTGTACAGGTAGGCGATACCCTCTTCGGTCAGCAGGTGGGTGACGTCGTCGCCGTAGATCATGATCGGCGCCAGAGGCATGCCGCTCTTGCGCGCCACTTCCACGGCATCCAGGGTTTCGACGAAGGTGGGTTTGCCGCCTTCCTGGAAGGTCTCGACCATCTGCACCACCAGCTTCTTGCCCCGTTCGAGCATCGGTTGCGGCGAATCGTCGTGGCGTATGTCGAGCCAGGCCGGGGTGCCGTGGCGCCGGCCGCGGGGGTCGTGGCCCATGTTCGGCGCGCCGCCGAAGCCGGCCAGGCGGCCACGGGTCACGGTGGAGGAATGGCCATCGCCATCGACCTGCAGGGTGGCGCCGATAAACAGGTCCACCGCGTATTGCCCGGCCAGCTGGCAGAACATCCGGTTGGAACGCAACGAGCCGTCGCGCCCGGTGAAGAACACATCCGGCCGCGCGGCGATGTAGTTTTCCATGCCCAGTTCGGTGCCGAAGCAATGCACGCTTTCCACCCAGCCGCTTTCGATGGCCGGAATCAGGGTAGGGTGGGGGTTGAGGGTCCAGTTGCGGCAGATCTTGCCTTTCAGGCCCAGGGATTCGCCGTAGGTCGGCAGGATCAGCTCGATGGCCGCGGTGTTGAAACCGATGCCGTGGTTCAGCGACTGGACCTTGTGTTTTTCGTAGATGCCGCGGATCGCCATCATCGCCATCAGCACATGCACCGGCTTGATGTGGCGCGGGTCGCGGGTGAACAGCGGCTCGATGTAGAACGGCTTGTCGGCCACCACCACGAAGTCGACCCAGGACGCCGGGATATCCACCCGCGGCAGCTCGCTGACATCGTCCACCAGCTGGTTGACCTGGACGATGACGATGCCATCGCTGAAGGCCGCCGGCTCGATCAGCGCCGGGGTGTCCTCGGTGCTCGGGCCGGTATAAATGTTGCCCGCGCGGTCGGCCATAAACCCGGCCGAAAGCACTACGTTGGGGATCAGGTCCACCACCAGCCGCGCATAGAGTTCGATGTAGGTGTGGATCGCGCCGATTTCCAGCAGGCCGTCTTCCAGCAACTGGCTGATACGCAGGCTCTGGGTGCCGGCGAAGGAGAAGTCGAGCTTGCGGGCGATGCCGCGTTCGAACAGGTCCAGGTGCTCCGAACGGCCAACGCTGGGCATGATCATGTGCAGGTCGTGCAGGCGACTGGGGTCGGCCTTGGCCAGGGAGCGGGACAGGAAGTCCGCCTGCTTCTGGTTGTTGCCCTCCAGCACCACGCGGTCGCCGGGCAGAATCAACGCCTCCAGCGCCGCGACTATCTTGTCGGTGGGCAACACCGCGCCATCGGCGAGACCCCGCACCTGCTCGAGACGCCGCTGCTTTTCAGCGCGCCGCCGCGTCCAGCGCGAGTCGGGGGATATTGTTGTTGTCATGCTCACTCCACGGGTTCGCTGTCGTGGCAGCTACCTTAGGAGCGGAGGATGGGTGGCATCAATCAAGCAGAGTGGTGGATCGTTACGGTGAAGGTAATGATTATGCGACCGTTCCTGGAGACGTCGAGCCCTCCTTCTTTTGCGAGTGATAGCTCATAGCCTCTATGCGCAAGAAGTTGCGCACTCAAATGTGGATAAGCCTGTGGATACAACGCTGTAGACAAGGTCATCCAAGACGCTTGGACAAGTGCGCAAGAACTTGCGCAGTCCTCAGTCCAAAGTGCGCAACTTCTTGCGCACTTTTGTCCGACCACCTGTAAGCAAATATTTCATAAAGTTCTTAAACTACCATAATATATAGCCAAAAATGCTTATGGCACGAACCTTGATAACTGTTCAGGCACCCACCGGGCGATTCGTCCCACCGGGCACCTTTATTTTTTAGCAAGGAGAGCATCCATGGCTACACCAGCGTATATGTCCATCACCGGCACCAAACAAGGCCTGATCACCGCCGGTGCCTTCACCGCTGACTCCGTTGGCAACACCTACCAGGAAGGCCACGAAGACCAGGTCATGGTTCAGGGTTTCCAGCACGAAGTGATCATCCCGCGTGACCCGCAGTCCGGCCAGCCAACCGGCCAGCGCGTGCACAAACCAGTGGTCATCACCAAAGTATTCGACAAGGCTTCGCCACTGCTGCTGGCTGCCCTGACCTCCGGTGAGCGTCTGACCAAGATCGAAATCCAGTGGTACCGCACCTCCGCTGCCGGCACCCAGGAGCACTACTACACCACCACCCTGGAAGACGCGATCATCGTCGACATCAAAGACTACATGCACAACTGCCAGGACCCATCGAACTCGCACTTCACCCACCTGGAAGACGTGCACTTCACCTACCGCAAAATCACCTGGACCCACGAAGTCTCCGGTACTTCCGGTTCCGACGACTGGCGTTCCCCGGTCGCGGGCTAAGTCCGGCCGACCGTTACACCAACATCGGCCAGCTCTGCTGGTCGATGTTGTTTACGCCATAAGGGATTTCTTGCGTTCGTCGGCGCCCGGCCCCGGGCTCGACCCACGCGGCAGTACTGCACGAGGAACAAGGGATGTTCGCGCCGGCCAATCAGACCCACTTCAGCCTGACCGTCGAAGGTCTTTCCAACGACCTCCAGGTACTGTCCTTCACCGGACGGGAAGCCATCAGCCAGCCCTTTGCCTTCGAGGTCGAGCTGGTCAGCGCCCAGGCCGCCCTGGACCTGGAAAGCCTGCTGCACAAACCGGCCTTCCTGCAGTTGGCGCAGAACGGCACCGGCATCCACGGGCAGATCTACCGCGTCGCCCAGGGCGATTCCGGCAAGCGCCTGACCCGCTACTCGGTGACCGTGCGCCCGCACCTGGCCTACCTCGCGCACCGCATCAACCAACGTATCTTCCAGAACCTCACGGTGCCGAAAATCATCGGCCAGGTCCTCGAAGAACACGGCATCCAAAGCAATGCCTACCAGTTCCAGCTGGGTTCGATCTATCCCGAGCGCATCTACTGCGTGCAGTACGACGAATCGGACCTGCATTTCATCCAGCGCCTGTGCGAGGAAGAAGGTATCCACTACCACTTCCAGCACAGCGCCGACAGCCACACCATCGTCTTCGGCGATGACCAGACGGTGTTCCCGAAACTGGCGCCAGTGGCCTATCAACAAGACTCCGGCATGGTCGCCAACGACCCGGTGATCAAGCGCTTCGACCTGCGCCTGGAAGCCCGTACCAGCCGCACCACGCGCCGCGACTACGACTTCGAGAAACCGCGCCTGACCCTGGAGAGCGACGCCAAGAGCGAGCTCAAGCCGGACCTCGAGGATTACGACTACCCCGGCCGCTTCGTCGATCGCGAGCGCGGCAAGCACCTGGCCAAGCGCGCCCTGGAACGCCACCGCAGCGACTACCGCCTGGCCGAGGGCAAAAGCGACCAGCCGCTGCTGGTCAGCGGGCATTTCCTGGCCCTGAGCGAACACCCGAAAGCGCAATGGAACGACCTCTGGCTGCTCACCGAGATCATCCACGAAGGCAAGCAGCCGCAGGTGCTGGAAGAGTCGGTGACCAGCGACACCACGGCCTTGAAGGACGACTTCCACCAGGGTTACCGCAACCGCTTCCAGGCCACGCCCTGGGACGTGCCCAACCGGCCGCCTCTGCTGCATCCCAAGCCGCGCATCCTCGGCAGCCAGAGCGCGGTGGTCACCGGGCCCAAGGGCGAAGAAATCCACTGCGACCAGTACGGCCGGGTCAAGGTGCAGTTCCACTGGGACCGCGAAGGCCAGTCGGACGACAAGACCAGCTGCTGGCTGCGCGTGTCCTCGGCCTGGGCCGGGGCGCAGTACGGCGGCATCGCCATCCCGCGGATCGGCATGGAAGTACTGGTGACCTTCCTCGAGGGCGACCCCGACCAGCCGCTGATCAGCGGCTGCCTGTACCACAAGGAAAACGTCGTCCCCTACGAGCTGCCGGCAAACAAGACCCGCAGCACCTTCAAGACCCTCAGTTCCCCTGGCGGTGGCGGTTACAACGAGCTGCGCATCGAGGACAAGAAGGGCCAGGAACAGATCTTCCTGCACGCCCAGCGCGACTGGGACGAGAACGTCGAACACGACCAGAAGATCCGCGTCGGCAACGAACGCCACGACACGGTCGAGGCCAATAGCTACAGCGAGTTCAAGGCCGAGGAACACCACACCGTGCACGCCGACCGCAAGGTCGAAGCCCGCGCCAGCGACCACCTCACCGTCGGCGTAAACCAGCACATCAAGATCGGCACCGGGCAGTTCATCGAAGCCGGCCAGGAAATACATTTCGACAGCGGGCTGAAAATCGTCCTCGAAGCCGGTAGTGAACTGACCCTCAAGGGCGGTGGCAGCTTCGTCAAGATCGATGCAAGTGGCGTGACCATGAGTGGCCCGGTGGTGAACGTAAACTCCGGCGGCGCACCCGGTAGCGGCAGCGGAGCAGCGCCGCTGCTGCCTGGGCCGTTGCAGCAGGCAGATGCGGATAAGCCAGGCTTGCTGCTGCAGCAACGACTTCGCGAAAACGTTCCGATCGTCGAACTCTGCCAAAAACCTAAAGGCGGCACCCCGATGCAGTGTCCTTTGACGGATTGCCCATGCAGGAAAGCTTTACTGGCAGGAGTACAGGCGTGACAACTTCGATATTGCTCGAGCGCACAGACGATCTGCTGGCAAGGCTCTATCAGCGCGCACCCGATCCCAATCCAACCTTCCTGTTCGACGGCACTGAGCTAGCTGACTATACAGAGCAAAGTCCGATCTGGCTGGAGGCAACCAGTAATGCGTCCTTGCTTGAGCTGATGCGTGAAGAGCCTGAGCACTGGCCAGGCCTGATCATTGAAAGCCAGGCGCCCACCCAAACGCTGCTGAGCCACCTTCGGCACATTCTGTTTATCCGCTTCGATCAAGATCGCAGGGGTGTCTTGCGTTATTCGAGCCCCACGACAGCCAGTTACTTTTTCACTGTCGACGATCCCCAGGCCACCGCCACGTGGATGGGGCCCTTATCACGGCTGACTTGGCATGGCGGCACCTGGAAGGACCTGGCAGACGGCAACCAGCGCTGGTTCAACGCAGGCAATCCGCAGGCTCGACAGTGGACATGCCCTGCCGAACAACGATCTCTGCATCTGGACGCGCTGCATGAGCAGGCCCTGCAACGCCAACAGAAAGACCACTTTATTTACCAGTGGTGGCGAAAGCAGAACGCTATCTCATTCAGCGATGCCTCCCGGTATCTGGATGACGGCATGGGCGATGGATTCCTCGACGCGCAAACGCTGAACGATTACCTGTCGCTGCGCGCCCAATACCCGACCACCACCGCGCCAGCCATCCCGCTGGAGGGCGACAGCGAAGAGCGCCTGGTGCTTCTGCGCCAGCATCTGGAACACGACCACCAAGACAAGGAGTCCCTGACATGAGTGCACCCGTTGGGAGCCTGAGCTCTGGCCCGGCTTGCGAAGCCGGAAAACTGATCGTCCAGGTGATCGGCAAAGATCACCCTGCCAGCCAGAAAGTCGTGTTGTGCGATGACGCCAACAAAGAGCTGAAGGGTAAACCTGAACCGCAGGACAAAGACCTGTGCAGCAGCGTGCTGCATGTGTGGGATTGCGCAGGCCAAGCCAAGCGTCAGCTCTGGCTGGAAATCGCCTCGACCCAGGGCAAGCCGATCCGCCTGCCCCTGCTCGACAACGTTCGCACAACCCCGCGTCAAGCGGATGCCCAATGGAACCAGCTGGTTCCGGTCCTGCCCTTCGTCGCGCTCCCCGGATCGAAAAGCGCCTATGACCTCGGTACACCGGTACTGGCCCGCGCGGGTTATGTCTATGTGTTCTACCAGAACAAGCTATGGCGCGAACTGGAAGTACGTATTACCGAGGGCAAGACCACTTACCACGATGTCGATGTCGCTCATTATCGCCAGGGCAAAAGCTTCAAAGCCGGTGAACGCAAGGCCAGCGGTCAGCCGCTGGAGGATATCTGGCTGCCCGCCATCTGGAACAACCAGCGAGTGCATGATCTGCGGCTGTGTTTTTGCGAAATACAACTCAACGCCCCTCGCCTGCAACGCCTGGAGCAAGATGCCAAGCTGCGCGATCAGCGCTGCAAAAGTTTCGACCTGAGCTGCTCGAATGCCCGCTTCAAAGAGCGGTACAAAGACAAGCCGGACGGCAAGGCCATGCTGCAGGCCTTCTCCAACTTCGATGTGCGCAACTACGCCAACCAGACCGCCGCGACTCAAGCGACCGTCGTCAGACGCAACCTCGACCTGGGTGCATTTCCGCTCAGTGTGGCGGCGCCCCAACGCCCGCGCGAGCCCGGTTATGAATGGCTGCTCGATCATCCTGGCCGTTACCTGTGTGACCTCGCAGGACAGTTTCCTGCCACCGCCAGCCAGCAAGCCAAGGCGTTTCTCGCCCAGTGCGCCCAAGGCAGCTCGCCCGAACGCACCGAGCTGCTGGAACTAAGCGCCATCGCCGATGCGCTGGAAGCCTCACTGCCCGCCCCCAAAGCCGAGCCAGGCAGCAAACCCGAACCAGCAGCCGAGACAGCCGACCTGTGGCAAGCCCAGGCCAGTGTTCCCGACGCCCTGACCAAAGCCAGGCAACGGCAAATCTGCGGCATTTTGCTGGAGGACCCACGCTATCGCTTGCGGCACTTGAAACAGCGCCTGGAAACCCACCACGAGTTGCTGAAACTCTGCGCCCGCCATGCGACCCAGCAGGTCAACCATGCCAGCGCGTTACTGGTGCAACAGTTGGTGGTGCCACGCAACCTTCAGGGCAAACCCAACCCTCTGCATGCCAGCCTGGAAAAGCTCGGTACCAAAGGCAAACAGGACATCAACCGCTGCACCGCGACGGTGGAGCGGGCCATGGTCTGGCAGCACATGAACAGCGCCCAGAACCTGCTGGCCGAGAGTTTTCAACAAACCATGACCCAGCAGGCCCTGGCCGATCACCTGAGCCTGGACGGCTTCGATTATGTCTCGGCCCTGTTCGTCATCAGCCAGACCGTGGCCGCGCTCGCGGCCCCTCCGTCACGCCTGGACCCGCTGGCGCCAAGCGGCGACGTGATCGATGCGGTCAGCGGTGTCAGCCTGTATAGCCCCAAGGCCAGTCCCGGACAGACGTACCTCGCCTCGCTCGCCAACGACGCCAACGCACCACTGCATGTCATGCTCTGGCCAGAGTGCGACATGGAGCGCGTTTGTACGCCGTACAAGGTGCCAACCAAAACAGCAGAAAATCAGGGCGATGGTCAATTCCGCGCCACCGAACTGGCCAAGAATGAAAACAAACCGGCGCCCACTGCCGAAAAACAGACCACCCTGGACGCCAGTATTGTTGCCAATCTGCTGGCCGGGGCCAGCTTCAACAGTTTCCTGATCACCAGCGGCAAGAACCTCAACGGCGCGCTCCTCAGTATCTACGACACCCTGCAAGGTGCAGTGGATACTGCTCTGGCGGCCATCGACACACCGCGTACAGCAGCCGCACAGGCCGCGACTGACGCCAGGACCAGCAATGACGCCAGCACCCAAGCCAGCGAACGTCTAGAAAGATCCCGCGCCAACCTGGGTGCCCGCGCACGTCCCGTTAATGTGCGGTTGCATGCCCAAGGCGTCGAACAGCTACGCAGCATGCTGCCCAACACTTTTGGCCCGGCCTACTTCATGCGCCGTAGCCAGGTCACGCAGAACTATTACCTGTTTGGCCTGGAGGACCTCCCTTCACGCGAGGCGGTACCGAGAACCTTCTACGGCGAATTCCTCGACCGCCGTGGTCGGCTGCTCGGCAGTACCGACCGCGCACGTATGCCTGCGACTGGAGTAGAGACCGCAGAGCATCTGGTTTTGGTCATTCCGCGTAATCACAGCACTGCGCAACTGGTCAGTAACATGAACAAGCAACTGACTGCAGCTCAGCAGTCGGCAGCTGGCGCCAGCGCTGCAAATATCCGACTGACCGAAGCCAATACCGCTTTGGCAGATGCCCTCGACCAGCACAGCACTCGAAGCAATGCCCTCGCCTTCCGGATTTTGAATTCACGCCCGTTTTCTGTGGGGGTATTGATGCTGGAGTTGTGGAATGTGAATGCTGAGTGGCAAGGAAGGGAGGCGGCCAGTAGAGAAAAAAGTAAATATAGAGCTCGAGTTGGTGTTTTGGGTGCAGGAATTGATCTGATCATTGCAATGGAAGCACTGACAGTAAAGTTGGTAGGCACCCAATCAGCTCTCGCATCAGCCCGAAAAACGATTTATGAAATAGCTGATAAAGACGCAAGAAAATGGTTGGGCAAAGCAATAGCTGAACGAGTTACCAAAACACTCACTGCCCGTCTAATAGCTCAATCTATTTCTGGTATCGTTTTTGCGGGACTCAGTCTTTACGATGCTTGGTATGCTTGGCAGTGGAACGATAATGCGATGTATGGCTATTTGCTTATGGCTGGCGGTGCACTGGTCGGCGTCGCTTCCGGGCTCATCACGGCAACACCGGTACTCGGCTTACATCCGTTGGGTTGGCTGGCACTTTTGCTGATCGGTGCTGGCGCCGGTCTGGTGCTCTGGCTTAGTAGTACTCCATTAGAAGACTGGCTCGCGAATGGCCCCTTCGGTTCAGAAGGTGGTTCTGCCGCCCAGCATCTACTAGATCCTCAGGAAGCCCTCTATCGTCTGATCGGCCTGCTTGCCGGAATAGGTATAAAAATTGATAAGAATCCGCTGTACCAAGCTGACGCGAAACTGGACCCTAATGACAAATATCCTTTCCCGGTACGCACTGCCAATACGGTGATTCGAATAGAAAGCAGATTGCCCGGGCTTTTGGGAAGCATCGGTAGTCTCGGTATACAGGCTGACTGCCGGTTGTGTGAGGTCGTGACTACCTATTTCAGAGGCATGCCCTTACCCGGTGAAAAAAAGGTCCCCAATACTCCCTCCGAAGTTCAGGGTCAGCGTCTATACAATGATGCATTGGAGTTATATGTGAACACACCCACGATGGTGGTCCGCGGGACGAGCGGCCATGGTTTTCTGTGGGCGGTTCGTGCCCAGTTCGTTCTAAAAAACCAGTCTGAGTCACGTTACTTTCCAGCACCCGGGGTAAAAGACCCTACCCGCTATGGCCCTGCGTATGCCAAGGCAGACTTCAATAAGACCAATCAGCCGTTCTGGGCCGACGAACAGACCCATAAGGTCCAATGATGAGTAAACCAGTCGAGCTACCATCTTATTACGCAATCGATTCCTATCATCCAGATCGGATTCCTGAGCAAAACGTATCTACGGAACGCAACTTATTGCATAAAATTTCTGGAACCCGGTTACCGTGGGGCAACACACAAGATGTGGCTCCAGACAACATCATGGAAGATCCAAAACCTAAGAGCATGCGCTTTTGGGAGCAGAGTGAAAAAGAGAAAGCGGAGATGAAAGCGAATGGTACATACGTGCCTCGTCCGCTTGAGCATATAGATCTGCATTACAAGTATGACCACGAGCGTTTTCGCTTTGCAAAGCTACCATTTCGCTCCCAATTTTGGCTATCGCTTAAAATTTTTTGCAAGTGGGGGTTAATTATTCTTCTCCCACCTTCAATACTAACAGACATAATCTTCGAATTAGACTCCAGCAATTTTGACTTCAAAGAACTCATAAGCTACTCAACTACAATTTTAGTACTTAAAACACTACTCGCACCTTGGATATTTAGCAGCATTATCATTAACTATTTCCCCAGATTTTGGTTTCGCCCCCCGAAGGGCCCCCTATGGGAACTCAACCGTCGTACCGGACTGGTCACCATATTCGATTATAAAAATTTCAAAAAAGAAGGTGCGATTGAAAAAGTCACTGCGCCTTTCTATGAGTTTGATGCCTATATCGTCACCAGCCCAGACCGCCAGGGACTGGCCATGAACGGATTGTTCCTGATCCATCGCTATCGCGATATTCGCATCAACCTCAACGATCTGATCACGCCCGATAACACTACACAAAAGCCCTGCGCCCTCTGGGACTTCCTGCAGAACTTCATGGATATCAGTCGTCCACTACCCGACATACCGATGTACGAAGCTCATCGCCATCTGGATCCGGTGACTGCCGAACATGACCGTAAAGCCAGCCGCGAACCGCGCTACTGGATCGATATGGATGACGACACCTTCAAAGCCAAGGTCAAGGAAATGCTTGGGCGCATTGATGCCATCGACACCTTCAGCCGCCCGAATCTGATGGCCAAGCATGTGAAGTACGTAGACTGATGAGCATTCCGGTGCAGCCCTATTACGGGTCCGATGCCTATCGCTTGGATCGGGTTCCCGAGCAAACTGCTTCTACGGAGCGTGGTTGGCTGAGCAAGTTTTCAGGTACTCGCTTGCCGTGGGGTAACACCCAGGAGGTGGCGCCGGACAGCATCATGGAAGACCCAAAACCTGAGAGCATGCGTTTTTGGGAGCAGTGGGAAAAAGAAAAGGCTGAGATGAAAGCGAACGATACTTACGTGCCTCGCCCGCTTGAGCATATAGATCTGCATTACAAGTATGACCATGAGCGTTTTCGCTTTGCCCAACTACCTTTTCGCTCGCAGTTTTGGCTGTATATGAAGGGGATAGGTAAATGGGCGTTTATTATCTTGGCACCTATTACTGTTCTAGCTCATCTTACAGTCATGCCTGCATCAGTAGAAACACCATGGAATTTTACATATGACCTCTTAGTTAATCTCTACTCTTGGATGCTAGGAGTTCCACTCCTTTGCGGAGTGATTGGTCATATTGTCGTTAATCATTTTCCAAAATTCTGGTTCCGCCCTCCCAAAGGCCCTCTCTGGGAGCTCAATCGTCGTACCGGGCTGGTCACTTTCTTCGATTACAAACACTTCAAAAAAGATGGTGTAATCGACGAAGTTGTTGCCCCCTTCTACGAATTCGACGCCTATATCGTCACCAGCCCAGACCGCCAGGGCCTGGCCATGAATGGGCTCTTCTTAATCCATCGTTATCGCGATATCCGTATCAACCTCAACAACCTGATCATTCCTGACAACACCACGCAGCGGCCCTGTGCCTTATGGGATTTCCTGCAAAATTTCATGGACGTAAGCCGTCCTCTTCCCGAGCTGCCGCTCTATGAACCTTATCGCCACCTGGATCCGGTGACCGCCGAATACGACCGTAGAATCGGGCGCAAACCCCGCTACTGGATCGATATGGATAACGACACCTTCAAAGCCAAGGTCAAGGAAATGCTGGGGCGCATTGACGCCATCGACACCTTCAGCCGTCCCAACCTGATGACCAAACATGTGAAGTACGTCGATTAGGCAGCGGGACAGGTATCGTTTCGTTCCCTTCCGCCCCAACCTGATGATCACTCCGGCCGAAGATGGCCAAACTGCCTCCGGGCGTAAGCCGTGATGCTTGCGCCCGGAAGCGGTTTGGCTTTTAGTGCCCGATCCGCCACTGCAACGCATCCAGCGCATCGCAGCCATCCTGCAACAGCAGATGGGCTGCATTGACGATGTGTTGCAAGTCTTGGTCGTGGACGCCTTTGAGGCTCAAGCAATTGAGACTGTGCATCAGGTCGCGGGTGGCCTTGAAGCGCTGGACGGCACAGCCGTGCAGGTCGGATGCCGGAGCGTTGGGGTTGAGGTAGAGCACCGGGGTGGTGGTGAGATTGCTGTGTAGCGGGATGAACTCAGTCATGGGTGTTTCTCCGTGAATGCTGAAGAGTTACCACCCTATGCGGCTAAACAAAGAGGGTGGCAGCTGTACGCGGGTTAGCCGACCGGACCATTCACGGAAGTCCGGCACACCCGCAGGTGTCCCACGCACAGCCGCCATAGCAAATGCAGGCAGCAAAAAGCGCCAGCATTATAGGAGGGCGCTTGTGCGTCCGTGAACAGTTTCGACCGGCTAAGATCGGCCACCGATGCGTCGGTGACGGCCCGGACTATGGCGCCTGATACGCCTCCCAGCAATCGGCAAACTGTTGCCACTCTCTACAGCTGAAATGTCTGTTAATACCCCAGACCGCAGCGTAGCCGCTGCCGAGCCTTGGCGAGGCTGCGATCGACCGCGCAGCGGTCGCCAAGCCAGGCGGCAGAGCCCGGTCAGGTATACCGAGTTGCCAGATTTACGGGGCTGCGCCCCGATCGCAGCCTGCGGCAGCAGCTACAGGGTTTAGCGTCGACCGGCAGGTCGCGTTTGACTTTGGCTTTTGATCTTGATCTACCCGCCCCATCGGGAGGCCGAGTGGAGGTGTTCATCAGGGGGATGGCGCGCAGCGCCCCTCGACGTAGTCGAGGACATCGTATGGAGGTCGAAGCGAAGCCGACCGGAGTCGATGCCCCCTGATGGACGCCGGAGCGAGGGAACCTGAGCGCAGCGAAGGCCGTACGCAGGGGCAAGCGTTTTTTGGTTACTTTTTTTGGCGTTTGAAAAAAAGTGACCCGCCGTAAGGGCGGAACCATAAGCGGCCGTGACCGCAGCAACGGATATGTACACCGTCCAACATCAGCAGCGAGGCCACCACCGCCATCGCGGGCAAGCCTCGCTCCTACAGATCAGTGGCGCCCCCATCAGTCCCAAATAGGGACCGATAGGTCCCTTTCTGAGAACGATCAAGTCACTCGAAAGGATCTAGGACAACCCTGCCTTCACCAGCATCTCCTCCAACCCCAACAGATCCGGAATCTTCGCCACCTGCTCCCCCACCTGCACCGCAGCCTTTTCCAGCCGGCACAACGGCACGTCGACGTAGCTCAGCTGGCTGTCGAGCCGGCAGGAGCGCGGGATGCCCTGGATCACCAGGGCGATGAACTTCAGGCGCTCGCGGCCGCCCAGGGTGTTGAGCACGACGATGCGGGCGCGTTCGCCGATGGCGAGGGGCTGGCCGCAGGCGGCTTCGAAGCTGATCAGCGGCAGCTGACGGTCGCGCCAGGCGACAGAGCGCAGGTACCAGGGCGGCGCGTCGCTGGCGGGTTCGCCGCGCTGGTAGTCGATCAATTCGGCCACGGCGACGTTGGGCAGGATCAGGGTGCGGTCGGCCAGGGGCAGCAGCAGTCCGGTGAGGAAGCTGGCGCGGTAGTCATGCATGGGGTCTGCTCCACTGGGCGATGCTCTCCAGCAGCACCGACTCCTGGTAAGGCTTGCCGAGGTAATCGTTGACGCCGATGGCCATGGCCCGGTCGCGGTGTTTCTGGCCGGTGCGCGAGGTGATCATGATGATCGGCAGCTGTTGCAGGCGCGGGTCGGCGCGCACCTGCATCGCCACCTCGAAGCCGTCCATGCGCGGCATTTCGATGTCCAGCAGCATCAGGTCCGGGGTGTGCTCCTGCAGCAGCGCCATGGCGTCGACTCCATCCTTGGCAGTCAGCACGTTCATGCCGTGGCGTTCCAGCAGGCGGCTGGTGACCTTGCGCACCGTCACCGAGTCGTCGACCACCAGCACCAGCCTCGGCCGCAGCGGCTCGACCTCGGCAATCACTTCATCACCGGCCGCCATGCGCGGCATCGGCAAACGCGTTTGCAGGGCGCGGATATGTGCCAGCAGATCGAGAATCAGCACCACCCGGCCATCGCCGAGGATGGTCGCGCCGGACAGACCCTGCACCGCCGCGAACTGCGGCCCCAGGCTCTTGACCACGATTTCCCGGGTGCCGGCCATGGCGTCCACCTGCACGGCGATCCGGTGTTCGTTGTAATGCACCAGCAGTACCGGCAGCGGCAGGCTCTGCCCCAGCAGTTTCGGCCGGGCCACGGTGTGCAGCAGCTCGCCGAGGTAACACAGCTCATAACGCTGACCGGCGTATTGGTAATGGGGCGAGTCGAGCTGGTAGTAGCTTTCCAGTTCGTGGGGCAGCACCCGGACGATGCCCTCGATGGTGTTCAGCGGGATCGCGTACTGCTCCTCCAGGCACTGCACCATCAGCGCCCGGTTGACCGACAGGGTGAACGGCAGGCGAATGCGAAAATGCACGCCCTGCCCCGGGATCGAGTCGATGGTCATCGAACCGCCGAGCTGGCGCACCTCTTCATGGACCACGTCCATGCCCACACCGCGCCCGGAAATCTGGGTGATTTTCTCCGCAGTGGAAAACCCCGGCTGCATGATGAATTGCAGCACGTCGCGGTCGCTGATCTCGACATGGGGGGCGAGCAGGCCACGCTTGATCGCCTTGCGCCGCACCGCTTCCAGCGGCACCCCGGCGCCGTCGTCGCGCATGTCGAAGACGATATCGCCGCCTTCGTGGGACAGGTCCAGGGTGATCCGCCCCTGTTCCGGCTTGCCCGCGGCGCGGCGCACCTCGGCGGACTCCAGGCCATGGTCGACGGCATTGCGCAGCATGTGTTCCAGGGGCGCGACCATGCGTTCCAGCACGTTGCGGTCCATCTCGCCCTCGGCATTGCCGACGCTGAACGACACGTCCTTGCCCAGCTCCTCGGCCACCTGGCGGACGATGCGCTTGAGCCGCGGCACCAGGCGCTCGAACGGCACCATGCGCGTGCGCATCAGACCTTCCTGCAGCTCGGTATTGACCCGCCCCTGCTGCTGCAACAGGTTTTCCGCGTCCTGGTTGCGCCGGTCGAGGGTTTCCTTGAGGTCGAGCAAGTCGGACGCCGACTCGAACAAGGCCCGCGACAGTTGCTGCAACTGCGAATGGCGGTCCATCTCCAGCGGGTCGAACTCTTCGTAGCCCAGGCGCTCAGCCTCGACCTGCTGGCGGCTGAGGATCCGCCCCTGGGTTTCGGTGTCCAGGCGGCGCAACTGGTCGCGAATACGCTCGATGGTGGTTTCCATTTCGCTCAGGGCCACCCGCGCATCGTTGACCTGCTGCTCGATGCGCCCCCGGAAGATCGAGGTTTCCCCGGCCAGGTTGACCAGATCATCGAGCAGCTCGGCCGAGACCTTGACCATATCCCCGGCCACCGCGGCTTCCGCCGGCACCACTGGCGGTTCGGGTTTGCTCGGGGGGCTAAGGTCGGGCAGCAACAGAGGCGGCGCTTCGGCCTGGGTCGGATGGGTGAAGCCGCGAATCGCCTCGATCAGGCTGTCGGCTGGCTTGATCGGTTGTTCGGCACGGGCGGCGTCGAGCATCTGCGCCAGGCGGTCCTGGCTTTTTTGCAACAGGCCGAACAGCGCCGGCGTGGGTTGCAGCAGGCCCGCGGACAGGCCTTCGTAGAGAAACTCCAGTTCATGGGCCAAGTCGCCGATCGGCGCGATCTCCACCATGCGCGCGCCACCCTTGAGGGTGTGCAGGTCACGCAGCAGGGTTTCCACTTCCTGGCGGCTGGCCGGTTCGGCCTGCCAGCGCGTCAGCGCCGCCCCCGAACTGTCGAGGATGTCGAAACCTTCTTCGAGGAAAATCTCCAGCAGCTCCGGATCGTGGGCCGCCGAATCGTCAGCCACCGCGGCCTCGGGCACCTCGCTGGTGACCCCGCTGCGCTGGCGAAAGCTGCGGATCGCTTCGATCAGCGCCTTGGGATCACTCAGCGTTTGCTGCGCCTGCAACTGCTGCAACAGCAGCGCCAGTTGCTCATGGCTGCGGCGCAGCAGGTCGGCCAGGGCCTCGCCATGCTGGTAACGGCGGTCCACCAGGCCTTCGTAGAGGTTTTCCAGTTCCTGGGCCAGGTCGCCCACCGGGCCGACTTCGGCCATGCGCGCGCCGCCCTTGAGGGTGTGCAGGTCGCGTTGCAGGGAAGACAGCGGCGCGCCGTTGTCCGGGTCGGCCAGCCAGCGCTGCAAGGCCTGGCCGGCGCTGTCGAGAATATCCACCGCCTCTTCGAGGAAGATCGCCACGATTTCATCGTCCGGGCCCTCCACCTCGATCGGCGCCTGCTGCTCCATCTCGGCGGTGGCGCTGGCCAGGTCGGTGATGCTCAGGGTGCGGCTGCCGTCGCTGCGAATCAGGCCCATGGCCGACGGGTCGAGGCTCTCCTCGAGCAGTTCGCGCAAGGCCCGGACCATGGCCGGTTGCGGGCTGACTTCCTGGCCGGCAGCCAGTTCGTCGAGCATGTTGATCAGGGCTTCGTGGGCGTTTTCCGCCTCATGGAAAAACCGCTCGCCCACCGCCAGGCTGCTTTCTTCCACGGCGCCGTACAGGTCCAGCAGCGCTTCGCACAGCTCGTCCATCGGCTGCAGGTCCGCCAGGTGCGCGCCTTCGCCGAGGGTGGTCAGTTCGTCCAGCAGCGCACTGAGTTCCTGGCGCTCGCCCGGGTGCTGCTGCCAGCGGCGCAGCAGGTTTTCGGCATCCAGCAGGATGTCCATGCCCTGGGCCAGGAAGCTGCTGATCAATTGCGCGTCGCGCTTGACCCGCAGCCCGGTATTGGGCGCGCTGAGCAGGCTTTCCAGGCGCTCGGCGGTCAGCGCCTTGACCCGTTCGATCAGGTCGGCGGCACCTTCGATGGGCACCAGCGGATCGCTGCCCAGCTGTTGCAGGCCACGGCGAAACAGGCCTTCGGCTTCCAGCAGCAGCTCGACTTCGTCCAGGTCCAGGGCCATCAGGTGCGCGCGATACTCCCGGGCCAGCAGGTCCAGCGGCGCCGCCAGCTCGGCGATCGGCAGCACGCCGGCCATATAGGCGCTGCCCTTGAGGGTGTGCAGGGCACGCTGCAATTCGTCGCTGGCCTGCAAGGGCAAGTGCTCGGCAGCCTGATCGAGAAAACGCTTGATGCTCTCCAGATGGGTTTCGGCCTCGTTGCGGAAGATCTCCAGCAACTGCGGATCGAGCCCGTCTTCCAGCCCGTCTACCGACGCCGTGTCGCCCTTGGCCAGGGCGTGCGCCCGGGCAGCCAGGCGGTCGACATCGTCGCGCTGGCGCTGGGCCTGGGCGGCGAACTCGGCGACCAGCTCCGGCAGCAGCTGCAATACCTCTTCGAGCAGTTGCCGCACCTGCGGCCCCGGCTCCACGCTGTGTTCCAGGACGCGGTTGAGCAGGTTTTCCACGGCCCAGGCCAGTTCGCCCAGCACCAGTGCGCGAACCATTCGCCCGCTGCCCTTGAGGGTGTGGAAGGCTCGGCGCAGCTCGCCCAGCGCCGCCTTGCCGTGAGGGTCGGCGGCCCAGCGCGGCAGGTACTCGCGCAGCACGTCGAGCACTTCGTCGGTCTCTTCGAGGAAGACTTCACGCAGCTCGTCGTCCACCGGCGCTTCATCGCCCGGCGGCGGCAACAGGCTGCCCGGCGTATCCAGCGCCGGCGGGTTGAGCGCCGAGACCGGGCTGGCCAGCACATCGGCCAGGGACTGCACCACTTCCGGGCTGTCCAGCTCCTGCAGGTCCTGCATCACCAGGGCCTCGTTGGGGCTGAGCACATCGCTGAGCAGCGGCACCTGTTCGCTCGCTAGCAACTCGTCCGGTGCCTGCTTTTGTGGCACATAGCCCAGCGCCGCCAGGCCCTGCTCGGCCACGTCGAGAATCTTTTCCCCCGGCGCCTGGTGATCGTCGCTCAGGCGCTCCAGGTAATACTCGATGCTGGTGATCACGTCGGCCAGATTGTCCAACTGCTGCCAGCCGGGCTGGCACGGGTCCAGCAGCAGGTGTTCACGCACGAAGCCGATGCAGGCCTGCAAAAGACCCGCCGCCCGGCTCAGGGGGATCATCGCCAAAGCGCCACGCACCTGGGTCAGCAGCTCCGGCAGCGCCTGCAAGTGCTCGCGGTCCCAACCGGCGTCGATGTAGTCGACGATCAGGTCCTTGGCCTGCTGCAGGCAGATCCGCGCCTCCTTGATCACCAGTTGGTGGATCTGGGTCAGGTCGGTGGTCGGCAGGCGGCTTTCTTCGCGGCTCTCGGGCTCGGCCGGGCCGATCATCCCGGCCAGCGTCGCCTCGACATACAGCAGGGCCCCGGCCACATCCATCAGCACCGCGTCATTCGGTTCGCGCTGGCCCTGGGCCAGGCTCAGCAGCACCGCCAGCTGGTCGATGATGACCTTGCGCGGCTGGCCGAAACCCAGCACCGCCAGGGTGTCGGCAATCTGCCGCAAGGGCGCCAGCAGGCTGTCCAGGTCCGACGCGTGCTGGCGGTCGCTGCGCACGAACAGGTCCAGGCGTTCCTTGACCCGCACCAGCTCCTCGCACAGGGCCGACAGCACCGAGCGCATGGCATCGCGGTCCGGGCCGGCCATGCGGGCCCGCTCCTGGTCGACCAGCGCAGTGTCGGGCAAAGCGTCATCGAGTCCGTAAGCGTCTTTCATGGTCTGCATCTGCGCGGTGGGATAGCGGGCCTTGGCGATGTAAAACAGCAGGCTTTTCAGCAGTTCGTCGGGGGCCGGCTGGTTGATCCCGACGATGCCTTGTTCATAGAGGCGCTTGAGTTCGCGGTCGGCATCCTTGAGCAGGCTGCGCACCGCCGGGCTGTTGGCGATCGCCCCACTGCCCATGCCTTCCACCAGGGCCAGGGCGATCTGCCACAAGGGCCCCAGCGGGGCGTTCTGGCACAACACCTGGAGGCGTTCGAAGACCTTGGCCATGTAGCCCAGGCTGTTTTTCACATCCTGTTCGCGCAGCAGGTCGACCAGCGCGGTTTGCAGCATGTGCCGCAACTTGCGCAGCAGGATGGTCAGGTCGGGGGGCGCCAGGCGGTTCAGCGTCACCTCGTCCAGGGCCGGCAGGTCCGGCAGTTGCGGGCTGAACAGGCTGGTTTCGCTCAGCAGGCCTTCGCCCCGGGCGCTGCGCAGGTCGTTGAGCAACGGCAAGACCACCAGCGGCAGGTCGCGGCGCGCGCTTTGCACCCGGTCGAGGTACTGCGGTAACTGGCTGATGGCTTGGCGCAGCAGGTAGATCGCCTCGTCGCGCTGAGCCACGCGGTACTCGCGCAGGGCCAGGGTCAGGGCTTCCATTTCTTCGGCGAGCAGCGCCGCGCCATAGAACTCGACCATCTGCAGGCTGCCGTGGACCTGGTGGATGCAGTCCAGGCACTGGTCGAGGGCTTCCACCGCCTGCGGCTCGTCGACCAGATGATCGAGCGCCTGGTGGGCCTGCTTCAGCGTTTCGGCAATTTCGCCCTTGACCCATTCCAGGGCCACATAGTCGTGCCGATCACCCATTACCATTCCCATCAAAGTCGTGCTCCGGCCTCAGCGGTTTTCCCGCGGCGTCTGCTCGCGACTGGCCGGCAAGGTGAAACCGGACACCGAGCGCCGCAGCTGGCTGGCCATTTTCGCCAGGTTGCCGATGCTTTCGGCCGTCGCGGTCGAGCCGGACGAAGTCTGTGAAGTAATCTGCTGGATCACGTTCATGGTCAAGGATATCTGTCCGGCCGACGAAGTCTGCTGCTGGGCGGCATTGGAGATGCTCTGGATCAGCGCCGCCAGGGTCTTGGAGACGCCTTCGATTTCTTCCAGGGCCACCCCGGCATCCTGCGCCAGCCGGGCGCCACGCACCACTTCCGAGGTGGTCTGCTCCATGGAGATCACCGCCTCGTTGGTGTCGGTCTGGATCGCCCGCACCAGGGTCTCGATCTGCCGGGTCGCCGCCGAAGAACGCTCCGCCAGGCGCTGCACCTCATCGGCCACCACCGCGAACCCGCGCCCGGCATCCCCGGCCATGGAGGCCTGGATCGCCGCGTTGAGCGCGAGGATGTTGGTCTGGTCGGCAATGTCATCGATCAGGCTGACAATGTCGCCAATTTCCTGGGAAGACTCGCCCAGGCGCTTGATCCGCTTGGCGGTGTCCTGGATCTGCTCGCGAATGTTGTCCATGCCATGAATGGTGTTGTGCACCACCTCGTTGCCCTTGTTGGCGATCTCCACCGAACGCTCGGCCACCGCCGAGGACTCGGCGGCGTTGGCCGACACCTGGTCGATGGACTGGGCCATTTCGTTGATCGCGGTGGAGGCTTCGGAAATCTGCTGGGCCTGATGCTCCGAGGCTTCGGCCAGTTGCATCGCGGTGGCCTGGGTTTCCTGCACCGCGCCGGCGACCTGGCCGGCGGTGAGGTTGATGGTCGCCACCAGGTCGCGCAACTGGTCCACGGAATAGTTGATCGAGTCGGCGATGGTGCCGGTGAAGTCCTCGGTCACCGAGGCGGTCACGGTGAGGTCGCCGTCGGCCAGGTCCTCGATCTCGTCCAGCAGACGCATGATCGCGTTCTGGTTGCGTTCGTTCTTCTCGGCGGTCTCGTGCAGCTGGCGATTGGTTTCACGCACCATCACCATGCCGATCAGGATGATCGAGGCCAGCGCCGCCAAACCCAGGACATAGCCGCCGATGGTGTCCAGCGAACGGCCGCCAGCCAGGTTCTCGAAGCCGACAGCCAGGTGCGAGGCTTCATCGAGCAGGGTCTGCGACAGGCTGAAGATATTGCTCGCCGATTCGCGGACCTGGAACAGTTCAGGAGAGGTTTCGAGGATTTCGTCCACCGAGCCGGAGACGAACTGGAACAGCTCGCTGATCTCGGTCAGGCGCGCCCGCGCATCGCGGTCCTCGACCTGGCTGATCTTCAGGGTCGGGTTGCCCTGGAGCATGCCGCTCAGCACCTGGCCGAAGCGCGCCGCGTCACGGCCAAAGGCGTCGGCGGCCTGCACCGCGTTCTCGTCGCCGGCCAGCACGGTATTTACCGCGCCGAGAATGCGCTCGGCGAGCAGCGACTGGCGCTGCGCCATGGCCACCTGGGCGGCTGGAGCGCCGCGTTGCAGGAGGATTTCCACGACCTTTTCATACTCGACCTGCAGCTGCGGCACGGTTTCCGCCAGGGTCGCGGCTACTTGATGCAAGGACAGCACGGTCTGTTCGCTGGCCAGGATCGCGTCGGCGTTGTGCAGCAGCTTGTCCCAGTCCTGCTGCACCGCGTGCATTTCCTTGCGCACCGCCACGGGCGCGGCGGGCAGCCCGGTGGCCGGGTCGCCTTTTTTCAGGTAGCCCCAGCGCTGGGCGAAATCGTTGCGCGCATCGCCCAGCAGCTTGAAGGCCGCGGCCTTGCCCGCCGCGGCTTCCGTGGCGTTCTTGGCGATGCGCTGGGACAGCACCCGCAGCTCGCCGGCGTGGCCGATGTACTGCTTGTCGTAAGTGGCCTGGGTGTTGAGGTAAGCGAAGTTGGCGAACAGCAGCATGATGAACACGATCAGGGCGATGAACAGCACGATGATCTGCGAGCGGCTGCGCGATCCTTCCATTGGCTTGCCTGGGTTGGCTTTTAGCATCTGCACACCTGAATTCCGGTTGTTCTGTTGCCCGCGATAAACATCACACGGTGAACCTGCAAAACCGCGTCATCCCTTTCGCGGGCACGCCTCGCGCCTACAGCGCCACATCCAGAAACCCCGGCGACTGCGCCAGGGCGAAGGGACTGAATACCCACCAGACCTGCTCGCAGGGGAAATACCCCCGCAGGTACGGCGTGATGGCGCCCTGTTCGCTACCGCTGGCAGCCGTCTTCAGGCTGCTCTGCTCGAAATGCTGCATGCCGGCCACCTCGTCCACCATCAAGCCGGCGAATACTTCCTTGTGCTCGACCACCAGCACCCGCCGCTGCTTGCGCAGCGCCGACAGCTCATGGCCGAAGAACCCGCACAGGTCCATGATCGGCAGCAGCCGTCCGCGCAGGTTGGCCACGCCCTTGACCCAGGGCTTGACCCCGGGCAGCAACGTATAACGGGGCTCGTGCAGGACTTCGCTGACTTCGCCCATCGGCGCCACATACCAATGCTCGCCGATACGAAAGCCGATACCGCTCCAGCCGTGCTGGCGGGTTTCCTGGGAAGGCAGGTCGGCCGCCAGCAGGCGGCAGCGCTGGTCGATCTCGAGCAGCAGTTCGAAGGCGGTTTGCGACTCGGCCATGGCGCGGGCGGTCAGCCGGCCAGGACGTTGTTCAGGGTCTTGATCAGGGTGTCTTCGTCGACCGGCTTGGTCAGGTAATCCTTGGCGCCCTGGCGAGTGCCCCAGACCTTGTCGGTTTCCTGATCCTTGGTGGTGATGATGATCACCGGGATATGGCTGGTTTCCGCGTCCTTGGTCAACTGACGGGTGGCCTGGAAGCCATTGAGGCCGGGCATGACGATGTCCATCAAGACCGCGTCGGGTTTTTCCTGGCGCGCCAGGGCCACGCCGTCGGCGCCGTTTTCGGCCTTCAGGACTTCATGACCGTGCTTTTCCAGCATGCCGGTCAGTTTGTACATTTCAGTCGGCGAGTCATCGACGATCAGAATACGAGCCATGGTCTTCCCCATACGAATAGGCGTGCGGCCCGCTGGCCGGACCTCAATGTGCTTGTTCTACTGCGGCGAACCCCGGCACATGGGCCTTGATCGCGCTCAGCAGCTCTTCCTTGCTGAAAGGCTTGGTCAAAAACTGGTCAGAGCCGACGATGCGACCCTTGGCCTTGTCGAACAGACCGTCCTTGGAGGACAGCATAATCACCGGCGTGGACTTGAACGCGCTGTTGTTCTTGATCAGTGCGCAGGTCTGATAGCCATCGAGCCGCGGCATCATGATGTCGACGAAGATGATGTCCGGGTGATTGTCGGCGATCTTGGCCAGGGACTCGAAACCGTCGACCGCGGTGATGACTTCACAGCCGACATTCTTCAGCAGCGTTTCGGCCGTGCGGCGAATCGTCTTCGAATCATCGATCACCATCACCTTGAGGGCGCTGGATTGCTGTTCCATATCTGCTCTACCATCGCCACAGTGAATCGATTTTCTGCCCGTACTGCTGGCCAATGCCTCAAGCCCTTGATGTTCAAGGCCTGAGCACGGCATGCGAGCCTTTTTAGCATACTCTCCCCATGCAATCTATCGGCCGACCGGCGCGGTGGTTTTTCCTTGACCGGGAACCGCCCGAGCGCCACTCTGACGCCACTTTTTCAAGCCATTGCGCCCACTAATTTTCGAGGAAACCGCCCATGAGCGTTCGCGTCGGGATTGTCATGGACCCTATCGCCAGCATCTCCTATAAGAAGGACAGCTCGCTGGCCATGCTGCTGGCCGCCCAGGAGCGCGGCTGGACCCTGTTCTATATGGAACAGCAGGACCTGTACCAGGCGACCGGTGGCGTGGCCCGGGCGCGGATGCGTCCGCTGAAGGTGTTCGCCGACCCGCAGAAGTGGTTCGAACTGGAAGCCGAGACCGACAGCGCCCTGAGCGAACTGGACGTGATCCTGATGCGCAAGGACCCGCCGTTCGACATGGAGTTCGTCTACTCCACCTACCTGCTGGAGCAGGCCGAGCGCGACGGCGTGCTGGTGGTCAACAAGCCGCAGAGCCTGCGCGACTGCAATGAAAAGCTGTTCGCCACCCTGTTCCCGCAGTGCACCCCGCCGACCATCGTCAGCCGTCGCCCGGACGTGTTGCGCGAATTCGCCGACCATCACGGTGACGTGATCCTCAAGCCGCTGGACGGCATGGGCGGCTCGTCGATCTTCCGTCACACCGCCGGCCACCCGAACCTCTCGGTGATCCTCGAAACCCTGACCCAGCATGGCAAGCAGCAGATCATGATCCAGGAGTATCTGCCGGCCATCGTCGATGGCGACAAACGCATCCTGATGATCGACGGCGAGCCTGTGGATTACTGCCTGGCGCGGATTCCCGCCCAGGGTGAAACCCGTGGCAACCTCGCCGCCGGTGGCCGTGGCGAAGCCCGGCCGCTGACCGAGAAAGATCGCTGGATCGCCGCGCAAATCGGCCCGACCCTGCGCGAAAAAGGCCTGCTGTTCGTGGGGCTCGATGTGATCGGTGAGCACCTGACCGAAATCAACGTCACCAGCCCGACCTGCATCCGCGAGATCGACAACGCCTTCGGCACCAATATCGGCGCAATGCTGATGGATGCCATCGATCAGAAGCTCAAGGCTCGTTGATCCAGAACTGCCAAGCACAAACCAACATTGCGTTATCATGCGCCGCCTGTGAAACCCGCAATGTTGGTCTTGTGAAGTTTTTTGTGATGTTGAACCGCTGATGACTTTTGTGAACCGCTGATGGCTCTCCCTTCCGACCTGCCCCCCGAGCTGGCCTACAGCGGCGTGCGCCCGGCCGATCGCCTGGGATTTACCCTGTTCCTGGCCGCCCTGCTGCATATCGCGCTGATTCTCGGCCTGGGTTTCTCCTTCGCCGAACCCAAGCAGATCAGCAAGACCCTGGAAATCACCCTGGCCACCTTCAAGAGCGAGACCAAGCCGAAGAAGGCCGATTTCCTTGCCCAGGAAAACCAGGAAGGCAGCGGCACCCTGGACAAGAAGGCAATCCCGAAGACCACCGAAGTGGCGCCGTTCCAGGAAAACAAAGTCAACAAGGTCACTCCGCCGCCCCCGGCCAAGACCGAGGTCAAGGAAGCCGCGCCCAAGGCCGCGGTCGCCACCACCGCGCCGAAACCGAAAAAGACCGTCACCAAGCGTGAAGAGGTCAAGACCGAGGCCAAACCCAAGGTTCCCGTACCGACGTTCGACAGCGAGCAGCTGTCCAGCGACATCGCCAGCCTGGAGGCCGAACTGGCCCAGGAGCAGCAGCTGTACGCCAAGCGTCCGCGCATCCACCGCCTGAGCGCGGCCTCGACCATGCGCGACAAGGGCGCCTGGTACAAGGACGAATGGCGCAAGAAGGTCGAGCGCATCGGCAACCTCAACTACCCGGAAGAAGCCCGGCGCAAGCAGATCTACGGCAACCTGCGGCTGATGGTGTCGATCAATCGCGACGGCTCGCTGTACGAGGTGCTGGTACTGGAGTCCTCCGGCCAGCCGCTGCTGGACCAGGCGGCCCAGCGCATCGTGCGCCTGGCGGCGCCGTTCGCGCCCTTTACCGGCGACCTGTCGGATATCGACCGCCTGGAGATCATCCGCACCTGGAAGTTCGCCCGCGGCGACAGGCTGTCCAGCAACTGATCCCCCTGCAGGATTCGCGGGGAATGAGAGCATCCCCAGCTTGTCAGTTCGCCCCTCCACCGCCACACTAGCGCTCATGAAGAACGTCAGCCCCAGCTACCTCAAGCATCACTTCCTGATCGCCATGCCACACATGGCCGACCCGAACTTTGCACACACCTTGACCTACATCGTCGAGCACAATGCCAATGGCGCCATGGGGTTGGTGGTCAACCGTCCGCAGGACCTGAACCTCGCCGACATCCTCGAGCAACTGCGCCCCGAGATCGACCCGCCTGCGCTCTGCCAGCATGTGCCGATCTTCATCGGCGGCCCGGTGCAGACCGATCGCGGCTTTGTCCTGCACCCCAGCGGCCCGACCTTCCAGGCCACGGTCGAGCTGGACGGCCTGTCGCTGTCGACGTCCCAGGACGTGCTGTTCGCCATCGCCGACGGCGTCGGTCCGGCGAAAAGCCTGATCGCCCTGGGTTACGCCGGCTGGGAAGCCGGGCAGCTGGAGGCCGAACTGGCGAATAACGCCTGGCTGACCTGCCCGTTCGACGCCGACATCCTGTTCAACACCAGCAGCGAACTGCGCCTGGAAGCGGCAGCCAAGCACCTGGGCATCAACCTCGCCCTGCTGACCAGCCAGGCGGGCCACGCCTGATGGCCCTGCGACTGATCCTCGGGTTCGACTACGGCACCAAGCAGATCGGCGTGGCGGTCGGCCAGGCGATTACCGGCCAGGCCCGCGAGCTGTGCACCCTGAAGGCGCAGAACGGTGTGCCGGACTGGAATCAGGTCGAAGCCCTGATCAAGGAATGGAAGCCGGACGCGGTGGTGGTCGGCCTGCCGCTGAACATGGACGGCACCCCGAGCGAGATGTGCGTGCGCGCCGAGAAGTTCGCCCGGCGCCTCAACGGTCGCTACAACCTGCCCTTCTATACCCATGACGAACGCCTGACCACCTTCGAGGCCAAGGGCGAACGCCTGGCACGTGGCGGCCAGAAAGGCAGTTACCGCGACAACCCGGTCGACGCCATCGCCGCCGCCCTGCTGCTGCAAGGCTGGCTCGACGAAAACGCAGCGCTGTTGAACAACTGAAACGCCGAATCCTGAAGATGCGTGGTCACCCCCGGCCGCGCGCCTCCTGGCCACAACACCAGCCGTAAGACCCTGCGCCTTGCTGCACGCAACCAGGCGCGGGCCCACGAAGGAGCAATCATGAGCCTGCCCAATCCCGCCGAACTGATCAGCCAGATGGCCGTGCGTCTCACCGCCCACCTGGAACAACGCGCCATCAGCGAGCCCCGCTATATCGGCATCCGTACCGGCGGCGTCTGGGTCGCCCAGGCCCTGCTCGCCGAACTGGGCAGCGACGCGCCGCTGGGTACCCTGGATGTGTCCTTCTACCGCGACGACTTCAGCCAGAACGGCCTGCACCCGCAAGTGCGCCCTTCCGAGCTGCCGTTCGAGATCGAGGGCCAGCACCTGATCCTGATCGACGACGTGCTGATGAGCGGCCGCACCATCCGCGCCGCCCTCAACGAGCTGTTCGACTACGGTCGCCCGGCCAGCGTGACCCTGGTCTGCCTGCTGGACCTGGACGCCGCCGAGCTGCCGATCCGCCCGAACGTGGTCGGCGCCACCCTGTCGCTGGCCGCCCACGAACGGGTAAAATTGTCCGGTCCTGCGCCGCTTCAACTCGAGCTTCAAGACCTCGCCCTTTAATTCGCCCCTCTAAAGAGTCCATTGCGATGACGCCTCTAGACGCCAAGCGCCCGCTGCAGCTCAACGATCAGGGCCAGCTGCGCCACTTCCTCTCGCTCGACGGTCTGCGTCGCGAGCTGCTGACGGAAATCCTCGACACCGCCGACTCCTTCCTCGAAGTCGGCGCCCGGGCGGTGAAGAAAGTCCCTTTGCTGCGCGGCAAGACCGTGTGCAACGTGTTCTTCGAGAACTCCACCCGCACCCGCACCACCTTCGAACTGGCGGCCCAGCGCCTGTCGGCGGACGTGATCACGCTCAACGTGTCCACTTCCTCGGCCAGCAAGGGTGAAACCCTGCTCGACACCCTGCGCAACCTCGAAGCCATGGCCGCCGACATGTTCGTCGTGCGCCACGGCGACTCCGGTGCCGCGCACTTCATCGCCGAACATGTGTGCCCGCAGGTGGCGATCATCAACGGCGGCGACGGCCGCCACGCTCACCCGACCCAGGGCATGCTCGACATGCTCACCATCCGTCGGCACAAGGGCGGTTTCGAAAACCTCTCGGTGGCCATCGTCGGCGACATCCTGCACTCGCGAGTGGCGCGCTCGAACATGCTGGCCCTGAAAACCCTGGGTTGCCCGGACATCCGGGTGATCGCGCCAAAGACCCTGCTGCCGATCGGCATCGAGCAATACGGGGTGAAGGTCTACACCGACATGGCCGAAGGCCTGAAGGACGTCGACGTGGTGATCATGCTGCGCCTGCAGCGTGAGCGCATGCAGGGCGGCCTGCTGCCGAGCGAGGGCGAGTTCTACCGCCTGTTCGGCCTGACCACCGCACGCCTGGCCGGCGCCAAGCCGGACGCCATCGTCATGCACCCGGGCCCGATCAACCGCGGCGTGGAGATCGAATCGGCGGTGGCCGACGGTCCGCACTCGGTGATCCTCAACCAGGTGACCTACGGTATCGCGGTACGCATGGCCGTACTGTCCATGGCCATGAGCGGGCAGACCGCCCAGCGACAATTCGAGCAGGAGAACGCCCAGTGAAGCTCAGCATTCTCGGCGCCCGTGTCATCGATCCAAGCAGCGGCCTGGATCAAGTCAGCGATATCCATCTGGAAGCCGGCAAGATCGTCGCCATCGGCGCCGCCCCGGCCGGTTTCAGCGCGGTCGAAAGCCTCGACGCCAAGGGCCTGGTGGCCGCGCCCGGGCTGGTGGACCTGAACGTCTCCCTGCGTGAACCGGGCTACAGCCGCAAAGGCACCATCGCCAGCGAAACCCGCGCCGCCGCCGCCGGTGGCGTCACCAGCCTGTGCTGCCCGCCGCGCACCAAGCCGGTGCTGGACACCTCGGCGGTGGCCGAGCTGATCCTCGATCGCGCCCGCGAAGCCGGCAATACCAAGGTGTTCCCGATCGGCGCCCTGAGCAAAGGCCTGGACGGCGAACAGCTGGCCGAGCTGATCGCCCTGCGCGACGCCGGCTGCGTGGCCTTCGGCAACGGCCTGGAGAGCTTTCGCAGCACCCGCACCCTGTGCCGGGCGCTGGAATACGCGGCAACCTTCGACCTGACGGTGATTTTCCACTCCCAGGACCGCGACCTGGCCGAAGGCGGCCTGGCCCACGAAGGCGCCACCGCCAGCTTCCTCGGCCTGCCGGGCATTCCGGAAACCGCGGAAACCGTGGCCCTGGCCCGCGACCTGCTGCTGGTGGAGCAAAGCGGCGTGCGCGCCCACTTCAGCCAGCTGACCAGCGCCCGGGGCGTGGCCCTGATCGCCCAGGCCCAGGCCCGTGGCCTACCGGTGACCGCCGACGTGGCGCTGTACCAGCTGATCCTCACCGACGACGCGCTGATCGACTTCTCCAGCCTCTATCACGTACAGCCGCCGCTGCGCTCGCGCGCCGACCGCGAAGGCCTGCGTGAAGCCGTGAAGTCCGGAGTGGTCCAGGCCATTTCCAGCCATCACCAGCCCCATGAACGCGACGCCAAGCTGGCGCCTTTCGGTGCCACCGAGCCGGGCATCAGCAGCGTCGAGCTACTGCTGCCACTGGCCATGACCCTGGTGGAAGACGGCCTGCTCGACCTGCCAACCCTGCTGGCCCGCCTGAGCAGCGGCCCGGCCGACGCCCTGCGCCTGCCAGCCGGCAAGCTGGCGGTGGGCGCTCCGGCGGACCTGGTGCTGTTCGACCCGAGCACGTCCACCGTGGCTGGCGAACACTGGCTGTCGAAAGGCGAGAACTGCCCGTTCCTCGGCCATAGCCTGCCGGGCGTGGTGCGTTACACCCTGGTGGATGGACGGATCAGCCACAAGGGCTGAGTCCTGCGGCGCCGGTTATCGCGGGCAAGTCGGATCGCCGCCCGCTCGCTCCTACAGATAGAACATCCGTAGGAGCGAGGCTTGCCCGCGATGACGCCCTCGACACTTAACGCCGCTGCGCGTTACGCAACGACACCTGGTCGTTCAGCGTCCAGAAGTCATACAAGACCCCCAGAAAGAACACCCCGCCAGTCAGCAGGTACAGCAGGCCGCTGATCCATTTGCCCTGGTACATGCGGTGCACGCCAAAGATCCCGAGAAAGGTCAGCAGGATCCAGGCGACGCTGTATTCGATAGGTCCCGGGGTAAAACGCAGGTCGGCCTCGCGGTCCATGGCCGGGATCAGGAACAGGTCGATCAGCCAGCCGATGCCCAGCAAGCCCAGGGTGAAAAACCAGATAGTCCCGGTAATCGGCTTGCCGTAATAGAAGCGGTGAGAGCCGGTAAAACCGAAAATCCACAACAGGTAACCGATCACCTTGCTGTGGGTGTCATGGGTCGAGCCGTCGGCGCGATAGGTGTTCATTGAGTACCTCGTTCCACGCAATAGATAAATTTTCTTTAATTCTTTGTGACTTTTTTACAGGCGGCCGACGTGTGGCAAATGTTAAGGTCGCTGCCGTGAAACCCTTGTACTGCCTGACTTCTGTCGGACAATTGCGTCAATTTGCCGCCTCTTCAGCGAATTTGACCTCCAGGTTGAATCGACCAACGGCCTGAGAAGTGACAAAAAAGCTGTTATAAAGTTGCGCGCTAACCCATATGAGCCTTGCCTAATGCGTCCATTTTTCAAGACATGGCTAACCATTTGCCTATTGATGCCACTGGCCGCCCACGCCACCAATCGTGAGCAACGTCTTCCTAACGTGAACGGCTTCACTCCAAAAGCCCACGTCACCCAAGTCAGCAAGAACAGCGCCAAGAACAAGCTGTCGGTCAAACGCCCGACTCACCTGAGCAGCGTCAGCAGCAAGCCGGTGCCGCAGATGGCGGCCAAGCAGAGCAGCACCGTGCTCAGCCGTGCCGTCAACGTACTGGGTACCCCTTACCGTTGGGGCGGCAGCAGCCCAAGCAAAGGCTTCGACTGCAGCGGCCTGGTGAAATACGCGTTCAACGACGTTGCCGCCGTCGATCTGCCGCGCACCTCCAATGCCATGGCCAGCGGTCACGGGCAGAAAGTCGAGCGCAAGGACCTCAAGCCTGGCGACCTGCTGTTCTTCAACCTCAAGAGCCGCCGGGTCAACCACGTCGCCATCTACCTGGGCAACGATCGTTTCATCCACGCGCCGCGTCGCGGCAAGTCGGTGAGCATCGATACCCTGAAGAAGCCGTACTGGGACAAGAACTACGTAGTGGCCAAGCGGGTTCTGCCAAAAGAGCAGAACACCCTGCGCATCGTTCAGCGCTGATCCGCTTTCCCTGATCGCGAGTCATCGAGCAGCCACGCTCGATGGCTCGCGATTGCATTTGCCGCCCTGACACCTCCCCCCTTAAATACTCTCCGGCGCCCGCGCCTTCTCCCGAGCGTGCTCCCGGCTGACCAGCCCAGCATCCACCAGCGCCTTCAGGCTCATGTCCAGGGTCTGCATCCCCTGCGCCCCGCCGGTCTGGATCGCCGAATACATCTGCGCCACCTTGTCCTCGCGGATCAGGTTACGGATCGCCGCGCTGCCCAGCATGATCTCGTGAGCCGCTACCCGGCCTCCGCCGACCCGCTTCACCAGCGCCTGGGAAATCACCGCCTGCAGCGATTCCGAGAGCATGGAGCGGACCATCGCCTTCTCCTCGGCTGGAAACACGTCCACCACCCGGTCCACGGTTTTCGCCGCCGAGGTGGTGTGCAGGGTGCCGAACACCAGATGCCCGGTCTCCGCGGCGGTCAACGCCAGGCGAATGGTTTCCAGGTCGCGCATCTCACCGACCAGGATCACATCCGGGTCTTCGCGCAGGGCCGAACGCAGCGCCGTGGAAAAACTGCGGGTGTCGCGATGCACCTCACGCTGGTTGATCAGGCACTTCTTCGATTCGTGGATGAACTCGATGGGGTCCTCGATGGTGAGGATGTGCTGATGCCGGCTCTGGTTCAGGTGATCGATCATCGCCGCCAGGGTGGTCGACTTGCCGGAACCGGTCGGCCCGGTCACCAGCACCAGGCCGCGGGGCACTTCGCTGATGCGGCGAAACACCTCGCCCATGCCCAGCTCGTCCAGGCTCGGCACCTTGGCCGCAATACTGCGAAAGACCGCGCCGCCACCGCGCTGATGGTTGAAGGCATTGACCCGAAAACGCGCCAGGCCCGGCACCGCGAAGGAAAAGTCGATCTCCAGCGCGGCCTTGAACTCGGCCCGCTGCGGGTCGCTCATGCTGGCCAGGATCAGCTCGTGCACCTGTTGCGCCTCCAGCACCGGCAGGTTGATCCGGCGAATATCGCCGTCGATACGAATCATCGGCGGCAAACCGGCCGAGAGGTGCAGGTCCGAAGCGCCCTGTTTGACGCTGAAGGCCAGCAACTCAGTGATATCCATAGCGTTCCCCAATTCCAGTAGAATGCCGCGAACCCAAGACCCGCTGGCGTACATCGAATGTCCACGATAGCAGACAACATCGCCCTGGTTAGCGCACGGATCCGTGCCGCGGCGCAGGCCTCGCAACGTGACGAAAGCAGCGTCCACCTGCTGGCCGTGAGCAAGACCAAGCCTGCCGCGGCGCTGCGTGAAGCCTATGCCGCCGGTCTACGCGACTTCGGCGAGAACTACCTGCAGGAAGCCCTAGGCAAACAGGCGGAACTCGGCGACCTGCCCTTGAGTTGGCACTTCATCGGCCCCATTCAGTCGAACAAGACGCGCGCTATCGCCGAGAACTTCGCCTGGGTGCATTCCGTGGATCGCTTGAAAATCGCTCAACGCCTGTCCGAGCAACGCCCGGCCGACCTGCCGCCGTTGAATATCTGCATTCAGGTCAATGTCAGTGGCGAGGCCAGCAAGTCTGGCTGCACACCGGCCGACCTGCCCGCCCTGGCCAGCGCCATCGGCGCCTTGCCGCGCCTGAAACTGCGCGGGCTGATGGCGATTCCCGAGCCGACCGAAGATCGAGCCGCCCAGGACGCCGCCTTCGCGGCCGTACGCCGCCTGAACGAAAGCCTGGACCTGTCAACCGACACACTTTCCATGGGCATGAGCCACGACCTCGAAGCGGCCATCGCCCAAGGCGCCACCTGGGTACGTATCGGTACCGCTTTGTTTGGCGCCCGCGACTCTGGTCATACGGCCAGCCATGACCGTGGCGGCCTCACCTCTGAATAAGGACCTGTCATGAGCAAGACTCGTATCGCCTTTATCGGCGCCGGCAACATGGCTGCCAGCCTGATCGGCGGCCTGCGCGCCAAGGGCCTGGACGCCAGCCAGATCCGCGCCAGTGACCCGGGCACCGAAACCCGCGCCAAGGTCCAGGCCGAGCACGGCATTGAAGTGTTCGCCGACAACGCCGAGGCCATCGCCGGCGTCGACGTGGTGGTGCTGGCGGTCAAGCCACAGGCCATGAAGGCCGTGTGCGAAGCCCTGCGCCCCAGCCTGAAGCCGCACCAGCTGATCGTGTCCATCGCCGCCGGCATCACCTGCGCCAGCATGAACAAATGGCTCGGCGAGCAGCCGATCGTGCGCTGCATGCCCAACACCCCGGCCCTGCTGCGCCAGGGCGCCAGCGGCCTGTACGCCACCGCCGCGGTGAGCGCGGAGCAACGCCAGCAGGCGCAAGAGCTGCTGTCTGCCGTGGGCATCGTCCTGTGGCTGGAACAGGAGCAGCAACTGGACGCAGTAACCGCCGTGTCCGGCAGCGGCCCGGCGTATTTCTTCCTGCTGATCGAAGCCATGACCGCCGCTGGCGAGAAGCTCGGCCTGCCACGGGAAACCGCCCGGCAACTGACCCTGCAGACCGCGCTGGGCGCGGCGCACATGGCGGTGTCCAGCGACGTCGACGCGGCCGAACTGCGCCGCCGCGTGACCTCGCCGGCCGGTACCACCGAGGCGGCGATCAAGTCGTTCCAGGCCAGCGGCTTCGAAGCCCTGGTGGAAAAAGCATTGGGTGCCGCAGCGCACCGCTCGGCCGAGATGGCCGAACAACTGGGCCAATAAGGAGCCAATGATGATTGGATTGAACACTGCGGCGGTGTACGTGCTGCAAACCCTGGGCAGCCTGTACCTGCTGATCGTGCTGCTGCGCTTCGTGCTGCAACTGGTACGCGCCGACTTCTACAACCCGCTGTGCCAGTTCGCCGTGCGCGCCACCCAGCCGCTGCTCAAGCCGATGCGCCGGGTCATCCCGAGCCTGTTCGGTCTGGACATGTCGTCGCTGATCCTGGCGATCGTCGTGCAACTGCTGCTGATGGCCCTGACCCTGCTGCTGACCTACGGCACCACCGGCAACCCGGTACAGCTGCTGATCTGGTCGATCATTGGCGTGACCGCGCTGTTCATGAAGATTTTCTTCTTCGCCCTGATCATCAGCGTGATCCTTTCCTGGGTCGCCCCGGGCAGCCATAACCCGGGCGCCGAGCTGGTCAACCAGATCTGCGAGCCGGCCCTGGCGCCGTTCCGCCGTATCCTGCCGAGCATGGGCGGCCTGGATATCTCGCCGATCCTGGCGTTCATGGTGCTCAAGCTGATCGACATGCTGGTGATCAACAACCTGGCAGCCATGACCATGATGCCGGAAATCCTGCGTCTGCTGATCTGACCCGGCCTCTGTAATGAGCTACTTTCGCTGGGACGGCGACGACCTGATCCTGGAGTGTCACCTGCAACCTGCGGCCCGTAGCGATGACTTCGCCGGGCTGCATGGCGAGCGCCTGAAGATCCGCCTCACCGCGCCGCCGGTGGAAGGCAAGGCCAACGCCTACCTGATGGCCTTCCTGGCCAAGGCGTTCGGCGTGTCCAAGAGCCAGGTGAGCCTGATCAGCGGCGAGCTGAACCGGCAGAAACGGGTGCGGATCAACGCGCCGAAGAAGCTGCCGGATCTGCCGGAATTGAAGCGGCCGTCCAGCTGACTTCATCACCGTTCATCGCGGGCAAGTCGGATCGCCGCCCGCTCGCTCCTACAGGCCCATACGGTCGTGTAGGAGCGAGGCTTGCCCGCGATTGTCTCACTGCGTTTCAGTTGCCTGAAATCAGCCCCGGCCTTTGCTTGCCGCTGGGGGCAGCGGTCTTTAGACTTACGCCTCATTTAAACGAGAGCAGGGTCGATGCCAACTGCCTTTCCCGCCGATTCCGTTGGTCTGGTGACGCCGCAAGTGGCGCACTTCAGCGAGCCCCTGGCCCTGGCCTGCGGCCGCTCCCTGCCAGCCTATGATCTGATCTTTGAGACCTACGGCCAGCTGAACGCCACGGCGAGCAATGCCGTGCTGATCTGCCACGCCCTGTCCGGCCACCACCACGCCGCCGGCTACCACAGCCCCGACGACCGCAAGCCGGGTTGGTGGGACAGCTGCATCGGCCCGGGCAAGCCAATCGACACCAACAAGTTCTTCGTCGTCAGCCTGAACAACCTTGGCGGTTGCAACGGCTCCACCGGCCCGAGCAGCGTCAACCCGGACACCGGCAAGCCGTTCGGCGCCGATTTCCCGGTGCTGACCGTGGAAGACTGGGTGCACAGCCAGGCGCGCCTAGCCGACCGGATCGGCATCAACCAGTGGGCCGCCGTGATCGGCGGCAGCCTGGGTGGCATGCAGGCCCTGCAGTGGACCATCACCTACCCGGACCGGGTGCGTCATTGCCTGGCCATCGCCTCGGCGCCCAAGCTGTCGGCGCAGAACATCGCCTTCAACGAAGTGGCGCGCCAGGCCATCCTCACCGACCCCGAATTCCACGGCGGCTCGTTCCAGGAACAGGGCGTGATCCCCAAGCGCGGACTGATGCTGGCGCGGATGGTCGGGCACATCACCTACCTGTCCGACGACTCCATGGGCGAGAAATTCGGCCGTGGCCTGAAGAGCGAAAAGCTCAACTACGACTTCCACAGCGTCGAGTTCCAGGTCGAAAGCTACCTGCGTTATCAGGGCGAGGAGTTCTCCGGGCGGTTCGACGCCAACACCTACCTGCTGATGACCAAGGCATTGGATTACTTCGATCCGGCGGCGAACTTCGACGATAACCTGGCAAAAACCTTCGAAGGCGCCAAGGCCAAGTTCTGCGTGATGTCTTTCACCACCGACTGGCGCTTCTCCCCGGCCCGCTCGCGGGAACTGGTGGACGCCCTGATGGCCGCGCGCAAGGACGTCAGCTACCTGGAAATCGATGCCCCACAGGGCCACGACGCCTTTCTGATTCCGATCCCGCGTTACCTGCAGGCGTTCGGCAACTACATGAACCGTATAACGCTGTGAGGACGCCATGAGAGCCGATCTGGAAATCATCCAAGAATGGATCCCCGCCGGCAGCCGCGTGCTCGACCTCGGTTGCGGCAATGGCGAACTGCTGAGCTGGCTGCGCGATCACAAGCAAGTCACCGGCTATGGCCTGGAAAACGACCCGGAGAACATCGCCGAGTGCGTGGCCAAGGGCATCAACGTCATCGAGCAGGACCTGGACAAGGGCCTGGGCAACTTCGCCAGCAACAGCTTCGATATCGTGGTCATGACCCAAGCTCTGCAGGCCGTGCACTACCCGGACCGGATCCTCGACGAAATGCTGCGGGTCGGCCGCCAGTGCATCATCACCTTCCCCAACTTCGGCCACTGGCGCTGCCGCTGGTACCTGGCCAGCAAGGGCCGGATGCCGGTCTCGGAGTTCCTGCCGTACACCTGGTACAACACGCCGAACATCCACTTCTGCACATTCGAGGACTTCGAAGAGCTTTGTCGCGAACGTGAAGCCAAGGTCATCGATCGCCTTGCGGTGGATCAACAGCACCGCCACGGGTGGGCCAGTAAGCTATGGCCTAATCTGTTAGGTGAGATCGGCATCTACCGCGTCAGCAGCCCCGGCCTGCAGGATCACCAGATCGCGGTATAAACCAGGTTCAAAGCAAGGAGAACGATCATGGGTCGCTTGGTTACTTTTCTATTGGCAGCGTGCCTGAGCGCATCGGCGATGGCCGCCGAGCCTATCAAGGGCGAGCGCCAGGAAGTGTTCGGTGACGTGACCGTGCACTACAACACCTTCAACTCCACCTTCCTGCAACCGGATATCGCCAAAGCCGCGGAGCTGGTGCGCAGCAAGAACCAGGGCGTGATCAACGTTTCCGTGCTCAAGGCCGGCAAGCCGCTGGTCGCCCAGGTCACCGGGACCGTCAAGGACCTGACCAGCCAATCGGTGCCGCTGAAATTCAAGCAGATCACCGAACAGGGCGCGATCTACTACATCGCCCAGTATCCGGTGGAACAGCAGGAAACCCGCACCTTCGAAATCAAGGTGCAGACCGGTGACGCGATCAACACCATCAATTTCAACCAAGAGCTTTTCCCCGGCGAATGATGACTTTTACCCAACTCGTACTGGCCAGCCATAACGCCGGCAAACTCAAGGAACTCCAGGCCATGCTCGGCGATTCGGTGCACCTGCGCTCGATCGGCGAGTTCAGCAGCGTCGAGCCGGAAGAAACCGGCCTGTCGTTCGTCGAGAACGCCATTCTCAAGGCCCGCAACGCCTCACGCATTTCCGGCCTGCCGGCGCTGGCGGATGATTCGGGCCTGGCGGTGGACTTCCTCGGCGGCGCGCCGGGGATCTACTCGGCGCGTTACGCCGACGGCCAGGGCGACGCGGCGAACAACGCCAAGCTGCTGGACGTCCTGAAGGATGTACCCGAGGCCGAGCGCAGCGCGCAGTTCGTCTGTGTGCTGGCGCTGGTACGGCATGCCGAGGATCCGCTGCCGATCCTCTGCGAAGGTCTGTGGCACGGACGCATCCTCACGGCCGCCAGCGGCGAGCACGGTTTCGGCTACGACCCGCTGTTCTGGGTACCGGAGCGCAACTGCTCCAGCGCCGAACTGGACCCGATCCAAAAGAACCAACTCAGCCATCGCGCCCGCGCCATGGCCATTCTGCGGCAACGCTTGAGCCTGCAATGACCATAGATTCGTCCGCGCAACCGCTGATTCTCGGCGGTGCGCAAACGCCCCGGGCGGCCCTGCCCCATCTGCCGCCCCTGGCGCTGTACATCCACATCCCGTGGTGTGTACGCAAATGCCCTTACTGCGACTTCAACTCCCACGCCGCCAGCCCGGTGCTGCCGGAAGAAGAGTACGTCGACGCCCTGCTGGCCGACCTCGACCAGGACCTGCCCGCCGTCTACGGCCGCGAGCTGAGTTCGATCTTCTTCGGCGGCGGTACGCCGAGCCTGTTCAGCGCCCAGGCCCTGGGCCGGCTGCTCAAGGGCGTGGAGCAACGCATCCCGTTCGCCCCCGACATCGAGATCACCCTGGAAGCCAACCCCGGGACCTTCGAGCAGGAGAAGTTCACCGCCTATCGCGCCCTGGGCATCAATCGCCTGTCGATCGGTATCCAGAGCTTCCAGGAAGAAAAACTCAAGGCCCTGGGCCGCATCCACAACGGCGACGAGGCGGTCCGCGCCGCCGGCATGGCGCGCCAGGCCGGGTTCGACAACTTCAATCTGGACCTGATGCACGGCCTGCCGGATCAGTCCCTGGACGACGCCCTGAGCGACCTGCGCCAGGCTATCGCCATGAAGCCGACCCACCTGTCCTGGTACCAGCTGACCCTGGAGCCCAATACGGTGTTCTGGAACCAGCCGCCGACGCTGCCGGAAGACGACACCCTGTGGGACATCCAGGAAGCCGGCCAGGCGTTGCTGGCCGAACACGGCTACGTCCAGTACGAAGTCTCGGCCTATGCCCAGCCCGGCCGGGCGGCCCGGCACAACCTCAATTACTGGAGCTTCGGCGACTTCATCGGCATCGGCGCCGGCGCCCACGGCAAGCTCAGCCATCCGGACGGGCGCATCGTGCGTACCTGGAAGACCCGCCTGCCCAAGGACTACCTCAACCCGGCGAAAAACTTCAAGGCCGGCGAAAAGGACCTGAGCAACGAAGAACTGCCGTTCGAGTTCTTGATGAACGCCCTGCGCCTGACCGAAGGCGTCGAGGCCCGGCTGTATCCGGAGCGCACCGGGCTGCCCCTGGAAAGCCTCGCCGAAGGTCGCCGCGACGCCGAACAAAGCGGCCTGTTGCAGGTCGAACCGTCACGCCTGGCGGCCACCCCGCGCGGCCAACTCTTCCTCAATGACTTGCTGCAGAAATTTCTGAGCTGATTTCAGCCCTAAGGGAAAACGAATGGATTTGATACTCGACCTGCTCGCTACCGTGTCCCGCTGGAGTCGCAGCAACCTTTCAGAAATCTCCCTGGCCCTGGTCGGCTGCCTGCTGGTGCTGTTCGGCGCCGATATCAAAGGCTGGGTCGAAGCGCGCCTGGGCGGCCTCGCCGGCGCCCTGCGCGTACCGATGATGGCGCTGCTGTGCATGATCGGCAGCGGCGCGGCGCTGATCTACGCCACGCCATGGATCGTCCGCGGCCTGAGCCAGTTCAACAACTACAGCCTGGCGCCGGTGCTGCTGGTGGTGCTGGTGCTGATTGGCGTAGTAGCAGACCGCCGCTGACCTGTAGCCGCTGCCGCAGGCTGCGATTGGCTGCGCAGCAGCCATAAACCCAGACACTGCGTTACACCTGACGTATCGCATCGACAGGCTTGGCGGTCGCTTCGCAACCGATCGCAGCCTGCGGCAGCGGCTACATGACTTATGCACAAGGATGAATATGAGCAGGAAAGCCGCCGAAGAAGTCAGCAAGTTCCTCAGCTACGTGCTGCGCCATGAGCCGCAGGCGATTGGCCTGCAGCTGGACAGCGAAGGCTGGGCCGGGATCGATGCCTTGATCGAGGGTGCCGCCGGGGAAGGACGCCAGCTGACGCCCGAACTGATCGCCGAGGTGGTCGCCAGCAACGACAAGAAACGCTTTGCCCTGTCCGAGGACGGCCAGCGCATCCGCGCCGTGCAAGGCCACTCCAGCAAGACCGTGAGCCTGCAGCTCGCCGAGCAGCAGCCACCGGCGGTGCTTTACCACGGTACCGCCACGCGGTTCATGGACTCGATCAACGAGAAAGGCCTGATCCCGGGCGCACGCCATCACGTGCACCTGTCACAGGATATGACGACCGCCGAAGCGGTGGGGCAACGTTACGGGAAGGTAGTGATACTCAAGATCGCCGCACAGGACATGCAGGCGCAGGGCTTCAAGTTCTATCAAGCGGAGAACGGGGTCTGGCTGACCGATCAGGTTCCCGTCGGTTTTATCGAAACGCTGTTGTAGGAGCGAGCGGGCGGCGATCCGACTTGCCCGCGCTAGTCTTGCCGCGGCCTACCTGACATAGCGCGGTGCAACGATCGCGAGCAAGCTTCGCTCCTACCGATTGGTTCAGGCCAGCTTTTCGAACTTCAGATCCCACACACCATGGCCCAGGCGCTCGCCGCGGCGCTCGAACTTGGTGATCGGACGCTCGGCCGGGCGCGGCACGCACTTGCCGTCTTCGGCCAGGTTGCGGTAACCCGGCGCGACATTCATCACTTCCAGCATGTACTCGGCATAAGGCTCCCAGTCGGTGGCCATGTGCAGGATGCCGCCGACCTTCAGCTTGCTGCGCACCAGCTCGGCGAAGGACGCCTGGACGATACGGCGCTTGTGGTGACGGCTCTTGTGCCACGGATCGGGGAAAAACAGCATCAGGCGATCCAGGCTGTTATCGGCGATGCAGCGGTTGAGCACTTCGATCGCATCGCAATCGTAGACCCGCAGGTTCGTCAGGCCCTGGGTCAGCACGCCGTTGAGCAGCGCGCCGACACCCGGACGGTGCACTTCCACACCGATGAAATCCTGCTCCGGCGCGGCCGCGGCCATTTCCAGCAGTGAATGGCCCATGCCGAAGCCGATTTCCAGGGAACGTGGCGCCGAGCGGCCAAACACCTGATCGAAATCCACCGGCGCGTCGGCCAGCGGCAGCACATACAGCGGCGCGCCCTGCTCCAGGCCGCGCTGCTGGCCTTCGGTCATGCGCCCGGCGCGCATCACGAAACTCTTGATGCGGCGGTGTTGGCGCTCGTCGCCGGCTTCCGGCTGGATTGGCGTGTCGTTTGATTCAGTCATCAATGGCTCTTACTTGATCAGACCATCCAGCGGCGAGGAGGCGCTGGCATAGAGTTTCTTCGGCATGCGGCCGGCGAGGTACGCCAGGCGGCCTGCCACAATGGCGTGCTTCATGGCTTCGGCCATCAGCACCGGTTGTTGCGCATGGGCGATGGCCGAGTTCATCAGCACCGCTTCGCAGCCCAGCTCCATGGCGATGGTGGCGTCGGAGGCAGTACCGACACCGGCATCCACCAGCACCGGGACCTTGGCTTCTTCGAGGATGATCTGCAGGTTGTACGGGTTGCAGATCCCCAGGCCAGTACCGATCAGGCCGGCCAGCGGCATGACCGCGATGCAGCCCATTTCCGCCAACTGGCGGGCGATGATCGGGTCATCGCTGGTGTACACCATCACGTCGAAACCTTCCTTGACCAGCACTTCGGCGGCCTTGAGGGTTTCCAGCACGTTGGGGAACAGGGTCTTCTGGTCGGCCAGCACTTCCAGCTTCACCAGATTGTGGCCATCGAGCAGCTCACGGGCCAGGCGGCAAGTGCGCACGGCCTCGACCGCGTCATAGCAGCCGGCGGTGTTCGGCAGGATGGTGTAGCGATCCGGCGGCAGGATATCCAGCAGGTTCGGTTCGCCCGGGTTCTGGCCGATATTGGTCCGGCGCACGGCGACGGTGACGATCTCGGCACCCGAGGCTTCGATGGCCAGGCGGGTTTCTTCCATGTCACGGTACTTGCCGGTGCCTACCAGCAAACGCGACTGGTAGGTACGACCGGCCAGGACGAAAGGCTTGTCGCTGCGAACGTTGCTCATCGGAAATCCTCTGTTGGGGTGAGGTTCTTGCAGAATGCGTGGGTGGGGCCAGCCCTGGCCCGGGTGGCTAGCCGCCGCCGATGGCGTGAACTACTTCGACCTGATCGCCCTCGTTGAGGGTGGTCTCGGCGTGCTGGCTGCGCGGGACGATATCCAGGTTGAGTTCGACCGCGATCCGGCGTCCGGTCAGGTCCAGACGGGTCAGCAGGGCCGCAACGGTTTCGCCGTCGGGCAGTTCAAAGGATTCGCCGTTCAACTGAATGCGCATGCCGAATGCCGCCATCATTTTTAGGGGCCAGCATTCTAGCCCGATCAGTCTGGCCGACCCAAGCCATTCGTCTCGAAATGGACCTGCCGGTCAGCTCAACCGCCAGGCGGCAAGACCCAGGCACAACCAGCCGATCAGGAAGGCCAGGCCACCGAAAGGGGTAACGATGCCGAGCTTGCTGAAACCGGTCAGGGTCAGCAGGTAGAGACTGCCGGAAAACAGCAGGATGCCGATGGCGAATGAAGCGCCGGCCCAGGTCACCAGGCGACCGGGGATTTGCGTGGCCAGCAGCGCCACACCCAACAGCGCCAAGGTGTGCACCAACTGGTAGGTGACGCCGGTATGGAAAATCGCCAGGTATTCCGCGCTCAGGCGATTTTTCAGGCCATGGGCAGCGAATGCGCCCAGGGCAACGCCGGTAAAGCCGAAAAAGGCGGCCAGCATCAGGAAACCACGCAGCATGAGGAACTCCAGTCAGTATCGTCGGTCGGGCCTGTATAATGGCGCGCTCAACCGGTTCGGCCAAGCCATCTCTATGCTGCGTTTATTTTTCCGTCGTTTCTCTAAAGCCCTGCTCTGGTTCGTCGTCGGCAGCGTTTTGCTGGTGCTGGTGTTCCGCGTCGTACCGCCTCCGGGCACGGCGTTGATGGTCGAACGCAAGGTCGAATCCTGGGTCGACGGCGAACCCATCGACCTGCAACGCAGCTGGACACCCTGGGAGGAGATCTCCGACGACCTGAAGGTGGCGGTGATCGCCGGCGAAGACCAGAAGTTTCCTGAACACTGGGGGTTCGACATCGGTGCGATCCAGGCCGCCTTCGCCCACAACGAGCGCGGCGGCTCGATTCGTGGCGCCAGCACCCTGAGCCAGCAGGTGGCGAAGAACCTGTTCCTGTGGTCCGGGCGCAGCTGGCTGCGCAAAGGCCTGGAAGCCTGGTTCACCGGGCTGATCGAGATCTTCTGGCCCAAGCAACGGATTCTCGAGGTCTACCTCAACAGCGCCGAGTGGGACGAAGGCGTATTTGGCGCCGAGGCCGCGGCGCGGCATCACTTCGGCGTCAGCGCTGGCTCGCTGTCGCGGCAACAGGCCAGCCTGCTGGCCGCGGTCCTGCCCAACCCACGGGTATGGAGCGCCAGCCATCCGAGCAGTTATGTGGCGCGCCGCGCCGGCTGGATTCGCCGGCAGATGGGCCAGCTGGGCGGGGACAGCTACCTGCTGGGGCTGAACGATTCGCGCAAGGCTCTGTGGGCTCAGTGACGTTCAAGATCTGATCGCGAGCAAGCTTCGCTCCTACAGAAGAATGCGCGGACCTGTAGGAGCGAAGCTTGCTCGCGATAACGCCCCCACAGACACCACAGCCCCAACGCCACAAACAAAAACGCCCCGATCGGATCGGGGCGTTTTGTATTGCGCTGCGTATTACGCGGAAATCGACAACTTGAGCTTGTTCATCGCGCTCTTCTCGAGCTGACGGATACGCTCGGCCGAGACGTTGTACTTCTGCGCCAGGTCATGCAGCGTGGCTTTTTCTTCCGCCAGCCAGCGCTGGTAGAGGATGTCGCGGCTGCGGTCGTCCAGCACTTCCAGCGCCTCGTGCAGGTTGCTGGTGGAGTTGTCGGTCCAATCGGCGTCTTCCAGCTGGCGGGCCGGGTCGTACCGGTGGTCTTCCAGGTAGTTGGCCGGCGATTGGAAGGCGCTGTCGTCATCCGCTTCGGCGGCTGGGTCGAAGGCCATGTCATGGCCGGTCAGGCGGCTTTCCATCTCGCGCACTTCGCGCGGCTCCACACCGAGGCTTTCCGCCACACGATGGACTTCTTCGTTGTTCAACCAGGCCAGACGTTTTTTCTGGCTGCGCAGGTTGAAGAACAGCTTGCGCTGGGCCTTGGTGGTCGCGACTTTCACGATGCGCCAGTTGCGCAGGATGAACTCGTGGATTTCCGCCTTGATCCAGTGCACGGCGAACGAAACCAGACGCACACCCATTTCCGGGTTGAAGCGTTTTACAGCCTTCATCAGGCCGACGTTGCCTTCCTGGATCAGGTCGGCCTGGGCCAGACCGTAGCCGGAATAGCTACGGGCGATATGTACGACAAAACGCAGGTGGGCGAGCACCATCTGCCGAGCCGCCTCAAGATCCTGCTCATAGTAGAGACTCTCGGCCAGTTCACGCTCCTGCTCGGGCGTCAGCAATGGAATGCTGTTCACCGTGTGCACATAGGCCTCCAGGTTCGCACCCGGGACCAAGGCATAAGCAGGTTGCAAAGAAGTGGTCATACGAAAAAACCTCCGACTCACATAACTCGTGCTTATTCAGCACTGCTGAAAATTGACCGGAAACCACAAAACAAGTTCCCAAAAATTCTAAAAGGTCAATACAAGCAAAAAGACACTATTTCGGCGCCAGCTCCCGCAAGTGGCGGGCGACCGCAATCCACGCACCGATATACCCCAACAACACCGCGCCAAGCAAGAGTGATAGACCATCGGCGACCGGCACGCCAGCCAGGGCGAAATCACTGCCGTACAAGCCGGCCAGCCCCACTACCGCGTCGTTCAGCCAGTTGAGGCCGAACGCCAGAACACCCCAGGACAAGATCCCCGCACCGAAGCCATACAGGGCGCCCATATAAAGGAAGGGACGCCGCACATAACTGTCCGTGCCGCCGACGAGTTTAATCACTTCTATCTCGGTGCGGCGGTTTTCAATATGAAGACGAATGGTATTGCCTATCACCAAAAGTAATGCAGAAACCAGCAACACCGTCAGGCCGAAGACAAACCGGTCGCCCAGCTTGAGGATCGCCGCCAGCCGCTCGACCCACACCAGGTCCAGTTGCGCCTGCTGCACCTTGGGCATTTCCGCCAGGCGCTGACGCAAGGCTTCCAGGGTCGCCTTGTCCACTTCGTTCGGCGTGACCAGGACCACGCCCGGCAGCGGGTTCTGCGGCAACTCCTTGAGCGCCTCGCCCAGCCCGGACTGCTGCTGGAACTCGTCCAGGGCCTTGTCCTTGCTGATAAACTCGGCATCCGCCACACCCGGCATGGCCTTGATCTGCTCACTCAGGCTTTCGCCCTCGGTGGCGCTGGCGTCGAGCTCCAGGTACAGGGAAATCTGCGCCGCACGCTGCCAGGAACCGCCCAGGCGCTCGACGTTGTTGAGCAACAACGACAAGCCCATCGGCAGGCTCAGGGCCACGGCCATCACCAGGCAGGTGAAGAAGCTGCCGATCGGCTGCTTGCCCAGGCGACGCAGGCTGTCCAGCAGGCTCGCGCGATGGCTTTCGATCCAGGCGTGCAGCAGGGTGCCGAAATCCGGACCCTCGTCTTCGTCGCGTTTTTTCTTCTGCGGCGGTTGATCCGGAGCTTTCGGAGCCACGCGTTCGGCCACTTTAGGGCTGCGGGTCGCACTCATACGCTAGCCTCCCCGTCGCCGATCAATCGGCCGCGTTGCAGGGTCAGCATGCGATGGCGCATGCGCGCGATCAGCGCCAGGTCGTGACTGGCGATCAGCACGCTGGTGCCCAGACGGTTGATATCTTCGAATACGCCCATGATTTCCGCCGCCAGACGCGGGTCGAGGTTACCTGTGGGTTCGTCCGCCAGCAGCAAGGCCGGGCGGTGCACAATGGCACGGGCAATGCCGACGCGCTGCTGCTGACCGGTGGACAGGTCGCCCGGGTAGAGATCGGTCTTGTCCGAGAGCGCCACGCGCTCCAGGGCCGAGTCCACGCGCTTGGCGATTTCTGCCTTGGACAGGCCGAGAATCTGCAGCGGCAAGGCGACGTTGTTGAAGACGGTGCGATCGAACAGCAGCTGGTGGTTCTGGAACACCACGCCGATCTGCCGCCGCAGGAACGGAATCTGCGCATTGCTGATGGTGCTCAGGTCCTGACCGGCCAACAGCAGCTTGCCGCTGGTTGGACGCTCCATGGCCAGCAGCAACCGCAGCAGCGTGGACTTGCCGGCGCCGGAGTGGCCGGTGACGAACAGAAACTCGCCGCGACGAACCCGGAAGCTCAGCTCGTGCAGGCCGACATGGCCGTTCGGATAACGCTTACCGACCTGTTCGAAACGAATCATGAACGCTCCCGCTCGGCAAACAGTGCCTGGACAAAGGGTTCGGCTTCAAAGGCGCGCAGGTCGTCGATGCCCTCACCGACGCCGATGTAGCGGATCGGCAGGCCGAACTGCTTGGCCAGGGCGAAGATCACCCCGCCCTTGGCGGTGCCATCGAGCTTGGTCAGGGCCAGGCCGGTCAGCTCGACCGTCTGGTTGAACTGCTTGGCCTGGTTGATGGCGTTCTGGCCGGTACCGGCGTCGAGCACCAGCAGCACTTCGTGCGGCGCATCGGCGTCGAGCTTGCCGATCACCCGGCGGACCTTCTTCAGCTCTTCCATCAGGTTGTCTTTGGTGTGCAGGCGACCGGCGGTGTCGGCGATCAGCACATCGATGCCACGGGCCTTGGCGGCCTGCACGGCGTCGAAGATCACCGAGGCCGAGTCGGCACCGGTGTGCTGGGCGATCACTGGGATCTTGTTGCGCTCGCCCCAGACCTGCAGCTGTTCCACCGCCGCGGCGCGGAAGGTGTCGCCCGCGGCGAGCATGACCTTCTTGCCTTCGAGCTGCAGCTTCTTGGCCAGCTTGCCGATGGTGGTGGTCTTGCCGGCGCCGTTGACGCCCACCACCAGAATCACGAACGGTTTGGTTTGCGAAGCGATCCGCAGCGGCTGTTCCACCGGCTTGAGCATGCTCGCCAGCTCGGCCTGCAGCGACTTGTACAGCGCATCGACATCGGTCAGCTGTTTGCGCGCGACCTTCTGGGTCAGGTTCTGAATGATCACCGCGGTGGCTTCCACGCCCACGTCGGCGGTCAGCAGGCGGGTCTCGATATCTTCCAGCAGCTCGTCGTCGATGGTCTTCTTGCCCAGGAACAGGCTGGCCATACCTTCGCCAATGCTGGCGCTGGTCTTGGACAGGCCCTGCTTGAGGCGGGCGAAGAAGCCGACCTTGTTTTCTTCGGCACGGGGCGGCTCGACGGCAACGGGCGCTTCGACCGCCGCGACTGGAGCAACTGGAGCAACTGGAGCAACTGGAGCAACTGGAGCAACGACAACAGGTGCAGGCTCCGGCGCTCGAACAGGTTCGGGCTGCACGAAGGCCGCAATCACCGGTTGTGGCACGTCCTCCTCTTCGATCAGCGCCTGGGCCTCAGCTGGCTCGCTGCTGTGGGCCAACTCGGCCACCAACAGCTCAGCGGCTTGCTGCACATCGGTCGCGACCGGAATCGGCGGGGTGATGTGTGGCGCCTGCTCGTCTTCCACCAACGCCACCGGCTCTTCCGCCACCGGCAGGGTCAGCCAGGGCTTGTGCTCAGGATCGGGGGTCAGCGGCAGTTCCGGCGCGGGAGCAGGTTCGACCGCTGCCGCAGGCTGTTCAGGCTGCAGGATCGGTTCGGCGATCGGCGACACCACAGGCGCCGCGACTTCGGCAACCGGGGCTGCTTGTTCTATAACGGGAGCGGGAGCCGGGGCAGGCTCGACAGGGACTTGTGGCTGTTCGACGACGGTTTCCTGCGGCTTTTTGCGCAGCCATCCGAACAGGCCTTTCTTCTCGCCAGCCGCGGCTGGGGTCTTCTTGTCGTCGTTGGAACCAAACATGGAGGACGGCTATCTCAAGGTAGCGACGCGCCATTAAGGCGCACCGGCAAATAAATATTCGATGCAGAACAGACTGCGTTTCCGCCGGCTTGTTCACGCGCAACATTTTGTCGAGGTGCCCAATGGCATCTCAAGGATCGATTTTACTAAAGGACTGAAACGGCAAAATCGGCGAAAAGTCGAAGTCTAGTCGATAAAACAGCGCTTCTTGCCGGGAACCCATACAACCTGCTCAAGCACACGTTGATCCATGCGAGCCTGATAGGCGTGGCCGCCAGTAAAACGGATCAGTATCCTAGCACCTCCTCGCCCGTAGGCTAAGACCAAGCGGGCAGTCCAACAGGTTTAAAAAACGAATGAATGCTCTAGCCCGCCGCGCCGCAGGCCTGCTGCTCAGTACGGTTTGTCTGCCCCTTTCGGCCTTGGCTGCCGACCCACAACCCACCCACGAATTCAGCCTCGACAACGGCCTCAAGGTCGTGGTCCGGGAAGACCATCGGGCTCCGGTCGTGGTTTCCCAGGTCTGGTACAAAGTCGGTTCCAGCTACGAAACCCCGGGCCAGACCGGTTTATCCCACGCCCTGGAACACATGATGTTCAAGGGCAGCGAAAAAGTCGGCCCCGGCGAAGCCTCGCTGATCCTGCGCGACCTGGGCGCCGAAGAGAACGCCTTCACCAGCGACGATTTCACCGCCTATTACCAGGTGCTGGCCCGTGACCGCCTGGGCGTGGCCTTCGAGCTGGAAGCCGATCGCATGGCCAGCCTGCGCCTGCCGCCGGACGAATTCAGCCGTGAAATCGAAGTGATCAAGGAAGAGCGCCGCCTGCGCACCGACGACAAGCCGATGTCCAAGGCCTTCGAACGCTTCAAGGCCATGGCCTACCCGGCCAGCGGCTACCACACGCCGACCATCGGCTGGATGGCCGACCTCAACCGGATGAAGGTCGAGGAACTGCGCCATTGGTACGAGTCCTGGTATGTGCCGAACAACGCCACCCTGGTGGTGGTCGGCGACGTCACCCCGGACGAAGTCAAAACCCTGGCCCAACGTTATTTCGGCGCCATTCCCAAGCGCGCCGTGCCTGCGGCGAAGATTCCCCTGGAACTGGCCGAGCCCGGCGAGCGGCAGATCACCCTGCGGGTGAAGACCCAGCTGCCGAGCGTGATGCTGGCCTTCAACGTGCCGAGCATCGCCACCGCCGAAGACAAGCATTCGGTGCACGCCCTGCGCCTGATCGCCGCGCTGCTCGACGGCGGCTACAGTGCCCGCATCCCGACCCGCCTGGAGCGCGGCGAAGAGCTGGTGTCCGGCGGCTCGTCGAGCTTCGACGCCTACACCCGCGGCGACAGCCTGTTCCTGCTTTCGGCCATGCCCAACAGCCAGAAGAAGAAAACCATCGCCCAAGCCGAAGCCGGGTTGTGGCGCTTGCTCGAAGAGCTGAAAACCACCCCGCCGACCGCCGAAGAGCTGGAGCGCGTGCGCGCCCAGGTGATCGCTGGCCTGGTCTACGAGCGTGACTCCATCACCAGCCAGGCCACCGCCATCGGCCAGCTGGAAACCGTCGGCCTGTCCTGGAAGCTCATGGACACCGAACTCGCCGAACTGCAAAGCGTGACCCCTGAAGACATCCAGAAGGCCGCTCGTACCTATTTCACTCGCGAACGCCTGAGCGTTGCCCACGTATTGCCTGAGGAGTCCGCTCATGAGTAAGCGCAAAAGCGCCAGCCCGGTCCTGCTCGGCCTGGCACTCGTGGCCCTGATCATCGCTGCCGGCCTTTATCTGCTGCGGGCGAACGAATCCAACGCCAGCCAGGCGCTGGACAAGGCCAAGAGCAGCCAGAAGCTGCAATCCCTGGCCGAGCTCGACGGCAAGGCCCCGAGCCGCCGCAGCCTCGACATCAAGACCTGGAGCACCGCTGAAGGCGCCAAGGTGCTGTTCGTCGAAGCCCATGAGCTGCCGATGTTCGACATGCGCCTGACCTTCGCCGCCGGCAGCAGCCAGGATGGCGACGCACCAGGCCTGGCGATGCTGACCAACGCCATGCTCAACGAAGGCGTGGCCGGCAAGGATGTCGGCGCGATCGCCGAAGGTTTCGAAGGCCTGGGTGCCGATTTCGGCAACGGTGCCTACAAGGACATGGCCATCGCCTCTCTGCGCAGCCTGAGCGCGCCGGACAAACGCACGCCGGCCCTGCAACTGTTCGCCGATGTCGTCGGCAAGCCGACCTTCCCGGCCGACTCCCTGGCGCGCATAAAGAACCAGATGCTCGCCGGCTTCGAATACCAGAAGCAGAACCCCGGCAAGCTGGCGAGCCTGGAACTGATGAACCGCCTGTACGGCAGCCATCCGTATGCCCATTCCAGCGACGGCACCGCACAGAGCGTGCCGCCGATCAGCCTGGCCCAGCTGCGGGCGTTCCACGCCAAGGCCTATGCCGCCGGCAACGTGGTGATCGCCCTGGTGGGCGACCTGTCGCGCAGCGATGCCGAGGCGATTGCCGCGCAGATCTCCGCCGCCCTGCCCAAAGGCCCGGCGCTGGCGAAAATCCCGCAACCGAGCGAGCCACAGGCCAGCATTGGCCATATCGAATACCCGTCCAGCCAGACCAGCCTGCTGCTGGCGCAACTGGGCATCGATCGTGACGACCCGGATTACGCCGCGCTGTCCCTGGGCAACCAGATCCTAGGCGGCGGCGGTTTTGGTACCCGGCTGATGAGCGAAGTGCGCGAGAAGCGCGGCCTGACCTACGGTGTCTACTCCGGCTTCAGCCCGATGCAGGCCCGTGGCCCGTTCATGATCAACCTGCAGACCCGCGCAGAAATGAGCGAGGGCACCCTCAAGCTGGTGCAGGACGTGCTCGCCGACTACCTCAAGACCGGCCCGACCCAGAAGGAACTCGACGACGCCAAGCGCGAGCTGGCCGGCAGCTTCCCGCTGTCCACCGCCAGCAACGCCGACATCGTCGGCCAGTTGGGCGCCATCGGCTTCTACAACCTGCCGCTGAGCTATCTTGAAGACTTCATGCAGCAGTCCCAAAGCCTGACCGTGGAGCAGGTCCGGGACGTACTGAACAAGCACCTGAGCGCGGACAAGACGGTTATCGTCACCGCCGGCCCGACCGTGCCGCAAAAGCCGTTGCCGGCCCCTACTGACAAACCCGCCGAGCAGCCGCTCGGGGTTCCGGAGCACTAATGGCCAGCCCATCGCGTCCCAGCAAGAAACCCGTCCACAACCAGCACAACGGTGTGGGCCAACTGCGCATCATCGGCGGCGAGTGGCGCAGCCGCCGCCTGAGTTTCCCCGATGTGCCGGGCCTGCGCCCGACCCCGGACCGGGTGCGCGAAACCCTGTTCAACTGGCTGGCACCTTATGTCGCCGGGGCCAAGGTGCTCGACCTGTTCGCCGGCAGCGGCGCGCTGTTTCTCGAAGCCCTGTCCCGTGGCGCCGCCATGGGCCAGGCGCTGGATGCCAGCAACCTGGCCGTGTCGCGCCTGCGCGAGCACCTGGGCACCCTGCGCTGCACCGTCGGCCAGGTGCAGACCGCCGACGCCCTGCGTTATCTGGAAACCCAGCCAGCCAACCGTTTCGACCTGGTGTTCCTCGACCCACCGTTCCATCAGAACCTGCTGCCGGCCGCCTGTGCCCTGCTGGAAGAACGCGACTGGCTGGCCGACGACGCCTGGGTCTATACCGAAAGTGAAACCGCGCCTTCGACCCTCGGCCTTCCGGCCAACTGGCGCCTGCACCGCGAGCAAAAATCCGGGCAGGTGTACTACGCCTTGTGGCAACGTATGGCAGAGATCGCCGGCTGACCCACCGGCCTGAAAAAGGTGCGCAGCCCGCCGGGGATGCGCACCGCTGCTACGAGAATCACCGTGCCTACTCCGTCAGATCGTTTCACTCCCGCCTTCGGCCTCGGCAACCCGCACCTGCAAACCCTGTGGGGCCCGCTGTGGCGCAAGACCACCCACCTCGAGCGCCAGCGCGAACGCCTGTGGCTCGACGACGGCGACTTTCTCGATCTCGACTGGCACGGCCCCCACTCCGCCACCGCGCCTCTGGTGCTGGTGCTGCACGGCCTGACCGGTTCTTCCAACTCGCCTTACGTGGCCGGCCTGCAAAAGGCCCTGGCAAACCAGGGCTGGGCCAGCGCGGCGCTGAACTGGCGTGGCTGCTCGGGCGAACCCAACCTGCTGCCACGCAGCTACCATTCAGGGGCCAGCGAAGACCTGGCCGCCGCCATCGACCACCTGCGCAGCAAACGCCCGCTGGCCCCGCTGTTCGCGGTGGGCTATTCGCTGGGCGGCAATGTATTGCTCAAGCACCTGGGGGAAAGCGGCAGCGCCAGCCAGTTGCAAGGTGCCGTCGCAGTGTCGGTGCCGTTTCGCCTGGACCAGTGCGCCGACCGCATCGACCAGGGCTTTTCCAAGGTCTACCAGGCGCATTTCATGCGCGAGATGCTGGCCTACATCAAGGACAAGCAGCGCCAGTTCCAGCACGACGGGCGCCATGAGGGCCTGGCCGTGCTGGAGCGGCTCGGGCCGCTGGAAAAGATGCGCACCTTCTGGGACTTCGACGGCCGGGTCACCGCGCCGCTGAATGGCTTTACCGATGCCCAGGACTATTACCGGCGCGCCTCCAGCCGCTATTTCCTCGGTGAAATCCGCACCAGCACCCTGATCATCCAGGCCGCGGACGATCCTTTCGTGTTCCCCCACAGCCTGCCGGAAGCCCGCGAGCTGTCCGGCAGCATCCACTTCGAGCTGCAGGCCAAGGGTGGGCACGTCGGCTTTGTCGATGGCTCGGTGAAGACCCCGGGTTATTACCTGGAACGGCGCATTCCCCAGTGGTTGTCCGACCTGGGGGACGAGCCGCGATGAACAGCGGCCAGGGCGAATCGATCCGTTTCTGGCAGACCGCGCCCCTGGCCGGCGTGGAGTTGCTGGCCGCGCGTTATATCGAGCATCGTTTCGTGCCCCATGTGCATGACGGTTATGTGATCGGCATGATCATGGACGGCGCCCAGCGCTACCGTTATCGCGGCGCCGAGCACCTGGCGGGGCGCGGCACCCTGGTGCTGATCAACCCGGACGAGCTGCACACCGGCCACAAGGGCACCGAGGACGGCTGGCTGTACCGGGCGTTTTATCCGGACAACGCGCAGATCCTCGCCATGCTGGGCGAACTGGAATTGCCCACCGACAGCCTGCCGGCCTTCGGCGCCACGCTGTATCGCGACCCCGATCTGGTCAGCGGCTTCTGCCAGTTGCACCAATTGCTGGAAAGCCCGGCCACCGCCCTGCAACAACAGACCCTGTGGCGGGAAATGATGCTCTTGCTGCTGCGACGTCATGCCGGAGTCAAGGCGCCGGGCGAACCCGGGCGGGAACACCGGGCGATTGTCCAGGCCAAGGAGTTGCTGCAAGCACAGCTGGCTGCCCCGCCCTCCCTGGAAGAGCTGGCCGCAGCGGTGAATCTCTCGCCCTTCCATTTCGCCCGGGTATTCCGTCGCGCCACCGGCATGCCGCCGCACACCTGGCTGATGCAACAACGCATCGCCCAGGCCCGGGCACTGCTGCGCGACGGCTGCCTGCCGCTGGAAGTGGCGACACAATTGGGGTTCGCCGACCAGAGCCATCTGAGCCGGCAGTTCAAGCAGGTCTACGGCGTGGGGCCGGCGGCCTATCGCAGCGCCCGCCAGTCCCTCTGAGACAACGCCTGTCTTCTGTAGGAGCAGCTGGTCGACGCTCGATTGCTCGCGATCCAGGCGCTGCGTTCTTTCTGCCGAACCGCGCCGCCTGGGCCATTTTTCGCGAGCAAGCTTCGCTCCTACGGTGAGGGGGTTCAGTCGCCCGTGGCGACCGCGCGCTGCGGATCGGTGATCCACTCGCTCCAGGAGCCGGCATACAGGCTGCCCAGGGGATAACCGGCCAGGCACAGGGCGAACAGGTTGTGACAGGCGGTCACGCCCGAGCCGCAGTACGCCACCAGCTCGGTCGGCGAACGCTCGCCCAGCTTCGCGGCAAAGCGCTTCTTGAGCTGGTCGGCCGGCAGAAAACGGCCGTCGCTGCCCAGGTTGTCGGTGAAGGCCGCGCATTGCGCGCCGGGGATATGCCCGGCCACCGGGTCGATCGGTTCCACTTCGCCGCGAAAGCGTGGCTGGCCGCGGGCGTCGAGCAGGGTCAGGGTCGGCTGGCCGAGGCGTTTTTGCAGTTGCTCGGCACTCAGCAGCAGGGATTTGTCGGGCTGGCCAGTGAAGTGGCCGAGAACATTGGTCGGCGGATCCAGGCTCAACGGCAAGCCCGCGGCGTGCCAAGCTTTCAGGCCGCCATCGAGAATGAACACACCATCGCGCTTGCCCAGCCAGGCCAACAGCCACCAGGCCCGGGCGGCATAGGCGCCGGGGCCGTCGTCGTAAAGCACGATGTCACTGTCGGCGTCGATGCCCCAGGCCTGCAGGCGGGCGATCAGCGTCACCGGTTCGGGCAGCGGATGGCGCCCGGTCACGCCCTTGACCACCGGGCCACTGAGATCGCGCTCCAGGTCGGCAAAATGCGCGCCGGCCAGATGCCCTCCGGCATAACTGCGCTGGCCGTAATCCGGGTCTTCCAGGGCAAAACGACAATCGAGAATCACCAGCCCGGGCTGCTCCAGGCGAGCGGCCAATTGCTGTGGACTGATCAGTTGCGCGATGGGCATGACGGGCTCCAGTAATTGAACGATGACTTGATCCAGATCCTACTGCACTTCTTCCAGGGCTTGCGCCAGGGGCACGTAAAACTCGTCGTACAGCGCGTCGACTGCCTCCCGGGCGTGGTCGGTGACGAATCCGGCTTCCAGCACCAGCACCTGATACACGCCGCGCTTGATGGCTTCTTCGCTCAGGTGCGCGGAGTTTTCCCGGGTGGTGCACAAAAAACGCACCCAGGAGGTGAGGATGATCCAGGCATTGAGGGTCAGGGACTCGATCTGCACCTTGTCCATCCTGAGGATGCCGGCCTCGACGAAACCGGCGTAGATCGCCGTGCCGTGGATCAGGCAGCGCTGGGAGAAGCGTCGATAACGGGCGGCCAGTTCGGCGTCGCTGTCGAGCAGGTGTTCCAGGTCGCGGTGCAGGAAGCGATAGCGCCACATGGCGGCCAGCAGCTCCTGCAGGTAATAGCGCTTGTCCTCCACGGTCACGGTGCGGCCCTGGGGCAGGCGCAGGAAGCTGTCGACCAGGGCTTCGTACTCGCAGAACAGCACGGCGATGATCGCCTGCTTGTTGGGGAAGTGGTAATACAGGTTGCCCGGCGAAATCTCCATGTGGGCGGCAATGTGGTTGGTGCTGACACTGCGTTCGCCTTGCTGGTTGAACAGCTCCAGGCTGTTCTGGACGATACGTTCGCGGGTTTTTATGCGTGGGGCCATGAGCGTGGGCTTTAATCGAGAAGGCGTTGCCCGGCATCTTACGACCTATCCCCAACGGGATAAATCAAAGCTGGCCCGGGATGTCATTTGACATTTTAGAGTATAAACTCTAAAAATCCTCCACCCCATAAAAACCGGAGCCGCCCATGTCTGCCGAAATCGCCTACTTGCCGGAAGCCCACCAGCAGCTGGATGAGCTCCACCGTCTGTTCGCCGCCCAGCGCCAGGCCTTCGCGGCTAACCCCATGCCACCGGCCGCCCAGCGCCAGCAATGGCTCAAGAGCCTGCGCGACCTGCTCGATAGCGAACGCCAGGCCCTGATCGATGCCATCAGCGAAGATTTCAGCCATCGCAGCGCCGACGAAACCCTGCTCGCCGAAATCATGCCCAGCCTGCATGGCATCCACTACGCCAGCAAACACCTCAAGGGCTGGATGAAGCCTTCGCGGCGCAAAGTCGGCGTAGCCTTTCAACCGGCCTCAGCCAAGGTCGTCTACCAGCCATTGGGCGTGGTCGGAGTGATCGTGCCGTGGAACTACCCGCTGTACCTGGCCATCGGCCCGCTGGTGGGCGCGCTCGCCGCCGGCAACCGGGTACTGCTCAAGCTCAGCGAATCGACCCCCGCCACCGGCCTGCTGCTCAAGCGCCTGCTGGCCAAGGCGTTCCCCGAGGACCTGGTCGCCGTGGTGCTGGGCGAAGCCGACGTGGGCGCGGCCTTCTCCCGGCTGCCCTTCGATCACCTGCTGTTCACCGGCGCCACCAGCATCGGCAAGCATGTGATGCGCGCCGCCGCGGAAAACCTGACCCCGGTGACCCTGGAGCTGGGTGGCAAGTCCCCGGCCATCGTTTCCGACGACGTACCGCTCAAGGACGCCGCCGAACGCATCGCCTTCGGCAAGACCATGAATGCCGGCCAGACCTGCGTCGCCCCGGATTACGTGCTGGTCCCGGAACACCGCGTCGGCGCCTTCGTCGATGCCTATCGCCAGGTGGTCCGTGGTTTCTTCCCAACCCTGGTCGACAACCCCGACTACACCGCGATCATCAACCCGCGGCAACTGGCGCGCCTGAACAGCTACATCAGCGACGCCACCAGCAAGGGCGCGCTGCTGATCCCGCTGTTCGAGGAGAACCAGGAACGGCGCATGGGCCACAGCCTGATGCTCAATGTCAGCGACGACATGACGGTGATGCAGGATGAGATCTTCGGCCCGATCCTGCCGATCGTGCCCTACACCGGGCTGGACCAGGCCTTCGCCTATATCAACCAGCGCCCTCGCCCCCTGGCGCTCTACTACTTCGGCTACGACAAGGCCGAACAGAACCGGGTACTCAACGAAACCCACTCGGGCGGGGTCTGCCTCAACGACACCCTGCTACACGTCGCCCAGGACGACATGCCGTTCGGCGGCATCGGCCACTCGGGCATGGGCCATTACCACGGTCACGAAGGCTTCCTGACCTTCAGCAAGGCCAAGGGCGTGCTGAGCAAACAGCGCCTGAATGCCGCGCGGCTGATCTACCCGCCCTATGGCAAACCGATCCAGAAGCTGATCCAGAAGCTGTTCATCCGCTAACCAGACCATTTGCCGGGTAATAACAATAATGACTCCCAGCCTGCCTGCAGCACCCGTACTGTCGCGCCGTGGCCTGTTGAAAATCGGCCTGTGCGCCAGCGCGTTCCTGACCACCGCCGGTATCGGCGCCAGCCTCAGCGGCTGCTCGTCCAGTACCGCAGCCAGCGGCTTTGCCGCATTGCGCAGCAGCGACCTGCCGGTGCTGCGGGCGCTGATCCCGGTCATGCTCGACGGCGCCGTGGCCGCCGAGAAACTGCCGACGGCGCTCGACGCCGCCCTGAAAAGCCTGGATCACAGCCTCGACCATCTGTCGCCGGAAATGCTCAAGCTCACCCGCCAGCTGTTCGACGTGCTGGGCATGGGTATCACGCGCGGCCCCCTGACCGGCATCTGGGGCAGCTGGGAAAGCGCCAGCGCCGAGGATATCCGACACTTCCTCGAACGCTGGGAAAACAGCTCCCTCAGCCTGCTGCGCATAGGCCACGCGTCCCTGCTGCAACTGGTGATGATGGCCTGGTACAGCTGCCCCGAATCCTGGGCCCATTGCGGTTATCCCGGGCCGCCCAGGATCTGACAACGCCCCCCGCGGCAGCGACTACAGAAATACAGAACAACAAGAGAGCGCCTGATATGCCCGTACCCGATCTGTTTCGCGAAGGCCTGGCCCGAGGCTGGAAAACCTACAACGGCTCGCAATTGCAGGAGGACCTGACCCTCGAAGCGGATGTCGCCATCATCGGCAGCGGCGCGGGCGGCGGCACCACTGCCGAGATCCTCAGCGCCGCCGGCTACAAGGTGCTGCTGATCGAAGAAGGGCCGCTCAAGACCAGCGACGACTTCAAGATGCTCGAGGACCAGGCCTACGCCAATCTCTATCAGGAAGGCATCGGCCGCATGAGCAAGGATGGCGCCATCACCATCCTGCAAGGCCGCGCGGTCGGCGGCACCACCCTGATCAACTGGACCTCCAGCTTCCGTACCCCCGAGCCGACCCTGGAGCACTGGGCCAAGGAACACGACGTCAAAGGCCACAGCCCGGCCGAGATGGCGCCCTGGTTCGCGAAGATGGAGCAACGCCTGGGCGTCGCCCCGTGGATCATGCCGCCCAACGCCAACAACGATGTGATCAGGATCGGCTGCGAGAAGCTCGGCTACAGCTGGCACGTGATCCCGCGCAACGTGCGCGGCTGCTGGAACCTCGGCTATTGCGGCATGGGCTGCCCGACCAACGCCAAGCAGTCGATGCTGGTCACCACCATTCCCGCGACCCTGGAGAAAGGCGGCGAGCTGCTGTACCTGACCCGCGCCGAGCGCCTGCAGATCAAGGGCGACCAGGTCGAGAGCCTGCTCTGCCTGGCCATGGACGAACGCTGCGTGGCGCCCACCGGGCGCACCATCAAGGTCAAGGCCCGGCACTACGTGCTGGCCGGCGGCGGGATCAACAGCCCGGCCCTGCTGCTGCGCTCCGACGCCGCCGACCCGCACAAACGCCTGGGCAAACGCACCTTCCTGCACCTGGTGAACTTCTCCGCCGGGCAGTTCGACCAGGTGATCAACCCCTTCTACGGCGCGCCGCAGTCGATCTACTCCGATCATTTCCAATGGCAGGACGGCACCACCGGCAAGATGTCCTACAAGCTCGAGGTGCCGCCGCTGCAACCGGCACTGGCTGCTACCCTGCTCGGCGGTTTCGGCCCGCAGAGCGCCCTGAACATGCAGCAACTGCCCCACACCCACGCCATGCTCGCGCTGCTGCGCGACGGTTTTCACCCGGACAGCAGCGGCGGCAGCGTGGAACTGCGCGGCGACGGCTCGCCAGTGCTCGACTATCAGGTCTCGGATTACGCCTGGGACGGCGTGCGTCGGGCCTTTCACAGCATGGCGGAGATCCAGTTCGCCGGTGGTGCCAGGGCGGTCATGCCGATGCACAGCGATGCCCGCTACGTGAAGACCCTGGCCGAGGCCAGGACACTGATCGACGGCCTGAACCTTGCGCTGTACCGCACTCGCCTGGGCAGCGCCCATGTGATGGGCGGTTGCGCCATGGGCGAAGACCCGAAAAACGCCGTCGCCGACAGCCTGGGCCGCCATCACCAACTGGCTAATCTGTCGATCCACGACGGTTCGCTGTTCCCCACCAGTATCGGCGCCAACCCCCAATTGTCGGTCTACGGCCTGACCGCGCAACTGGCCACGGCCTTGGCCGAACGGCTGAAAAGCGGGTGAAAACGCCGCTTATTTTCGTCGTCTATAGTGCTTTCTTCCGTTACAGGCGACTTGGCCGACCGGAAAGGCTGCGATACCATCCGACTCCCCAACGGACTCCCGCCAGGACGACGCGATGAACCGAGTGTTGTACCCAGGTACCTTCGACCCTATTACCAAGGGCCATGGCGATCTGGTCGAACGCGCCTCGCGCCTGTTCGATCATGTGATCATCGCCGTCGCCGCCAGCCCGAAGAAAAACCCGCTTTTCCCCCTGGAACAGCGTGTGGAACTGGCTCGCGAGGTCACCAAGCATCTGCCGAACGTTGAAGTCGTCGGTTTTTCCACGCTGCTGGCGCATTTCGCCAAGGAGCAGAACGCCAATGTCTTCCTGCGGGGGCTGCGGGCGGTTTCGGACTTCGAATACGAATTCCAGCTGGCCAACATGAACCGCCAACTGGCGCCGGACGTGGAAAGCCTGTTCCTCACGCCGTCAGAGCGTTATTCGTTCATTTCCTCGACCCTGGTCCGGGAAATCGCGGCATTGGGCGGCGATATCAGCAAGTTCGTGCATCCGGCCGTGGCCGACGCCCTGACCCTGCGCTTCAAGAAATAACCCCCGCGGGAGCCCACGCCGGCTTCCGCGCAGTCACCCTGCAAACGCTCCTCCCATCGAGCCCGCGTGCACTGCGCTCGCCAATGCGGCACAATTGCGCCATTGGTTTTTCAAATGCCTGGGCCCGCCGCCCCGGCCGGAGTGCCCCATGTCCCTGATCATCACCGACGACTGCATCAATTGCGACGTCTGCGAACCCGAGTGCCCGAACGCCGCGATCTCTCAAGGCGAAGAGATCTACGTGATCGACCCGAACCTGTGCACCCAATGTGTCGGCCACTATGACGAGCCGCAATGCCAGCAGGTCTGCCCGGTGGATTGCATCCCACTGGACGAGGCCCACCCGGAAACCGAAGAAGAGTTGATGGCCAAGTACCGGAAGATCACCGGTAAGGCTTGAAGCCTGACGTTGTCTGCAAGGACGTTATCGCGGGCAAGTCGGATCGCCGCCCGCTCGCTCCTACGGTTCACCAGAGCTGGTAGGAGCGAGGCTTGCCCGCGATGCTTTTCAGCTCTGGCATTTAGGGCAATACACGCTCGCACGCTGCCCCAGCTTGATCTCGCGCAGCCCCGTGCCACAGACCTTGCAGTGTTCCCCGCCGCGCCCGTAGACGAACAGCTCCTGCTGGAAATAGCCCGGCTGCCCGTCGCCGCCGATAAAGTCGCGCAAGGTGGTACCGCCGCGCTCGATGGCCGCGGCCAGGATGCGCTTGATCTCGATCGCCAGCTTCAGGTAGCGCGCCCGGGAAATCCCCTTGGCTTCGCGACGCGGGTCGATGCCGGCGGCGAACAGCGCTTCGGTCGCGTAAATATTGCCCACCCCCACCACCACCGCGTTGTCCATGATGAACGGCTTGACCGCCATCGAACGCCCCCGCGACAGCTGATACAGGCGTTCGCCGTCGAACAGGTCGGTCAGCGGCTCCGGCCCCAGGCGGATCAGCAGCTCGTGATGGAGCGGGTCGAGGCTCCAGAGCATCGCGCCAAAGCGCCGCGGGTCGGTGTAGCGCAGGGCCAGGCCGGACTCCAGCTCGATGTCCACATGCTCATGCTTGGCCGCCGGCAGGCCGACCTCCACCAGACGCAGGTTGCCCGACATGCCCAGGTGACTGATCAGGGTGCCGACTTCGGCATTGATCAACAGGTACTTGGCGCGGCGCTCGACCTTGACGATCTGCTGGCCGGACAGGCGCACATCGAGGTCTTCCGGAATCGGCCAGCGCAGGCGCCGCTCGCGCATGATCACGCGGCTGACGCGCTGCCCTTCCAGGTGCGGCGCGATACCGCGCCGGGTGGTTTCCACTTCCGGTAATTCAGGCATGTGCGCCTCGTGTTCTCTATAACGTGGTCGGGAATCAGTGCGCGCCCAGTTCGCGCACGGTTTCCTTGAGGTTCTCGAAGTCGTAGTCGGACAGGCCGACGTAATCGAGGATCAGATGGCCGATGCTGTTCCATTCATGATCATCGACCTGATTGCCCAGCACCCGGTAGGACGCACAGATATGCTCGGCCATTTTCAGGATCGCCAGCAGGTTCTTCAGCTGGCTGTTGCGCGACGACTCGTCGCTGAAGATCGCCAGGGCGTTGTGGTGATTGGCGATGGCGTTGGTCACGTGCTCCGGCAGGCGCCAGGACTTGGCCGTGTAATAACCGACCACCGCGTGGTTGGTATTGAACACCCGATTTTCCGTATCCACCACCCGGTTCTCGGGGCTCGCACTGGCGTAGGCCTCTTCCAGCACCGTCATGTAGTCGGGGAAGCGCTTGAGCATCAGCGGCACGCCGCAATCGTGGAACAACCCCAGGGCGTAGGCCTCGTCGACCGCCTGCGAGCCGGTGCGCTTGGCCAGGGTCAGGCAGGTCATCGCCACGTCCTGGGCGGTGTCCCAGAAACGGTTGAGGGTGACGATGGTTTCGTCACTCATCTCGCCCTTGATCGACTGCGCGTTGATCAGGTTGATGATCGAACGGCTGCCCAGCAGGTTCACCGCGCGCTGGATCGAGGCGATCTTGTTGCTCAGCCCGTAATACGGCGAGTTGACGATTTTCAGCAGGGCGCCGGAAAGGCCCGGGTCCTGGGAGATCAGCCGCGCGATCACTTCCAGGTCGGGGTCGGGCATGTACTGCTCCATCTGCAAATCCACCATGATCTGCGGTTGGGGCGGCACGCTGATACCTTGCAGGGCCTGTTGAATCTGTTCGGCGGAAAGCTCTTGGGACATAAATACGTACTCTGGACTAGGCGGCGATTCTAACCCTTTAAAAGGCGCCCATGGCCACCCGAAAGGAACTTTACAACGGGCGCCCCAGGGCAACGCCGGGCCAGGCGCGGGATATCCATGGCTGGCCTGCCCTGTCACCGCATATCCACTCGCCAGCCTCTCGGCGAGCGCAACACGTTATACTCCCGCTCTTTTTTCCGGAGCGACGTCATGTCCCTGCCAAGCCTGCGCCTCAAAGCCAACGCCGATCGCCGCCTGCGCGCCGGCCACCTGTGGGTCTACAGCAACGAAATCGATGTAGCCGCCACCCCACTCCACGGCTTCAAGGCAGGCGACCAGGCAGTGCTGGAAGCCGCCGGCGGCAAGCCGCTGGGCGTCGTCGCCATGAGCCCGAACAACCTGATCTGCGCCCGCCTGCTGTCGCGCGACGCCAAGCTGGTGCTGGACAAGTCGCTGCTGGTGCACCGCCTGAACGTGGCCCTGTCGCTGCGCGAGCGCCTGTTCGACAAGCCGTTCTACCGCTTGGTCTACGGCGACTCCGACCTGCTGCCGGGCCTGGTGGTCGACCGTTTCGGCGACATCCTCGTCGTGCAACTGGCTTCGGCGACCATGGAACAGCACAAGGACGACGTGATCGCCGCCCTGGTCCAGGTCCTCAAGCCAAGCGGCATCCTGTTCAAGAACGACTCCGCCGCGCGTGACGCCGAAGGCCTCAACCGCTACGTGGAAACCGTGTTCGGCCTGGTGCCGGAGTGGGTCGCCCTGGAAGAGAACGGCGTGAAGTTCGAGGCCCCGGTGATGGAAGGCCAGAAAACCGGCTGGTTCTACGACCACCGCATGAACCGCGCCCGTCTGGCGCCTTACGCCAAGGGCAAGCGCGTGCTGGACCTGTTCAGCTACATCGGTGGCTGGGGCGTGCAGGCCGGCGCCTTCGGTGCCAGCGAAGTGTTCTGTGTCGATGCCTCGGGCTTCGCCCTCGATGGCGTTGAGCGCAACGCTGCGTTGAACGGCATCGCCGAGAAAGTCACCTGCATCGAAGGCGACGTGTTCGAGGCCCTGAAAGAACTCAAGGCCGCCGAAGAGCGTTTCGACGTGATCGTGGCCGACCCGCCCGCCTTCATCAAACGCAAGAAAGACCTGAAGAACGGCGAAGGCGCCTACCGCCGCCTGAACGAACAGGCCATGCGCCTGCTGAGCAAGGACGGCATCCTGGTCAGCGCTTCGTGCTCGATGCACCTGCCGGAAGACGACCTGCAGAACATTCTGCTCACCAGCGCCCGCCACCTGGACCGCAATATCCAGCTGCTGGAACGCGGCGGCCAGGGCCCGGACCACCCGGTGCACCCGGCCATCCCGGAAACCCGCTACATCAAGAGCATCACCTGCCGCCTGCTGCCTAACAGCTGAGCCTGACTGGACGCCCCTTACCCCCTGCGGCAAGGGGCGCCCAAACCGATTGCCCCCACCTCCTCACCCAAGCCTCAGCGCTCAAGCGACCTGTGCCCGACGGCGCGCGCGCCATAAAGAGCCGAGGAACATGGCGCCGGAGAATGCGAGGGTCGGCGCGGCAAAAAACGCCAGGGACAGCAACCCGCTCTTGAAGGGGTCGAGGTGACGGTGCTGAATCCATAGCTTGAACAGCCACTGCGCCAGCCAGGGCATTGGCAGAGCCAGCAGCACCCAGGCGCCGTTGCCGAGCAGCCGTCGCCACAGATCGTCACGCCCCTGCAGCAGCGTGGCACCGAGCAGGGTCATCAGCAGCAAGCCGGCCATCACGCCGAACCCCACGCCAAGGGTGAAGGGCAGACCACGGCAGGCCCACACCAGCCCCGCCGCACCCAACGCCACCAGCAGCATCGCGATCCAGGTCCGCGGCTGGCGTCGCTGTTCGGCCAGCAGTTGCAGCAGCCCGCCGCCCGCCAGCAGGGCAGCAGCCAACGCGGCCATGGCGACACCGGACAAGCCGCTGTAAAGGACGGCCCACATCAGCAGCAGGCCCTGCGCCAGGCCAACAAAAAAGTAGAACCTCAAGGATCGCAGCGTCGCGGACATTCCAGCTCCATTGGAAGGTGATCGAAGGCCGGCGAGTCTAAACCAGTCCCTGATCGCCGGCTGCCCGATTCGTTCTCCAGGCAATCGACGCCGTAGAGCGGCCACGGCATTCCTTCCTGGCGCCAGCGGTGTAGAATCGCGAGATTCATCGCCAGTCATCCCCCGGCGGGTTTATGAGCTCAGGCTGAGGCGCGCGGCGATCCCGCGGCGTCATCGGCAGCTTCAGGACACACGGCCATTTCTGAGTGTTCCAGAGGTCAATAGAAGCTCACTCCCCATTTGTTACCTGATTAGCCGCCCGGAGTGCTCCATGCCTGATTACCGCTCGAAAACATCCACCCACGGCCGCAACATGGCCGGCGCCCGCGCACTGTGGCGCGCCACGGGGATGAAAGATGACGACTTCAAGAAGCCGATCATCGCCATTGCCAACTCCTTCACCCAGTTCGTACCGGGCCACGTGCACCTCAAGGATCTGGGCCAGCTGGTCGCCCGCGAAATCGAACGCGCCGGCGGCGTGGCCAAGGAATTCAACACCATCGCCGTGGATGACGGCATCGCCATGGGCCACGACGGCATGCTGTATTCGCTGCCGAGCCGCGAGATCATCGCCGACTCCGTGGAGTACATGGTCAACGCCCACTGCGCCGACGCCATCGTCTGCATCTCCAACTGCGACAAGATCACCCCCGGCATGCTGATGGCCGCCCTGCGCCTGAACATCCCGGTGATCTTCGTCTCCGGCGGCCCGATGGAAGCCGGCAAGACCAAGCTCGCCTCCCACGGCCTCGACCTGGTCGACGCCATGGTGATCGCCGCCGACTCCAGCGCTTCTGACGAGAAGGTTGCCGAGTACGAGCGCAGCGCCTGCCCGACCTGCGGTTCCTGCTCCGGCATGTTCACCGCCAACTCGATGAACTGCCTGACCGAGGCCCTGGGCCTGGCCCTGCCGGGCAACGGTTCGACCCTGGCCACCCACAGCGACCGCGAACAGCTGTTCCTGCAGGCCGGCCGCACCATCGTCGAGCTGTGCAAGCGCTACTACGGCGAGAACGACGAGTCGGTGCTGCCGCGCAACATCGCCAACTTCAAGGCGTTCGAAAACGCCATGATGCTCGACATCGCCATGGGCGGTTCGACCAACACCATCCTGCACCTGCTGGCCGCCGCCCAGGAAGCCGAGATCGATTTCGACCTGCGCGACATCGACCGCCTGTCCCGCAGCGTGCCGCAACTGTGCAAGGTGGCGCCGAACATCCAGAAGTACCACATGGAAGACGTGCACCGCGCCGGCGGCATCTTCAGCATCCTCGGTTCCCTGGCCCGCGGCGGCCTGCTGCACACCGACCTGCCGACCGTGCACAGCCGCAGCATGGAAGAAGCCATCGCCAAGTGGGACATCACCCAGACCAACGACGAAGCGGTGCACCACTTCTTCAAGGCGGGCCCGGCCGGCATCCCGACCCAGACCGCGTTCAGCCAGTCGACCCGCTGGCCGAGCCTCGACGACGACCGTGAACACGGCTGCATCCGCAGCGTCGAGCACGCCTACTCGAAAGAAGGCGGCCTGGCTGTGCTGTACGGCAACATCGCCCTGGACGGCTGCGTGGTGAAGACCGCCGGCGTCGACGAGTCGATCCACGTCTTCGAAGGCAACGCGAAGATCTTCGAAAGCCAGGACAGCGCGGTACGCGGCATCCTCGCCGACGAAGTGAAGGAAGGCGACATCGTCATCATTCGCTACGAAGGCCCGAAAGGCGGCCCGGGCATGCAGGAAATGCTCTACCCGACCTCCTACCTGAAGTCCAAGGGCCTGGGCAAAGCCTGCGCCCTGCTGACCGACGGCCGCTTCTCCGGCGGCACCTCGGGCCTGTCCATCGGCCACGCTTCGCCGGAAGCTGCCGCGGGCGGCGCCATCGGCCTGGTTCAGGACGGCGACAAGGTGCTGATCGACATTCCGAACCGCTCGATCAACCTGTTGGTCAGCGACGAAGAACTGGCTGCCCGCCGTGTCGAGCAGGACAAGAAAGGCTGGAAGCCGGTGGAAAAACGCCCACGCAAGGTAACCACCGCCCTGAAAGCCTACGCCCTGCTGGCCACCAGCGCCGACAAGGGCGCGGTGCGCAACAAGGCAATGCTCGACGACCTGTGATCCTCGGCTGCTGAATGAAAATGCCCCGCCAAGTGCGGGGCATTTTTTTTGCCTGGTCGAATCAGAACTGCGGTGTATAGGTCAGGGTAAACATCACATTGCGTGGGTCGCCGTAGTAGTTGCTGCCCCAGATCGCGTTGTACGCAGGGATGTAGTACTTCTTGTCGAACATATTGTTCAGGTTCGCCGCCACGGTGAATTCCTGGTCGATCTTGTAGGCCACTCGCGAATCCCAGAGGGCGTTGCCGGGCACGCTGAAGTTGCGGTCATAGGCTTCGGTACTGCTTTGCGCGGTCACGCCGGCACCGACGCTGACTTTCTGCCAGTCACCCGGCAACTGGTAATCGCCCCAGACCTTGAGCTGGTGCTTGGGAGTCCAGGTACTGAAGACCTTGCCTTCGTAGGTGTCGTCCTTGAGGAACTTGGTGGTGTTGTAGGTATAGCTGGACGCCAGTTGCAAACCCGGTAGCACTTCACCGCTCAACGTGGCTTCAAAACCCTGGCTGCGAACCTTGCCCGAAGCAACGGAACAGTACCAACCGCCGCAGTTCATCGGCCCTTGCAGGTCCTGGACCCCACGGTTTTCCTGGTCGTAGCGGAAAATGGCAAAAGAGGTATTCAGCCGGCCGTCCGCCAGTTCACCCTTTATCCCCAGCTCATAATTCTTGCCTTCGATGGGCTTGAGCAAGCCGCCAGAGGTGGTCAGGTTGGTTTGCGGCTCGAAGGCATCGGCGTAGCTGGCGTAGGCCGACCATTGGTCATTGAGGTCATACAGCAGGCCTGCGTACGGCGTGACCCGGCCGGTGGTCTGCGTGGTGCTTTCGGAAGGATTGCCGTACACACCCTGGAAACCACTCTGACCAATATAGGAATAGTCATACCAACTGGTGCGAGCACCCACGACCAGGGTCAGCGGGTCCAGCACCCTCACCCGCCAGGTCCCGTAGATGCCCTTCTGGCGAATGTCATACCAGCTCTTGGAGCCGGAACCTTCCTGGAACAGCTGGTATTTGTCCCGCTGCGAACGGTGATGGTCGATATTGAAAATATCCGCGCCGTCCGTTGCATCCCGCGCCCACAGGTCATCGGTGGTGAGCTTGGAATAGTTGGCGCCCAGCACCAGTTCCTGCTGGAAACCCAGGCCCTCGAACTTGCCATTGACGTAGACGTCCACCCCCCGGCTCTTGGTATTGAAGTCAGTGACCCAGTCCACATAACGGATGTTGCCGGCCGTGCCGGGATTGGGGACTTCGTCCCATGTCGCCTGGTAGGTCGCGTCGTTGTGTTCATCCATGGCCACCAGCGCCGCTTTCAACTTCCAGTCGTCGTTGAAGCGATGCTCCAGGTCGGCGAACACCTGGGTCTGGTTGTTGACGCTGCGGTTCCAGCTGGCGCCGACAAAGGTCGAGCGCGACAGGCCGATATCGTTGCCATTGGCATAACGGGGCAACGACATGAAGTTAGGCCGGGCATGGCCCTTCTGGTTGCTGATGCCCACGCCGACGGTGGTGTCAGGGGTGAAGTCATAGTCGACGGCGGCGTAGAAGGTCTGGTTCCAGCTACCGGCGTAGTCGACGAACGAATTGCTGGTGTCGTAGTCCGCCACGAAGCGGCCACGCAAGGTGCCCTCGGCATTGAGCGGGCCGCCGGCATCGACCTGCGTGCCGTAGTGGTCCCAGGAGCCGGCCTTGGCGGTGATGGTCACCGCCGGCGCCATGCCGCCGCGCTTGCGCACCAGGTTCATGGTGCCCCCGGGGCTGTTGGCACCTTGCAGCAGGGCGGCGGGGCCGCGCAGGGTCTCCACACGGTCGTAGGTCGCCATGTTCTCGGTGAGGTAGCTGCCCAGCGTGTAGGTATTACGCGGGATCGGCACACCGTCATATTGCAAGGTGCCGAGCTCGAACCCACGGGAGAAGATGAACATGCCGGGGCCTGGCGATTTGGTCGCGGTCAGGCCAGGGGTGCGTTTCACCACTTCGGAGAGCTTGGTGGTGTTCTGGTCATCCATCTGCTTGCGGGTCATGACGCTGACCGATTGCGGAATGTCCTTGAGCCGCTGCTCGCCCCTGCCCAGCGTCACCGCTCCGGTGGTGTAGGACCCGCTGCCCTCGGTGGTCGCCCCCAGGCGCTCCGAGCGGATGGTGGTTGCCCCGACTTCCAGCGCCGAACCCGAAGCCACGCGTTTTTCCAGGGTCACGGTGTCGGCATTGATAAAGGCCGCGCTCAGGCCCGTGCCGCCCAGCAGCAGGCCCAAGGCTTCGCGCTGGCCCAGATGGCCACTGACGCCGGGCGAAACCACACCCTGGGTCAGCTCACCGGAGACCAGCACTTGAATCCGCGTCACCGCCGAAAAGGCTGCCAGCGCACCATCCAGAGATTGCTCCGGGATATCGAAACGATACGCCTGGGCCTGGGTGGTCTCGGTAGCCTGCAGATGGATCGGCGCAGTGCCGCAGGCCAAGGAAATGGCCAGTGTCAGCAAGGGCCGTGCGGCAAATCGGTGTGCCATGGATGGTGCTCCCCGGGGCAAAAGTCAGTGATCGGGCGCCGCACTACTTGAGAGTGCTTACTATTCGCGCCTCAGTGATCAAGGACGACCGCTTGCGGAGAAACCCTGAAAGTTTTTTGAAAAAGATTGCACCCTAGGACGCCTTGCCCTCGCGCAGCACCAGCAGATACGGGGTGTAATGCTCGGCACGCAGGTTGAGGGTGTATTCCAGCGCCTTGATCACCGCGTCAGGCTTGTCGATTTCAAACACACCGGACACCACGCGCTTGCGCAGGTCGTCGCCAAGCACCAGGGTCTTGCCGGGCCAGTAGCGGTTCAACTCGCTGACCACTTCCGACAGCGGCTGCTGGCGAAACACCAGTTGCCGCTGACGCCAGGCAAACCCGCTGGCGGGGTCGAAGCCATGGACGTCGGCCAGCCGCTGGCCCTGAAACTCCACGGCCCGTCCCGGTTCCAGGTACACCGGCGCGCCGCTGCCGGCATTGACCTCGACCTTGCCCTGGGCCACTTGCACCCGCGTCTGCTCGTCGCGCCGGGCAACACTGAACTGGGTACCCACCACTTTCACCCAACCATCGCCGGACTGCACCACGAACGGCCGCGCCGGGTCCCGGGTCACCTCGAAGAACCCCTCGCCGCGCAGCAGGCGGATCTGCCGTTCGCCGGCACTCATGCGCACCTGTATCGCGCTGTCGGTGTTGAGTTGCAACTGGGAACCGTCGGCCAGCTCGATGGTGCGCGACTCCCCGGTGCCGGTGGCGTAGTCCGCGCGCAGGCGATCCAGCCATGGCGTGTTTTGCAGCGTCAGCCCCACCGCCAGCAGCATCGCCGCGGCATACGCCCACGGCTGCCAGCGCCGCGCCGGCTGACGCCAGGCGGCCTGCTCGGCCCGGCGAATGGCCCGCGCCGGCTCCCGCAGGCCGCCGAGCATCACCTGTACTTCCTGCCAGGCTTCGTCCTGGGCAGCACCCTGCCCCAGCCACACGGCAAAGGCTTGCAGTTCGGCAGGCGTCACATCTTCGGCCTGGAGGCGGAAATACCAGCCGCAGGCTTCGGCGAACAGCTCTTCAGAGGTGGGCGCAGCTTGGGTCATCAGGGGGTCCACAGCGGCGGACGTGGGGTTCATGGCCGACGTCCTTGTCTATCGCAGGCCAGCCGCGCCTGGATGTAGGTACGGCAGTCGATCAGGGCCCGACGCAATTGGTATTCCACACTGCGCGGGCTGATCGACAGGCGCTCGCCGATTTCGCGGTAGGAACATTCGTCGACATGATAGAGCAGGAAGATCCGCCGGGTCGCATCGGGCAACGCCAGGATCGCGTCCTGCATCAGTTGCTCCTGCTGGTAGGCGGCCAATTGTTCGTCGGCCCCCGGGTTGCCGCAGGGCAATTCTTCGCTGGGCTCGCCGCCGTCCAGGCGCTCGCGGCGGATGGCCTGACGCTGGTGGTCGCGCACCAGGTTGCTGGCAATGGTGAAGAGGAACGCCGGGAGGTTGTCGATCTTCTCCCCGGAATCCAGGCGCGCCAGGCGCAGGAAAGATTCCTGGGTCAGGTCTGCGGCCACCTGAGCGCTGCCGGTGCGGCGGGTGACGAAGGCTTCGAGGGCTTTCTTCTGCTCCGCGAACAGGCGCGCGATCTGCGAATTCCAGGAGGGCACGACACTACCTTTAGGGGAACAGGGCGTTCAGGAAGTGCGCACGCTAGCAGAGAATGAGATTGTTTCGCAATTGATATGAGTTTTGCCCGACAGGGCTACCTGCAGGCGCCGGGAAGCCGGCTCCCGCAGGCTGGTCCACTGTTACTGGATATCCTCCGGCTTGACGATCACCCAGTTCTTGTCCGCCGTCACCGGCAGCCCTTCCTTGGCCTGGGCCGCGGCGTGCTTGGCCATCATGCCGTTGATCTGGGCCATGTACTTGTCCTTGCGGTTGACCCACAGGTGGATGCCGCCCTTGGCCACGTCGACATCGTGGAACAGCATGTAGCCGTCGCTGGTCGGGGTGTCGCCGCCCACCAGCACCGGTTTTTTCCACTCGTCGATGTAGGTCAGGATCGCTGCGTGCTTGCCGGCCATCCAGGTCGCCGGGGTCCACAGGTAAGGGGTCAGTTCCAGGCCGAGGTTGGCCTTCTCGTCATATTTGCCGGCGGTGATCTGCTTGCGCGCGGTGGTCAGCTCGCCGGTCTTGCGGTCCTTGAGCAGGGTGGTCACGCCGATGACGTTCTGCGGCTTGACGTTGTAGCCGTACTTCGGATCGGACGCGACCATGCGCACCAGTTCCTCGGAGGCGGCGGTCATCACGTAGACCTCGATGCCGTTCTCCATCAGCTTGTTGTACAGCTCTTTCTGGCCGGTGAAGATTTTCGGCGGATTGATCTCGGTGTTCTTGACCACGTCGCCTTCGAAATAAGTGGCCGGCACCGGTTTGCCCGAGGCCATCAATTCGTCGACATAGCCCTTGAGTTCCTTGAGGGTAAAGCCGGAGAACACCTGCGCCACCCAGGGGTAGCAGACCATGTCGTCGACTTCACAGAGGCGGTAGTAGTAGCTGAACAGGCTTTCCTTGTGCTCGGCGGTGTCCTTGAACGGCATCAGCTTCAGGGAGGGGTCAAGGGTCTCGCGGGTGATCAGGCCCTTGTTCTCCATGAACGGCAGCAGCGACTCTTCCAGGTCGTAGCGGTAACTGGTGTTGTCCATGTCGAACACCGCGTAGTTACCCTTGTTGGCGTTGGCCGCGATCATCGCGTCCAGTTGCTTGGCCTGGTCCGCGGGCCAGTGCTTCAAGTCGGTGGCGAGAACCTGGCCGGCAAGGCCCAGGCAGAGTGCGGCAACCAGAAATTTCGGAGCGAGTTTCATCGGCGTTTTCTCCCTGATTTAAAGAGATCGACGCTAACAAATCGCTGTGACAATCCTCGCCTGTGGGCGACCGCCCACGTCCTGATTCCGCCACCGGCATGTGCCTGAGCGTCAGCGGCTTATTCCAAAAACGACAGTCTCAATGCGTTTTTGATATTAATTCATTAGATTTCAAGCTGTTAGGCTTGCCGGTTCGCAATCGCAGTCATAAGCGATTGGCACAAGTCTTATCGGAGCCTTAATGAACCTGCCGCTGATCCTCAACCTGCTGGTGTTCCTCGCCTTGCTGCTGGGCCTGGCACAAACCCGTCACACCACCTGGAGCCTGGCCAAGAAGGTCCTGCTGGCGCTGGTGCTGGGCGTGGTCTTCGGTGTTGCCCTGCACAGCATCTACGGTGCCGGCAACCCCGTCCTGAAAACCTCCATCGGTTGGTTCGACCTGGTGGGCAACGGTTACGTGCAGCTGCTGCAGATGATCGTGATCCCGCTGGTGTTCGCCTCGATCCTCAGTGCCGTGGCGCGCCTGCACAACGCCTCGTCCCTGGGCAAGATCAGCTTCCTGACCATCGGCACCCTGCTGTTCACCACCGCCATCGCCGCGGTGATCGGCATCGCCCTGACCAACCTGTTCGGCCTGACCGCCGAAGGGCTGGTGGCCGGTACCCAGGAAATGGCTCGCCTGCAGGTGATCCAGAGCGATTACGCGGGCAAGGTCGCCGACCTGAATATCCCGCAGCTGCTGCTGTCGTTCATTCCGCAGAACCCTTTCGCCGACCTGGCCCGGGCCAAGCCGACCTCGATCATCAGCGTGGTGATCTTCGCCGCCTTCCTCGGTATCGCCGCCCTGCAACTGCTCAAGGACGACGCCGACAAGGGCCAGAAAGTGGTCAACGCCATCGACACGCTGCAAGCCTGGGTCACCCGCCTGGTGCGCCTGGTAATGAAGCTGACCCCCTACGGCGTGCTGGCGCTGATGACCAAGGTGGTCGCCAGCTCCAACCTGCAGGACATCATCAAGCTCGGCAGTTTCGTGGTGGTGTCGTACATCGGCCTGGGCCTGATGTTCGTGGTTCATGGCCTGCTGGTGTCGCTGGCCGGGATCAACCCGCTGCGCTTCTTCCGCAAGGTCTGGCCGGTGCTGACCTTCGCCTTCACCAGCCGCTCCAGCGCCGCGACCATCCCGCTGAGCATCGAGGCGCAGACCAGCCGCCTGGGCATTCCGCAGTCCATCGCCAGCTTCGCCGCCTCGTTCGGCGCGACCATCGGCCAGAACGGCTGCGCCGGCCTGTACCCGGCCATGCTGGCGGTGATGGTGGCCCCGACCGTCGGCATCAACCCGCTGGACCCGCTGTGGATCGCGACCCTGGTGGCGATAGTGACCTTGAGTTCGGCCGGTGTGGCCGGGGTGGGCGGTGGCGCGACGTTCGCCGCGCTGATCGTGCTGCCGGCCATGGGCTTGCCGGTGTCCTTGGTGGCGCTGCTGATTTCCGTGGAGCCGCTGATCGACATGGGCCGTACCGCGCTGAACGTCAGCGGTTCGATGACCGCCGGTGCGATCACCAGCCAGATCATGCAGCAGACCGATAAAGAAAAGCTCGATGCCGATGAGCATGCGGAGCTGGCGCAGGCTTAAGGGCTGCGACCTTTAGAATGTCATCGCGGGCAAGCTCCGCTCCTACGGTTCCCGGTCGATCACGTCATATGATTCGACCTCGGCCCCGTAGGAGCGGAGCTTGCCCGCGATGCTTTTAACGCTTCTCCCACACCTCGAAGCTGTAGGCCGGCTTGTCCCCTTCCGGCGGATTCGGCACGTTCGACACCAGTTGCCACTGGTTCAGGTCGAACTGCGGAAACCACGCATCGCCCTCCGGGCTCAGCGCCACGCGCGTCAGGTACAGGCGATCGGCCTGCTCCAGGCCCTGGGCATACAGCTGCGCCCCGCCGATCAGCATCAGCTCGGCGACACCCTGCTCCAGCGCCCATTCCTCGGCACGCGCCACCGCGGCTTCCAGCGACGGGTACACCTCGGCGCCTTCGAGCCGCAGGTCGGCCTGGCGGCTGACCACTATATTCAGCCGCCCCGGCAGCGGACGCCCCAGCGAATCCCAGGTCTTGCGACCCATGATGATCGGCTTGCCCAGGGTGGTGGCCTTGAAGTATTTGAAATCCCCCGGCAAGTGCCAGGGCATGCTGTTGTCGACGCCGATCACGCGGTTTTCACCGAGGGCCGCGATCAGGCTGAGAGGGAGAGATTTTTTCATGCCGGCGAGGATACCAGAGGCTCGATGCCCCGCAACGTACCCCGATCGGCGTGACAGCGGTTATGCTCACCCCTCATTTGAGCAACGGAATGACGCGTGACAGCACTGACCCCACTGGAAAAACTCTGGCTCACCGAAGCCGTACGCCTGCGTGAAGAACACGCCGGCACCCTGGAGGACCAGGAAGCCAATCGCCTGGCGCGCACCGCTGGCGGCGACCTGGCGAGCCGTATCCAATACCGCGCGCAGTGGCTGGCCGAACGTGACGGCCTGGCCGCCGCCCTGCGCCACTGGGTCCAGGGCGCGCGCCTGGCGCTGATGCTGCTGGCGCTGCTGGCCATCGTCAGCGGCGCCGGCCTGGCCTTCGCCGCCCTGGGCAACGGGCAGACGCCGGTCAATGTGTTCTGGGCCCTGGGCAGCCTGCTCGGCCTCAACCTGCTTCTGCTGCTGAGCTGGGCCCTGGGCCTGCTGTTCGCCGGCGAACAGGGCGCCAGCCTCGGCCGCCTGTGGCTGTGGCTCAGCGCCAAGCTCGCCCGCGACGCCAAGGCCGCGCAGCTCGCGCCCGCCCTGCTGTTGTTGCTGCAGCGGCGCAAACTCAATCGCTGGGCCATCGGCACCCTGGTCAACGGCCTGTGGCTGCTGGCCCTGCTCAGCGCCGTGGCGATCCTGCTGATGCTGCTGATCACCAAGCGCTACGGGTTCTACTGGGAAAGCACCCTGCTCGGTGCGGACGCCTTCGTGGCAATGACCAACGCCCTCGCGGCCATACCCCGTGCCATAGGTTTCGGCGCACCGACCGTGGCGATGATCCACGCCAGCACCCGGGACGTTTACAACACCGAGCTGGTGCGCCAGTCCTGGGCCGTCTGGCTGGTGGCCTCGCTGATCATTTACGGCGTGCTGCCGCGCCTGCTGTTGATGCTGTTCTGTCGCTGGCGCTGGAAGCGTGGGCAGGCGCGCCTGCAACTGGATCTCAACCTCCCCGGCTACAGCCAGCTGCGCGAAGCGCTGATGCCCAGCAGCGAGCGCCTGGGGATCAACGATGCCGCCCCCGACTCGCTGCACCGTATCGAAGGCGGCGTCAGCGCGCAGGACAGCGATGGCGCCCTGCTGGTGGCCATCGAACTGGACGACCAGCGCCCCTGGCCACCGCAATTGCCGGCCACGGTGAAAGACGCCGGCATCCTCGACAGCCGCGAATCCCGGCACAAGCTGCTGGAACAGATGAGCCGCTTTCCGCCGGCGCGCCTGGCCATCGCCTGCGATCCACGGCGCTCGCCGGACCGAGGCAGCCTGGCGCTGATCGCCGAGTTGGCCCGCAGCGCCAGCGCCACCCGGGTCTGGCTGCTGCAGGCGCCACCGGGCCAGGCACTGGATGCCGAACGCCTGGGTGACTGGCACGTGGCCTTGCAACAACTGGAGCTGCCGTTCGCCGATTGCGTGCCGCTGAACTGGCTGGAGACCGGGCATGACTGATCCTCGCAAACTACCGTTGAAGCTGGCGGTGGTCGGCCACACCAACGTCGGCAAGACCTCCCTGCTGCGCACCCTGACCCGGGATGTGGGCTTCGGCGAGGTCTCCCATCGCCCCAGCACCACCCGCCATGTCGAGGGCGCGCGGCTGTCGGTGGACGGCGAACCGCTGCTCGACCTGTACGACACCCCCGGCCTGGAAGACGCCATCGCCCTGCTCGACTACCTGGAACGCCTGGAGCACCCAGGCGAGCGACTGGACGGCCCGGCCCGCCTGGTGCGGTTTCTCGAAGGCAGCGAGGCGCGCCAGCGTTTCGAACAGGAAGCCAAGGTGCTGCGCCAGCTGCTGGACTCCGACGCCGGGCTGTATGTGATCGATGCCCGCGAGCCGGTACTGGCCAAGTACCGCGACGAACTGGAAGTCCTCGCCAGTTGCGGCAAGCCGCTGCTGCCGGTGCTGAATTTCGTCAGCAGCGCCAACCATCGCGAGCCGGACTGGCGCGAAGCCCTGGCCCGCCTGGGTCTGCACGCGCTGGTGCGATTCGACAGCGTGGCGCCGCCGGAGGACGGCGAGCGGCGGCTGTATGAAAGCCTGGCATTGCTTCTGGAAAGCTCGCGGCCGCAGCTGGAACGCCTGATCGCCGACCAGCAGGCGCAACGCGCGGCTCGCCAGCAAAGCGCCGCGCGGCTGATCGCCGAACTACTGATCGATTGCGCCGCCTGCCGGCGCAGTGTAGTCAGCGAGGTCGAGCAGGAACAGCAGGCCATCGGTGAACTGCGCAAAGCCGTACGCCAGCGCGAACAGCGCTGCGTCGAGGCGCTGCTCAAGCTCTACGCCTTCCGCCCGCAGGATGCCGCCGCCAGCGATGTGCCGCTGCTCGACGGACGCTGGGGCGATGACCTGTTCAACCCGGAAACCCTCAAGCAACTGGGCGTGCGGGTCGGTGGGGGGATTGCCGCCGGCGCGGCGGCCGGGGCCGGCGTCGACCTCCTGGTGGGCGGCCTGACCCTGGGCGCGGCGGCCCTGGCCGGAGCGATTGCCGGCGGCGCGCTGCAAACCGCCCGCAGCTACGGCGGCCGCCTGCTGGGCAAGCTCAAGGGCCAGCGCGAGCTGACCGTGGACGACAGCGTGTTGCGCCTGTTGGCCCTGCGCCAACGGCAACTGGTGCAGGCGCTGAATGTGCGTGGTCATGCGGCGCTGGGCAGCATCCAGCTGGCCACGCCCCAGGACCAGGGCTGGCGCGAGGGCAAGCTGCCGGAGGCGCTGAACAAGGCCCGCGCCCATCCGCAGTGGTCGTCCCTCAACCCGGCGCCGCGGCTGAGCCAGGCGGAGCGCCAGGAGCAGATCGAGGTGTTGGCGCAGAAGCTGGTGGTCGAGGATTAGGTCAGCGTCGTTCTCACCGACGCCATCGCGGGCAAGCCTCGCTCCTACAGAAGAGCGCGACCTTCTTCTGTAGGAGCGAGGCTTGCCCGCGATAACCATGGTCCAGGCACCGTAGAACCCGGATCAGGCCGCCAACAACCGCACCGCCTTGTCCTTGAGCACCTGCAAATCCATCACCGGCACCCACAGCTCCTTGGCCTGTTCGTCCCAATGGCGCAGGCGCAGGCTGACCGCGCACAGCGGGTCCTGCTCGAAGGCCCGGGCCTCTTCGGCACTCATCACTCCACCCTGGTATTCCAGGGTGCGCCGGCTGGCTTGGCTGAGCCGCTCGTAGTAGCCCGGTTCCTTGAAGGTCAGGTAACGCTTGGCCTGCACGTGGTACTCCACCAACCGCGCCAGACGCTCGCTGAAACCGGCGCGGCGCAGGTAGTCGGCGCCCAGCCGCTCATGGCTGACCACGCCGAAACCGCCCATGTTCTCAGCATCCTGCACGCAGATATGCCCGATATCGTGGAAGAACGCCGCCAGCACCACTTCGTCGTCGAAACCCTCGGCCATGGCCAGTTGCGCGGCCTGGGACATGTGTTCGATCTGCGACACCGGCTCGCCGATGTAGTCGCTGTCGCCAAAACGCTCGTACAGGCCGAACACCTCGGCGATCCGCTGCTCAGGCCCCATCAGGCTTCCTCCAGCAAACGGGCGATATTGCCCTCGGCCATGGCCGGACCGACGCTCATGCCCACGCCGCTGTGCATCAGGGCCACGCTGACCCCGGCGGCCGGGCGCAGGAACGAGAACGGCCCCGGGCCGCGGGCCCCATAGACACCCTGCCAGCGCTCGAGCACCTGCACCTTGCAGCCCAGGGTGTGTTCGGCCAGCTCGAGCATCCAGGTGTCCACCTGTTCGGCATTGAACGGCGAGGGATCGCTGCCGTAATGGTGGGAGTCGCCGATGATCAGCTCGCCATAGGGCGTCGGACTGATCAGCAGGTGGATGCCGTTTTCGTGCAGGTGCGGCGCGTCCCGCAGGATCTGCGCCTGCACCGCCGCCGCTTCGGGCAAGTCGGCAAAGGCGCCGTAATGCACGCAGCTCAGGCCGGTGAGCAGTGCGTGTTGCAGGTCCAGCTGCACCTCGGGCCGGGCGCGGAGCATTTGCAGGCGACAGACCTGCGGCGCCAGCGCGGCAATCGGCTCGGCCAGCAGGGTCTGATAGTCATGCCCGGAACAGACCAGGATCTGCGCCGCGCGAAAGCTGCCGGCGGTGCTGTGCAACTGGCCGGGCTCGATGTCGCGCACCAGGGTGGAGAAATGAAACTCCACCCCCAGGTCGCGGCGCAGGTAGTCGATCAGCATCGGGATGGCTTCCCGGGAATACAGCTGCTGGTCGTCCAGGCCGTGCAGCGCCGCGCGATGATGGCGGAAGCGGCCGCCGTACAGATCGTTCAAGGCCGCGCCGCGCAGCAGTTCGACACGGTAGCCGTGTTCGCGCGCGCGTCCGGCGCAGAAGGCCTGCAGCAATTGCTCTTCGGCCTCTGTGCGGGCGAACAGGTAAGAGCCCTTGCGCTTGAGCGGCAGGCCGGCCAGTTCGGCCCAGTCACCCCAGATGCCGCGGCTAGCCCTGGCCAGGTCGAGCATCACCCCAGGCGGCTGGCCGGTCACCAGGGCCTGGCCGAAATTGCGCACCGACGCGCCCAGGGGCGTGGCGCTGCGTTCGAAAACCTTGACCCGCAAACCGCGCTTGGCCGCGGCATAGGCATGGGACAGCCCGAGGATGCCGGCGCCGACGATCAGCAGGTCGTTGTGGTTGCTCATGTGTGTGGTCCTTGGGCGATGACCTCTGCGAGGTCGAATCGCGGGCAAGTCGGATCGCCGCCCGCTCGCTCCTACAGAAACGTCCATAGAAGCGAGGCTGGCCCGCGACAGGGGGCTGTCGATTACTTGGCGGCGACCTTCTCGGACTTGCCGTCATAACGCTTGCGCCACTCGGCAAGGATCTCGTCGCGGTTCTTCGAGGCCCAGGCGAAGTCGTTCTTGATCAGGCGCTGCTCGTAGTCGGCCGGCAGTTCGGTCTGCGGCTTGGCGATCCCCGGCTGGGCCAGGACGGCGAAGTTTTCCTTGTACAGCTCCATGGCCGCGGGGCTGGCGGAGAAGTCGGCGAGCTTCTTCGCGGCTTCTTCATGAGGGGTGCCCTTGATCACCGCGGTGGCTTCGATTTCCCAGCCCAGGCCTTCCTTCGGCAGCACGATGTCCAGCGGCGCGCCCTGGCGCTTGAGCTGCACGGCCGGGTATTCGAAGGAGATGCCAATCGGGAATTCGCCGGCCGCCGCCAGCTTGCACGGCTTGGAACCGGAATGAACGTACTGGCCGATGTTCTGGTGCAGGTCGTCCATGTACTGCCAGCCCTGCTTCTCGCCGAAAGTCTGCAACCAGGCGCTGACGTCGAGGAAGCCGGTGCCGGAAGAGGCCGGGTTAGGCATGACGATCTTGCCTTTGTACTCAGGCTTGGTCAGGTCCTGCCAGCTCACCGGCTTGGTCAGGCCCTGCTTTTCCGCCTCGACGGTGTTGAAGCAGATGGTCGCGGCCCAGACGTCCATGCCGACCCAGGCCGGCGGGTTGGCGGCGTCGCGATAGTTGCCGCCGATCTTGCCCAGGTCCTTCGGCGCATAGCTTTGCAGCATGCCCTGCTGATCGAGGATCGCCAGGCTGGAGGCCGCCAGCCCCCACACCGCGTCCGCCTGCGGCCGGGCTTTTTCCGCCAGCAGCTTGGCGGTGATGATCCCGGTGGAGTCGCGCACCCATTTGATTTCCACGTCCGGGTTGGCGGCTTCGAAGGCCTGCTTGTAGCTCTTCAGTTGCTCGGCCTCGAGGGCGGTATAGACCGTCAGTTCGGTCTTCGCGGCAAAGGCGTTCATGCTGAAAGCAGTGAGGACAGCAGCGGCAACAGCCAGGGGCTTGAACATGGTGCGGTTCCTTTCTGTGGTGGTGGGCAGAGGTGAGGGTTGGACAGATTCAGTGGCCGGGCGCGGTCTGCCGCCAGGCCTGGGAGCGGCGCAGCAAGCCGCGCGAAGCCCAGGCCAGGAGCAGGGACACGCCCGCCGAGGTCAAGAGGATCAGGGTCGACATGGCGGCCGCGCCGCCGACGTTGCCGGCGTCGTCCATGTTCAACACCGCCACCGCCGCGAGGATGGTGTCGGGGCTGTAGAGGAAGATCGCCGCCGAGACGGTGGTCATGGCCGAGACGAACAGGTAGCGCAGGATATCCAGCAGCGCCGGCAGGCAGATCGGCACGGTGACCCGCAGGTAATGGCGGTACAGCGGCGCCTTGAGCGACAGCGCGGCGGCCTCGAACTCGGCGTCGAGCTGGCGCAGCGCGGTGGTGGCGGTCATCTGCGCGGTGGTCAGGTAGTGGGCGATGGTGCACACCACCAGCAGGGTCATGCTGCCGTAGAACACATGCAGCGGGTTGCCGCTGAGGTTGAAGAAGAAGACATAACCCAGGCCCAGCACCAGGCCCGGCACCGCCATCGGCACGAAGCTGAGCATGCGCAGCGCCAGGTTGAGGCCGCGCTGGGAGCGGGTCTTCTCCATCAGGTAGGCGCCGGTGAAGATCAGCGCGCTGCCGATCAGCGCCGTGCACAGGGCCATGGTCAGGCTGTTGCGGTAGGCCAGCCAGCCGCCCCCGGCGGTGTCGTTGAACTGGTAATGGTTGAGCGACAGCGACAGGTTATAGGGCCAGAACTTCACCAGCGACGAGAACACCGCCATGCCAAACACCAGCAGCAGCGCCGCGCAGATCAGCAGCACGATCGCCAGGTAGCAGCCGTCTCTCACGCGAGAGGGCGCCGGTTTGAATACTTGGGCCCGGCCGCTCATGGAGTCGCCATGACGGCGACGCAGCCAGGCATCGACACCGAAGCTGAACAGCGCCGGCAGCAACAGCACCATGCCGATCAAGGCACCACGGCCGAACTGTTGCTGGCCGACCACCGCCTTGTAGGCTTCCAGCGCCAGCACCTGATAGTCGCCGCCGACCACCACCGGCACACCAAAATCGGTGATGGTCAGGGTGAACACCAGGCAGAACGCGGCGAACACCGCCTGCCGGGTGGCCGGCCAGGTAATGCTGCGAAAGGCCTTGGCCGGGCTGGCGCCCATGCTCGACGCAGCGTCGAACAGCCGCGCATCGGCCAGGGACAGGGCCGACAGCAGGATCATCAGGGCGTGGGGAAAGGTGTAGATCACTTCGCCGAGGACGATGCCCCAGAAGCCATAGATATTGTCCGAGAGCAGGCCACGGAGCATGCCCTGGTTGCCGAACAGATAGACCAGGGCGATCCCCGGCAGCATCGATGGCGCCATCAGCGGCAGCAGCGACAGGCCGCGCCAGATCGCCTTGCCGGGAATCAGCGTGCGTTGCAGGGCATAGGCGAACAGGTAGGCCAGCGGCACCACGATGGCGGCGACGCTGAGGGAGACTTTCAGGCTGTTGCCCAGCAGCCAGTGGAAGTTGGCGCTGGTCACCAGCTCACGGGCAGCGACCAGGCCACCGCCCTGCCCGGCTTCGCCACTGAAGCCGCGCCAGAAGATCGCCAGCAACGGCAACAGCACCGCCAAGCCCAGCAGCAGGAGCAGCACCAGCTTGCCGCCGAGCACGAAGATGCGGTCGCCGATTTCCGCACGGGCAACCTGGCGCGCCCGTTTTGCGGGTAGCGGCAGGGTCAGGTCAACGGCCATCTCAGGCAAACACCTGCAGGCTGCGCGGTGGCAAGGCGACCCAGATGTCCTGGGCTCCGAGACGCGGCATGGCTTCCGGGGCCAGCTCGGCCAACAGCGGATGGCCAGGCAATTCGTTGAGTTCGAAGCTCATGCGGCAGCGGTTGCCGAGGAAGGTGATCTCCCGGACCTTGGCCGGGAACAGGTTTTCCTCGTGCACCGGCGGATTGACGTTGATCGCCTCCGGACGGCAGAACAACCGGCCCGAAGCGGCCGTGCCGGAGTCGGCCGCCAGCCGCAGGTTCATCCCGCCGACCTGGGCGTGGCTGTCGCTGCTGCGGCGGAACGGCAGCCAGTTGCCCTGACCGACGAATTCGGCGACGAACGGGGTGGCCGGGCGATCGTAGATTTCCTGCGGCGTAGCGTATTGCTCGACCTTGCCGTTGTTCATCACCGCGATGCGGTCGGCCATCAACATGGCCTCGTCCTGGTTGTGGGTCACCATCAGGGTGGTGATGCCCAGGCGCCGCTGCAGCTGGCGCAACTCGGTACAGAGGTGCTCGCGCACCCGGGCATCCAGCGCCGACATCGGTTCATCCAGCAGCAGCAACGAAGGCGCCGGGGCCAGGGCGCGCGCCAGGGCCACCCGCTGCTGCTGACCTCCCGACAGCTGGCCGGGGTATTTCTTTTCGCTGCCGGTCAGGCCCACCAGTTCCAGCATCTGCGCCACGCGCTTGCGCACTTCGTCGCGGCCGCTGCCGGCCAGGCCATAGGCGATGTTGGCTTCGACGCTGAGGTTGGGGAACAGCGCATAGGACTGGAACAGAATGCCGTAATCCCGGGCCTGGGGCGCCAGGTGCGAGACGTCGCGGCTGCCCAGGTACAACTCGCCCTGATCCTGCCGCTCGAGACCGGCGATGCAGCGCAGCAAGGTGGTCTTGCCGCAGCCCGACGGGCCGAGCAGGCACACCAGCTCACCGGCCGCCACGTCCAGGGAGACGTTATCCAGCGCGGTGAAAGCGCCAAAGCGTTTCTGCATGCCGCGCACTTTCATCGGCGCGCCGGGGTTGCTCAGGGCAGTTGCGATCGGGTTGTTCATGGACGGACCTCATCAAGCTGATGCAGGCCATCCTAGGGCGCTAATGCGTAGTTACTGTGGCAGTGAGGCAAAAGCTGCCGATAGTGGTATTGGCGGATTTGGGTTCAAGGGGGCGGTGTCCGGATGGACGCCATCGCGGGTAAGCCTCGCTCCTACAGAAGACGAGCAGTGTTTCTGTAGGAGCGAGGCTTGCCCGCGATAGGGCCCTGACAGGCGATGAAGATACTCAGGCCGGCGCCATTTCCTGCGCCAGCCCGAGGAAGGCCGCCGGCAGGCGCGCGCCCTTGCGCTCCTTGAGGCAGTACAGGTATTCGGCGATCTGCGGCGCGTTTTCGATGGTCAGCACCCGCAGCTGCGGATCGTGGGGGACTTCCTGGCGGGCAATGATGCTGATGCCGATATTGCGCAGCACCGCCTCGCGGATCGACTCGCGGCTGCCAATTTCCAGCAGCGGCCCGAAGCTGACCCGGGCGCTGTCGAGCAATTCTTCGGTCAGGCGCCGGGTGGTGGAGCCCGGCTCGCGCATCAGCAGGGTATGCCCGGCCAGGGCGTTCAAGGGCACGTGGTCGAGGGCCGCCAACGGATGATTGCGGTGCACCGCCAGCACCAGCGGGTCGCTGCCGAGCACCCGGCGAATCAAGCGCGAATCTTCAAGCAACTGCGAGGACGCGGCGATGTCGACCCGATACTCCTCCAGCGACTCCAGGACCTGCTGCGAGTTGCCGATTTCCACCGACACCTCCACCTGGGGCAGGCGCTCCCGGAAGGTCTTCACCAGATCGAGGATGTAATAAGGCGCCGTGGCGGCGATCCGCAGGGTGCCTTGCAACTGGCCGCTGTTACGCAGGAAAAACTCGATATCGGCTTCCTGCTGCAACAGCGCCTTGACCATCGGCAGCAGCCGGGCGCCCTCCTCGCTGACGCTGAGGCGGCGCCCGCCGCGATAGAACAGCTCGACCGAGTACTGGCTTTCCAGATGGCGGATCTGGGTGGTCACCGTGGGCTGGCTCAGGCCGAGCTTTTTCGCCGCCAGGGTAATGCTGCCCAGGCGGGCTACCATGTAAAACGCCTTCAGCTCGGCACTCAGCACTGCATTCTCACGTTACCCATCAGCTCATCCTCTATTTGCGCAACAGGCGCAAACCGTTGAAGACCACCAACAGACTGACGCCCATGTCGGCGAACACGGCCATCCACATGGTGGCCAACCCGAAGAAGGTTACCCCAAGAAAGATCGCCTTGATGACCAGGGCCAGGGCGATATTTTGTACGAGGATGTTCGAGGTCTGGCGGGACAACCGGACAAAGGCCGGGATCTTGCGCAGATCGTCGTCCATCAGGGCGACATCGGCGGTCTCGATGGCAGTGTCAGTACCTGCCGCAGCCATGGCGAAACCGATCTCCGCGCGGGCCAGGGCCGGGGCGTCGTTGATGCCGTCGCCGACCATGCCGACCCGATGCCCTTGGGCATACAGATCTTCGATGGCTTGCAGTTTGTCGGTGGGCAGCAGGTCGCCGCGGGCCCGGTCGATGCCCACCTGGGCAGCGATGGCCTCGGCGGTGTGCGGGTTGTCGCCGGTCAGCATCAGGGTCTTGATGCCCAGCTCGTGCAGCTGCTGGATCGCCTCGCGACTGGACTCCTTGACCGTGTCAGCCACCGCGAACAGGGCCAGGGGGCCGGCGCTGTCGAGCAACAGCACCACGGTCTTGCCCTGTTTCTCCAGGGCGAACAGCTTCTCTTCCAGCTCCGGCGAGCACAGCCCCAGCTCCTCCACCAGGCGGTGATTGCCCAGGTGGTAGAGCTGACCGTTGATTTCCCCGCGCACACCGCGGCCGGTCAGGGCTTCGAAGTTATCCACAAGGTGCAGGCCCAGTTGCTTATCCACAGCCGCATTGGCAATAGCCAGGGACACCGGGTGGTCGGAACGGGACGCCAGGCTGGCGGCGATGGCCGGGGCACTGTCGTCCGCCAGTGGGTCGAGGGACAGGAAATCGGTCTGCACCGGCTTGCCGTGGGTGATGGTGCCGGTCTTGTCCAGCGCCAGGTAGTCGAGCTTGTAACCGCCTTCCAGGTAAACCCCACCCTTGATCAGGATGCCTTTGCGCGCCGCCGCGGCCAGGCCACTGACAATGGTCACCGGGGTGGAAATCACCAGGGCGCACGGGCATGCGACCACCAACAGCACCAGGGCGCGGTAGATCCAGTCGAACCAGGCGGCCCCCATGAACAGCGGCGGAATCACCGCCACGGCCAGGGCGAAGGCAAACACCGCGGGGGTGTAGATTTTCGAGAAGCTGTCGACGAAGCGCTGGGTCGGCGCGCGCGCGCCCTGGGCCTGTTCCACGGCATGGATGATCCGCGCCAGGGTCGAGTTGTTGGCCGCCGCGGTTACCTTGTACTCCAGGGAGCCAGCCTGGTTGATGGTGCCGGCGAAGACCTTGTCGCCCAGGGTCTTCTCCACCGGCAGGCTTTCACCGGTGATCGGTGCCTGGTCGATGGTCGAACTGCCGGCCACCACCTCGCCGTCCAGGCCGATGCGTTCACCCGGACGCACCCGCACCAGCGCGCCGAGTTCGATGCTTTTCGCTTCCCGTTCGACCCAGCTGCCGTCCGCCTGCTGCACCGTGACCCGCTCCGGGGTCATCTGCATCAGGCCACTGATGGCGTTGCGTGCACGGTCCAGGGATTTGGCCTCGATCAACTCGGCCACGGTGAACAGGAACATCACCATCGCCGCTTCCGGCCATTGGCCGATCAGCACGGCGCCGGTCACGGCGATGCTCATCAGCGCATTGATATTGAGGTTGCGGTTCTTCAGGGCGATCCAGCCCTTCTTGTAGGTGCCGAGGCCACCACTGAGGATCGAGACCAGGGCAACCACCGCCACCACCCAGGTCGGCGCGGCGCTGGTGAAGTGGATCACTTCCGCGGCCAGCGCGCCGATGCCCGACAGCGCCAGCGGCCACCAGTGCTTTTTCACCGGGGTCGCGGCCGGGGCATCGGACTCACCGCCCAGGCCGATGGGCTCGGCTTCCATGCCCAGGGACTTGATGGCGGCGATGATCGGGGCGACGTCCTGCAGGTCGTGGGTCACGCCCAGCACCCGGTTGATCAGGTTGAACTCCAACTGCTGCACACCCGCCAGCTTGCCCAGCTTGTTCTGGATCAGCGTCTGCTCGGTCGGGCAGTCCATGGCGTCGATGCGGAAGCTGCTCAGACGCGCATTGGCGCTCGGCGCCGTGCTGAGCTTGACCAGGGAGGGCGCGGCGGCCGACGAACAGCAGGCATCGCCATGGCTGGCGGCCTGGGGCTCGCTCAACTGGACCAACGACGGCGCTGAACAGCAGGAACCGCCGTGGCCAGCATGATCGTGTTTTTTCACCGGCTGCAGTTTTGCGCCATGGCCGTGATCGTGATCGTGATCGTGATCGTGATCGTGATCGTGGCCAGCATGCTTGGAGTCAGCGCCGGGCTTGCCGTGGGTGTGCAGGGAATCGCTCATAAGGTCGCGTCCGAAAAGGTGCCTGTTGCCAAGTGAACACCCTGTAGCCACTATAGGGTCAAGCACCCTTTCGGAGATTGTCGCGATGAAAATTGGCGAGCTGGCGAAACTGACCGACTGTCAGGTCGAAACCATCCGTTACTACGAGCGCGAGGGCCTGCTACCGGAACCGGCCCGCAGCGAGGGCAATTACCGTCTGTATACCCAGGCCCACACCGAACGCCTGACCTTCATCCGCAACTGCCGCAGCCTGGACATGACCCTCGAGGAAATCCGCAGCCTGCTGAACCTGCGCGACAGTCCGCAGGACCAGTGCCAGAGCGTGAACGCGCTGATCGACGAGCATATCCACCACGTCAAGGCGCGGATCGACGGGCTCTTGGCCTTGCAGACACAGCTGCTCGACCTGCGCCAACGCTGCAGCGAAGGGCCGGATCTGGATCAGTGCGGGATTTTGCAGCGCCTGGAAGTCAGCGGCTCGGTGGCCCCCAGCGAAGCCGAGGATTCTCACGTGGGCCGTAGCCACGGCCACTAGAAACAACGCGGGCCAGCCTCGCTCCTACAACAGACAGGAGCAAGGCTGGCCCGCGAGCATTGCGCGTTGACGCCCGAGTCAGACCGCCATCGGCGCGGTCATCGGCGCGTGGTGCTCGTAGCCTTCCAGCGAGAAGTCGCTCGGCTCGACCTTTTCCAGCCACTCCGGCTCGTACACGCCGGTCTTGGCGAACTCCGGTACACGCTCGGAAATCACCAGTTTCGGCATCGGGAACGGCTCGCGCTTGAGCTGTTCGTTGAGCATGTCCAGGTGGTTTTCGTAGACGTGGGCGTCACCGATGAAATAGGTGAACCAGCGCGGGGTGTAGCCGGTCAGGCGACCGATCAGGCTCAGCAGCGCGGCGCCTTCGGTGAGGTTGAACGGCGTGCCCAGGCCCAGGTCGTTGGAGCGGATGTAGAGGGTCAGGGAGATTTCCCGGGTCTCGACATTCGGGTGGAACTGGTACAGCAGGTGGCACGGCGGCAGGGCCATTTCATCCAGCTGGGCGCAGTTCCAGCCGTGGAACAGGATACGGCGGCTGCCCGGGTCCTTGATGATGGTGTCGACGCACTGGCGCACCTGATCGATAGCCTTGTACAGCACCACGTAGGCCTGGCCGTTTTCCTTGCCTTCGGCGATCTGCCGGTAGCCCTGGCCCAGGGTCTGCTCGATGGCGGCTGGGTTGCTCAGGGGGATCTGCTTGTACGCCGGCCACTTGCGCCATTGCACGCCGTAGATCTCACCCAGGTCGTCCTCGCCCTGGCGGAAGGGGTTGGCCAGCCATTGCGCGTTTTCGTTGGCGTTCTGGTCCCAGACCTTGCAGCCCAGGGCACGGAATTCGGCGGCGTTGTTCACCCCACGGAGGAAACCGCACATCTCGCCGATGGCCGACTTGAAGGCCATCTTGCGGGTGGTGATCGCCGGGAAACCTTCTTTCAGGTCGTAACGCAGCATCGCGCCGGGGAAACTGATGGTGTTCACGCCCGTGCGGTTGGCCTGCTTGGTGCCGTTCTTGATGACGTGGGCGACCAGATCGAGATATTGCTTCATGTATTACCTGTGTCCTTGAAGGCAGGGCTCGCGCCCTGCGATCCGAATTTAAAGCGCGGCGTCTTTCGCCGCCGGTGCCGCTGGAGCGCGGTGGTAGGCCAGCCAGATCAGGAACAGGCCGCCAACGATCATCGGCAGGCACAGCACCTGGCCCATGGTCAGCCAGTTCCACGCCAGGTAACCCAGCTGCGCATCCGGGACCCGGACGAACTCGACGATAAAACGGAAAATACCGTAAAACAGGGCGAACATCCCGGAAACCGCCATGGTTGGGCGAGGTTTGCGCGAGAACAGCCAGAGGATGAGGAACAGCGCCACGCCTTCCAGGGCGAACTGATACAGCTGCGAAGGATGGCGCGGCAGCTGGGCCGGATCGCTGAACGGCGGGAAGATCATCGCCCACGGCAGGTCGGTCGGCTTGCCCCACAGCTCGGCGTTGATAAAGTTGCCGATGCGCCCGGCGCCCAGGCCGATCGGCACCATCGGCGCGACGAAGTCCATCAGCTGGAAGAACGATTTGCCGTTCTTCTTGCCGAACCACAAGGCCGCCAGCATCACCCCGATGAAACCGCCATGGAACGACATGCCGCCTTTCCAGACCTCGAAGATCAGCGTCGGGTTGGCCAGGTAGGCGCTCAGGTCGTAGAACAGCACATACCCCAGGCGCCCGCCGACAATGACCCCCATCGACATCCAGAACACCATGTCGGAGAGCTTCTCCTTGGTCCAGGTCGGGTCGAAGCGGTTCAACCGGCGCGACGCCAGCAGCCAGGCGCCACCGATGCCGATCAGGTACATCAGGCCGTACCAGTGAATTTTCAGCGGGCCGATGGCCAGGGCCACCGGGTCGATCTGCGGGTAAGGCAGCATTGCGACTCCTCGTTAGAGTGAAACTCAATTTCCGCCGCGACCATGCCACGCGCGGATTAAGCCAGGATTGCGAAACCTGTCAGAGCAGGAATGTCAGGCCGACTACAAACAACAGGCCGGCGAACAAGCGCTTCAACAGGCGCGCCGACAGCCGATGGGCCAGTCGCGCACCGAACCGGGCAAAGACCATGCTGGTCAGGGCGATGCCCAACAGCGCCGGCAAATACACAAAACCCAGACTATGAGCCGGCAACAGCGGATCATGCCAGCCCAGAATCATGAAACTTATTGCACTGGCCACGGCAATCGGCAAACCGCAGGCCGAGGACGTGGCCACCGCCTGCTGCATCGGCACGCTACGCCAGGTCAGGAACGGCACGGTCAGCGAGCCGCCGCCGATGCCGAAAATCGCCGAAGCCCAGCCGATCACGCTGCCGGCCAGGGTCAGCCCCAGCTTGCCGGGAACGTCACGGCTGGCCTTGGGCCGCAGGTCCAGGGTCATCTGCAGGGCGACCACCAGGGCGAAAACACCAATGATTTTCTGCAGGTTCGGTCCGGAAATCGCTTCGGCGGTCAGCGCCCCGACCCCGGCGCCGAGCAGGATGCCCAGGGTCATCCAGGCAAAGATCGGCCAGCGCACCGCGCCCCTGCGCTGGTGTTCGCGAACCGCGTTGACCGAGGTGAAGATGATAGTCGCCAGCGACGTACCGACCGCCAGGTGGGTCAGGATCGACGGATCGAAACCTTGCAGGGTGAAGCTGAACACCAGCACGGGAACGATGATGATGCCGCCACCCACGCCAAACAGGCCGGCCAATACGCCCGCGCAGGCCCCCAGCAGCAGATAGAGCAGAAATTCCATGGAGGCATCCAAAAAAGAGAGCGGCATGGTAACGGATGCATGGCCCTTGGCTCCACTGGATGGCGATGGATACCCAGTCGATCTGTGCGTAGAGTGAACAAAAAAACACAAAAGGGACGACCTGATGTGCTTGATCGTATTCGCCTGGCGGCCCGGCCACGCCCTGCCCCTGATCGTCGCGGCCAACCGTGACGAGTTCTACGCCCGCCCCAGCCTGCCGCTGGCGCAATGGCCCGAGTCCCCCGACATCTACGCCGGGCGCGACCTGGAAGCGGGCGGTACCTGGCTCGGCCTGGGCGCCGACGGACGCTTCGCCGCCCTGACCAATATCCGCAATCCCCACCAGCCCCCCGCGCGCCGTTCCCGGGGCGAACTGGTGGCGCGTTTTCTCAGCAGCAAAATGTCGATAGACAACTATTTCAGCGACGTTGTCGGCCGATCCCTGGAATATGCCGGCTTCAACCTGCTGCTGGGCACCCCTGATCAGCTCTGGCACTACAACGCCCTGGCCCGTGAGCCGCAGCAACTGGGCAGTGGCGTGTACGGCTTGTCGAATGCCGGGCTCGACACGCCCTGGCCCAAACTGCTCAAGGCCAAGGCGGCGCTGCAGGAAGTGCTGGACGACCCGCAACCCCAGGCTCTGCTCGCCCTGCTCAGCGATGCGCAGACCGCGCCTTTTGCCGACCTGCCCGATACCGGGGTCGGCCTGGCCACCGAGAGCCTGCTGTCGAGCGTGTTTATCGCCAGCCCAAGCTATGGCACGCGGGCCAGCACGGCGCTGATCGTCCGGGCCGATGGTTCGAGGCACATAGTCGAGCGCAGCTTCGGGCCCTATGGCGGGCATCTGGGGGAAGTGGAGTTGCGGATCTAGCGGACGCTATCGTGAGCAAGCCCGCTCCTACAGCTGTAGGAGCGGGCTTGCTTGCACTGGAAACAACGGGGATTAAAGGGTCTTGGCCGACGCCGGATTGATCATCCGCGCCAGGCCCAGGTTCTTCAGCGCCAGTTGCAGCGAGCTGTGGATAACTTGCGGGTTGTCGATGGTCATCAACTCGGCCAGCAATTCCTTGGCCTTGCTGAGATTGATCTGACGCAGCATCCACTTCACTTTCGGCAGGTTGGTGGCGTTCATCGACAGGCTGTCGAAGCCCATCGCCATCAGCAGCACCGCCGCCGCCGGATCGCCAGCCATCTCGCCGCAGATACTCACCGGCTTGCCTTCGGCATGGGCGTCGCGCACCACGGTCTGCAAGGCCTGCAGCACCGCTGGGTGCAGGTAGTCGTAGAGATCCGCCACCCGTGGGTTGTTGCGGTCCACGGCCAGCAGGTACTGGGTCAGGTCGTTGGAGCCGACCGACAGGAAGTCCACCTGGCGCGCCAGTTCCTTGGTCTGGTACACCGCGGCCGGGATCTCGATCATCACCCCGATCGGCGGCATCGGCACGTCGGTGCCTTCGTCGCGCACCTCGCCCCAGGCGCGGTGGATCAGGTGCAATGCTTCTTCCAGCTCATGGGTGCCGGAAATCATCGGCAGGAGAATGCGCAGGTTGTTCAGGCCTTCGCTGGCCTTGAGCATGGCGCGGGTCTGGACGAGGAAAATCTCGGGATGGTCGAGGGTGACGCGAATGCCGCGCCAGCCGAGGAAGGGGTTGTCTTCCTTGATCGGGAAATACGACAGTGACTTGTCGCCGCCGATGTCCAGGCTGCGCATCGTCACCGGTTGCGGGTGGAAGGCGGAAAGTTGCTCGCGATAGATCGCCAGCTGCTCCTTTTCGCTCGGGAAACGTTGGTTGATCATGAACGGCACTTCGGTGCGGTACAGACCCACGCCTTCGGCGCCACGCTTCTGCGCCCGCGCCACGTCCGCCAGCAGGCCAGTGTTGACCCACAGCGGCATGCGGTGGCCGTCCAGCGTCACGCACGGCTGGTCGCGCAGCGCATCCAGGCCCTGGGCCAGTTGCCGCTCTTCCTCGACCACATCGGCGAACTGCTTGCGCAGCACGTCGCTGGGGTTGGTGTAGACCTCGCCGTGGTAGCCGTCGACGATCATCTGGATGCCGTCGACTTTCGAGTACGGCAGGTCGACCAGGCCCATCACCGTCGGGATACCCATGGCCCGGGCCAGGATCGCCACGTGGGAGTTGCCCGAACCCAATACCGAGACCAGGCCGACCAGCTTGCCTTCCGGCACCTCGCCGAGCATGGCCGGCGTCAGTTCTTCGCTGACCAAGATGGTGTTGTCGGGGTAGACCAGGGTTTGCTGACGCTCTTCCTGCAGGTAGGCCAGCAGGCGGCGGCCCAGGTCCTTGACGTCCGACGCCCGCTCGCGCAGGTAGGCATCGTCCATCAGTTCGAAACGGTTGACGTGATCGGTGACCACCTGGCGCAACGCGCCCTGGGCCCACTGGCCGGTCTTGATCACCGTGGTCACTTCGCTGCCCAGGGAGGCATCGTCGAGCATCATCAGGTAGACGTCGAACAGCGCCCGTTCTTCGGGGCGCAGCTGGGTGGCGAGTTTTTCCGAGAGGGTGCGCATGTCGGCGCGCACGCCTTCGATGGCTGTCTTGAACAACGCCAGCTCGGCGTCGATGTCGGTAATGCTCTTGTCAGGCACCACGTCCAGATCGGCCGGCGGCAGCATGACCACCGCGGTACCGACCGCCGCGCCTGGCGAACCGGGCACGCCGACGAACTTGGCTTCCTGGATGCCCTTGCCCTGGCGGCCCAGGCCACGGATCGAGCCGGTGGCTTCGGCGTGGGCGATAACCCCCGCCAGCTGGGCGCTCATAGTCACCAGGAAGGCTTCTTCGCCCTCGTCGAACTGACGACGCTCCTTTTGCTGGATGACCAGAACGCCGACGACCCGACGGTGGTGAATGATCGGTGCACCGAGGAAGGAGGCATAACGCTCCTCGCCGGTCTCGGCGAAGTAGCGATAACGCGGGTGATCGGCGGCGTTTTCGAGGTTCAGCGGTTCTTCGCGCGTACCGACCAGGCCGACCAGACCTTCGTTGGGTGCCATGCTGACCTTGCCGATCGAGCGCTTGTTCAAGCCCTCGGTGGCCATCAGGACAAAACGGTTGGTCTCCGGATCCAGCAGATAGACCGAGCAGACCTGGCTGCCCATGGCCTCTTTGACGCGCAACACAATAATCCCCAACGCCGCCTTGAGATCCTTGGCGGAGTTAACTTCCTGGACGATCTTGCGCAGCGTATTGAGCATGGCTCGGGGTCGAACTCCGTCGTCAGTCGCGCGCTAGAAGGCGCGGGGCAAGCTCTTTGAGAGCGCGGCGATAAACCTCGCGCTTGAATGTCACCACCTGGCCCAACGGATACCAATAACTGACCCAGCGCCAGCCATCGAATTCCGGTTTACCGGTCAAATCCATCCGCACCCGCTGCTCGTTGGAGATCAGGCGCAGGAGAAACCATTTCTGTTTCTGGCCGATGCACAGCGGTTGGCTGTGGGTACGGACCAGGCGTTGCGGCAAACGATAGCGCAACCAGCCCCGGGTACAGGCGAGAATTTGCACATCTTCGCGTTCCAGGCCTACTTCTTCGTTCAACTCGCGGTACAGAGCGTCTTCCGGCGTCTCTTCGGGGTTGATTCCCCCTTGCGGAAACTGCCAGGCATCTTGATTGATACGGCGAGCCCATAGCACCTGGCCGGCATCATTCGTCAGAATGATCCCGACATTGGGGCGGAAACCATCGGGGTCGATCACGGCAACAACCTCGCAAACGCATGTCGCCGCATTGTTCCACAAAGGTTGTGAAAGCAGCAACGAGGCTTCCTACCTTATGTGCACTCTTGTGAAAAGACCGTATTCTGGTCGCCTTTTTTCAGACTTATCAGCGAGTAACCGTGATGCGCCTGGCTTTATTCGACTTGGACAACACCCTTCTGGGCGGCGACAGTGACCACGCCTGGGGCGATTACCTGTGCGAACGAGGCTTCCTCGACGCCGTCACCTACAAGGCCCGCAACGACGAGTTCTACCAGGACTACCTGGCCGGCAAGCTCGACCAGGCCGCGTACCTGAACTTCTGCCTGGAGGTTCTCGGCCGCACCGAGATGGATGTGCTCGATCAATGGCACCGCGACTACATGCGCGACTGCGTAGAACCGCTGATGCTGCCCAAGGCTGCGCAATTGCTGGCCAAGCACAAGGCCGCCGGCGACAAGCTGGTGATCATCACAGCCACCAACCGCTTCGTCACCGCGCCGATCGCCGAACGCCTGGGCGTGGAAACCCTGATCGCCACCGAGTGCGAGATGCAGGACGGCCGCTACACCGGTCGCAGCACCGACGTCCCGTGCTTTCGCGAAGGCAAAGTCACCCGCCTGACGCGCTGGCTCGAGGAAACCGGCCACAGCCTGGAAGACAGCTATTTCTATAGCGATTCGATGAATGACTTGCCACTGCTGGATCTGGTGGCGAACCCGATCGCCGTGGACCCGGACCCGAACCTGCGGGCCCTGGCCCAGCAGCGCGGCTGGCCGGTAATCAGCCTGCGCGACTGAGGACGCCATCGCGAGCAAGCTCGCTCCTACACCAATCTCTTTAGGAGCGAGCTGCTCGCGATAACCATCTAAAAGCCGATCAGACCGGCTTGGCGCCCATCAACCCGGCGATGGCGAAGAAACACACGAAGCTGAACACCGCCAGCGCCAGGGTGAACTTCGGACTCCCCACACCCGAAGCAATCCGCAGCCGATTGAGCCGCGCCAGCAGCCAGAAACAGCTCAGGGCACCCACTGTGTAGATCACGCTGGAGGCCAGGATCCAGGTCTGCCCCAGCGGCCAGCCCATCAGGTGCACCAGCCACCAGCCGCTGAACGGCAGGCTGGCCAGGCAAATCACCAGCAGCAGCCAGACGAACACCAACGGCCGGCGCAACAGCCGGCTGTAGATGCTCGCGTCACCCTTGCTACGAGCGCGCCAGACCCAGATCGCCAACCCCAGCGCGCTGCCCAGCAGCAACAGGGTGGCCAGGATATGGACGGTTTTGAGGACGGTCAGCGTTTCCATGTAATCGACTCCTTGAGGCCTTGCCCACCAGCGTAGCCGTTCAGCCGAGGAACAGCTGATACGCCGGGTTATCACTCTCGTCCCAGTACGGGTACCCGATCTGCTCCAGCGCCGCCGGCACCAGGTGGCGTTCGCTCGCCGGCACTTGCAGGCCGGCGACCACCCGGCCATCAGCCGCGCCATGGTTGCGGTAGTGGAACATCGAGATGTTCCAGCGCCCGCCGAGCTTGTTGAGGAAGTTGAACAGCGCGCCCGGACGTTCCGGGAACTCGAAGCGGAACACTACTTCGTCGCTGACCCGCGCGGCATGGCCGCCGACCATATGACGGATATGCAACTTGGCCAGTTCGTTGTCGGTCAGGTCGGTCACCGGGAAGCCCTGTTCGGACAGGCTGGCGATCAGCGCACTGCGCGGATCGTTTTCCGGGTGGGTCTGCACACCAACGAAGATGTGCGCTTCGCTGCCGGTGTTATAGCGGTAGTTGAACTCGGTGATCTGGCGCTTGCCGATGGCCTCGCAGAACGCCTTGAAGCTGCCCGGCTGCTCGGGAATGGTCACGGCGATAATGGCTTCGCGGCCTTCGCCCAGTTCGGCGCGCTCGGCGACATGGCGCAGGCGGTCGAAGTTGACGTTGGCGCCGGAGTCGATGGCCACCAGGGTCTGCCCGCTGACGCCACGCTGCTCGACGTATTTCTTGATCCCGGCCACGCCCAGGGCGCCAGCCGGCTCGGTGATGGAGCGGGTGTCGTCGTAGATGTCCTTGATCGCCGCGCAGATCTCGTCGGTGCTGACAGTGATCACTTCATCCACATAGTCCTTGCAGATGTCGAAGGTGTGCTGGCCGATCTGCGCCACCGCGACGCCGTCGGCGAAGATGCCCACGGTCGGCAGCACCACGCGCTCGCCGGCGGCCATGGCCGCTTGCAGGCAGTTGGAATCGTCCGGTTCGACGCCGATGATCTTGATTTCCGGGCGCAGGTATTTGACGTAAGCCGCGATCCCGGCGATCAGGCCGCCACCGCCGACCGGCACGAAGATCGCGTCCAGGCGCCCCGGATGCTGGCGCAGGATTTCCATCGCCACGGTGCCCTGCCCGGCGATGGTGTGCGGATCGTCGTACGGGTGGATATAGACGTAGCCTTTTTCGTCCACCAGCTTCAGCGAGTAGGCCAGGGCTTCCGGAAAGGAATCGCCGTGCAGCACCACTTTGCCACCGCGCGAGCGCACGCCTTCGACCTTGATCTCCGGGGTGGTCTTGGGCATCACGATGGTCGCCTTCACCCCCAGCACCTTGGCCGCCAGGGCCAGGCCCTGGGCATGGTTGCCGGCCGAGGCGGTGACCACGCCACGGGCGCGCTCCGCGTCGCTGAGCTGGGTCAGCTTGTTGTAGGCGCCGCGAATCTTGAACGAGAACACCGGCTGCAAGTCTTCGCGCTTGAGCCAGATCTGATTGCCCAGCCGCTCGGAGAGCTGGCGGGCAGTCTGCAACGGGGTTTCTACGGCAACGTCGTAAACGCGCGAGGTGAGGATCTTTTTGACGTACTGTTCGAGCATCGGAAAGCATCACTGAGCGGGTTGGGCAGGGCCAGCGAGTCTAACCCAGCGTTTGCCCGGGCGACCACACGAATCCAGAGGTTTTAGAAGGCCCCGGGCCCGGCTTGATGGCGCGCCGCGATCTTTTGCCCCGCCAATCGGGCAATGACCTTCCCCGCGGCGGCGCCTATAATGCCGGCCTTTCCGTTCCCCCTTGCCCGCTTCCGGAGCCCGCATGACCCAGGATCAACTCAAACAGGCCGTGGCCCAGGCTGCCGTCGACCTCATCCTCCCGAAACTCGATGACAAGAGCATCGTCGGGGTCGGCACCGGCTCCACCGCCAACTGCTTCATCGACGCCCTGGCCCAGCACAAGGCCGCCTTCGATGGCGCGGTCGCCAGCTCCGAAGCCACCGCGGCGCGCCTCAAGGGCCACGGCATTCCGGTGTACGAACTGAACACCGTCAGCGACCTGGAGTTCTACATCGACGGCGCCGACGAAAGCGACGAGCACCTGAACCTGATCAAGGGCGGCGGCGCGGCCCTGACCCGCGAGAAGATCGTCGCGGCCGTGGCCAAGACCTTCATCTGCATCGCCGACGCCAGCAAGCTGGTGCCGGTGCTGGGCGCCTTCCCGCTGCCAGTGGAAGTGATCCCGATGGCCCGCAGCCACGTGGCCCGCGAGCTGGTGAAGCTGGGTGGCGACCCGGTCTACCGGGAAGGCGTGATCACCGACAACGGCAACATCATCCTCGATGTGCACAACATGCAGATCACCAACCCGGTGGAGCTGGAAGCGCAGATCAATGCGATTGTCGGCGTGGTCACCAACGGCCTGTTCGCCGCCCGCCCGGCCGACGTACTGCTGCTGGGCACCAGCGAAGGCGTGAAGACCCTCACCGCCTGATGCCGCCGATTTCGCCCCTGCCGCAATGGCGGGGGCGAAGGCTTCGATTCATACCTCCCCCCGCCTCTCCCCGCACCAACTTCACCCATAGCGCTACTTTTCGCCGCATTTAGCCGCAGAAATATCCAGATTCGCGCACCAGGTCTCAGCGCGGCCCACGACTTCCCGTATCAAATCCGTTACAAATTACCGCCAGGCGACGTTCGGTTTAAGCAATGCGCCAATACAGGGTCGCCCAGGGAAAGAGGCGCGCATTGTGCAACGGCCCCCGTTTTTCACCCCCAAGGAAGATCACCGTGCTCAAACCTCTCACGCTTGCTGTCAGTCTTGCCGGCGTTTTGCTGTCCACCCAGGCCCTCGCCTATGAATATGGCGAACACGCGGCCACCACCCTCGACAAACTGATCAACGACTACCCAGGCCGCTACCGTGGCACCAGCAATTTCGCCGGGGCCGCCGACTGGATGCAGAGCCAGATGGGCAGCGCCTACGACATCAGCCGCCAGGACTTTTCCTGGACCGCCGGTGGCAGCAGCCGCAGCTCGCAAAACGTGGTGGCCTACACCGCCGGGACCAAGCCGCAATACGTGGTGGTCGGCGCGCACTTCGATACCTATTTCGGCCGCCCGACCCTGCAAGGCCTGGACGACAACGGCTCCGGCGCCAGCGTCCTGACCGAGATCGCCCGCAACCTCGGCGGGCTGCAGCTGGAAAACGGCTTGCAGGTGGTCGGCTTCGGTGCCGAGGAGGAAGGCCTGCGCGGCTCCAGGGCGTTCGTCGACTCCCTCAGCGCCAGCCAGCGCGCCAACCTGCTGGCCATGATCAACCTCGACAGCCTGATCACCGGCGACATGATGTATGCCCATGCCGGCCAGAACAGCACCGCCAATCCGGCCCTGGCCTCGTTGCGCGAACACACCCTGCGGATCGCCAGGGAACTGCAGATCAATCTGTTCACCAACCCCGGCCTCGACCCGGCATACCCCGCGGGCACCGGCTGCTGCAGCGACGGCGAAGCCTTCGAAGGGCTGAACATCCCGACTCTCTACATCGAGGCCACCAACTGGGAAATCGGCGACCTGGACGGCTACACCCAGACCACCAACCCTGCCATCCCCGGCGGCTCCACCTGGCACGACCCCACTGAGGACAATAAGGCGGTGCTGACCAACGCCTTCGGCCAGGAGCGCATCGACCAGCGCCTGCGGGATTACTCGCGCCTGCTCAGCCGCCTGGTCCTGGAGCTGACCAACGCCGACCTGCTGGCCTCCACCGCTTCCGGCGGCGCCGTGGCGCGCAACCAGCAGGATCATCTGCAACGCCAGCATCAGGCCATGGTCCGGCTGCACGACCGGCGCTGGCTGACCTTGCAGGCGATGGGTCGGGAAGTCGGCAGTTTCGATGGCGAGATCGGCATCGATGGCGAATACAGCCCCGACAGCGGTTTCGACAGCGCGCCGAATCCCGAGGCCCGCCGGCTGGGAGTGCATGCCCTGGGCGATTACCAGCTCAATTCGAGCCTGAACCTCGGCGCCAGCCTCAGCTACCAGAACGGTCGCGACAAGCTCGAGCATCGCGGCAAGCTCGACAGCGATACCTGGCAGGCCGCGGTCTACGCCTTGCTCAATGACGGCGGCCCACAATGGCTGGCCGGCGACCTGAGCATCGGTCGCACAAGCTTCGAATCCAAGCGCAACCTGGTGATCCAGGCCAACGGCGGCCCGGTGCTGCTGAACCAGAAACTGACGGGCGATACCGACGCCCTGACCCTGGGCGCCCGCGTGCTCGGTGGTTACGACCTGGATTTCGGCGCGATCAAGAGCGGCCCCTTCGCCGGCCTCGATTACACCCACTACCGCATCGACCAGTTCCACGAGAAGCAGGACCTGCGCACGGCACTGAGTTATGAGGAACAGTCATTCGATTCGCTGGAAGCCAGCCTCGGCTGGCGCGTTCGCGGCGCCGTCGCTCTGCCCTACGGCATGAGCCTGTTGCCTTATGGCGACCTGGCCTGGGTCAAGGAGCTAGGGGACGGCCGCCTGGACGACCTGGACCTGACCAGCCGAGCCGATGGTCAGGTGCGCGTGGCTCGCCTGGGTGGTGTGGACAAGAGCTTCGGCCGCGCCCAGCTCGGCAGCCAGCTGGCGATCACGCCGCAACTGGGGCTGTACGCCGAGGTCAACGGCCGGATCGGTCACGCCGAAGGTAGCCAGACCGGCTATTCCCTCGGCGTGCAGTGGCAGTTTTAAGGGGTTACTGGGCCGGCTTCTTGAAGACGTAGAACAGGTTCGGTTCACTGACCAGGTACAGGGTGCCGTCGTCGTCCATGGCGATGCCTTCGGCCTGCGGCACCGTGGCCTGCAACCCTTGCCGGCCCTTGCGCAGCGACATGGTGCTCAGGGGCCGGCCATCCACATCCAGTTCCAGCACCAGCCACGACTCATCCGACAGCGCCAGCAGATGCCCGGTGCGCTCGTCGTATTGCAGGCTGGACAGGTCACGCACGAACAACCCGGCATCGCGCTTGGGGTTGTTGACCACATGCACCGCGTAGGACTTCTCCGGGTCGTAATGCGGGAAGCCCTTGACCTCGTAGATCAGCATCGGGTCGCGCTCCTTGGCGACGAACAGGCGCTTGCCCACCGAATCGTAGGCCAGGCCCTCGAAACCCTTGTTGTCGCTCATGTGCACACCCAGGGTCATCTGCTCGGCGTCCGCGGCGTCGAGGAACACCGTGTCCTCCTGCAGATGAATCTTGATCAGCCGCTGCTGGCGCTCGTCGGTGATCACGTAGGTGTCGGCGCTGATGAACTCGACCGCTTCCGGGTCGCCAAAACCGGTCAGGGCGATGCGCCGCAGAATGCGCCCGTCGAGCGACAGTTCGATCAGCTCGGAATTTTTGTTGGTCACGGTGAACAGGCTTTTGCGCACCGGGTCGTAGGTCAGCGCCGAGACATCATCCAGGCCTTCGATCCTTTGCCCTTCGAGGATCACCCGATAGCCATCCAGGCCAATGGCCTCGGTGTTGACCGGCTGCGACATGACCCGCCAGTTGAACCACAGCCGCTCGAAGTAGCGGTGGTGCTGCCCGGCAATGCCCAGCAACACCAGCACGATAAAACACAGGAGAAGGAACAGCGGTTTGGGATAGGCGAGTCGACGCATGCTGGCAAGCTCAAATACAAATCAGGCGGATGAAATATCACAGCCGGATGAATTTAAACTTAATCGCAGCGGGCGTATGCCGGATTTACGGCCTTTGGCCGCCAGAAACTTCTGAATCAGTGCTTCTCAAAGCGATAGAACAGGTTGGGTTCGCTGACCATGTACAGGTTGCCCTGCTCATCCATGGCCACGCCCTCGGCCCGCGGGATGGTGTTTTTCAGGCCGTTGAAACCGCCCAGCAAGGTCATGAAGCTGACCTGCTCACCGGTTTCGTCCAGCTCCAGCAGCATGTGCGAGTCGGCGGACAGCACCAGGGTGTGGCCGGTGCGTGGGTCGATGCTCAGGGCGGACAGGTTGCGCAGGTCCAGCTCATCGCTTTCCAGCTTCTGCTTGTCACCCTTGAGGGTCTGGCTGCCGTCGCTGCTCCAGGTGAACAGTGCCGGCGGACGCTCCTCGCCCAGCAGCAATTGCTGCTTGCGCGGGTCCCAGGCCACGGCTTCGAACGCCTTGTTCTGGTCCTGCGACGGCCCCAGGTCGTATTTCGGGAAGTCGGCAATATTCAGCTCGCGGGTATTGGCATCCACCTTGACGATGGTCAGCAGGTGGTCGCGCTCGTCGACGATCCCCAACAGGCCGTTCTCCATGACCGTCACCCCTTCCGGGTTGCTCCAACCCACCAGCGGCATCTTGCGCAGCACATCGCCCTGCAGGTTCAGCTCGACCAGGAACGGGTTCTTGCCCATCACCGAAAACAGGGTCTTGGTCTGCGGGTTGTAGGCCAGGTCGGAGGCCTCGTCCTTCTCCATGCCCGGCAGCGCCTTGGCATCGATCACCGCGCGATAATCCGGCAGCCAGACACTTTCCTGGCGCTCGGCCGGGGTTTCGAAACGCTCCAGCACCCAGAGCAGGCCACGGTCGTCCCAGTGCATGGCAATCGCGACGCCATAGCTCACGATGCCCGCCAGCAACAGCCAGGAATACCAACGCATGTGGAACAAACCGCGACGACGAACCGTTTGAAGCTCGGGGGTGTGAGGCATGGACATGGGGAGCGCGTTCCAAAAAGTCAGCTATTGGTAATAGCACATCGGGGCAGACTCAGACGCCTGGACGCGGAAAATTATCCAGACCGGATGTGAAAAATTCGGAAAAAGTCAGAAATATCCTGGATTTCTACGCGTTCTTAGGAGAGGCCCGCCCGTTGCAGGCGGGCCCCGCTGAGTCAGCTGACGCGACTTTCGAAGCGGCTGGCGCCCGGCAACTCCAGCACCAGTTCGTCGCCCACGTTCAGCGGACCGACGCCCACCGGCGTACCGGTCAGGATCACGTCGCCCGCCTGCAAGGAGAAGCAGCCGGCCATGTACTGGATCATCGGTACGATCGGGTTGAGCATGATGCTGCTGTTGCCGTCCTGACGGACCTCGCCGTTGATGGTCAGGCGAATGTCGATGTCGGTGAGGTCCGGGAAGGTGCTACCCACTACGAATGGCGCCAGCACGCAGGCGCCGTCGAAGCACTTGGAGATTTCCCAGGGCAACCCCTTGGCCTTGAGCTCGGCCTGCTTGTCGCGCAGGGTCAGGTCCAGGGCCGGGGCGAAGCCGGAGATGGCGTCCAGCACTTCTTCGCGGCTGGGTTTGGTCGACAGCGGCTTGCCGATCAATACCGCGATTTCCGCCTCGTAATGCACGGAGCCACGCTCGGTGGGGATGGCAAAACCGCCTTCCAGCGGCACCACGCAACTGCCCGGCTTGATAAACAGCAGCGGCTCGGTCGGCACCGGATTGTCCAGTTCCTTGGCGTGCTCGGCATAGTTGCGCCCGATGCACACGATCTTGCCGACCGGGAAATGAATACGGGTACCGTCGACATACTGGTGCTGATAGCTCATTACCGACTCCTGCTCGTTTGGTTCATCAGGTACCGCTGCTTGAATGACCCTGGGGGTCAAACAGCGAAAATCTTGCCCGGGTTCATGATGCCGTTCGGGTCGAACACCGCCTTGACCGCCTTCATGTAGTCGATTTCCACCGGCGAACGGCTGTAGATCAGGTAATCGCGCTTGGTCATGCCCACGCCGTGCTCGGCGGAAATCGAGCCGTTGTACTTCTCGACGGTTTCGAACACCCACTTGTTGACGGTGGCGCACTTGGCGAAGAACTCGTCCTTGCTCAGGTCATCCGGCTTGAGGATATTCAGGTGCAGGTTGCCGTCGCCGATGTGGCCATACCAGACCACTTCGAAGTCCGGGTAGTTTTCCGCGACGATCGCGTCAATATCCTTGAGGAAAGCCGGCACCTTCGACACGGTGACCGAAATGTCGTTCTTGTACGGAGTCCAGTGCGAGATGGTTTCGGAGATGTACTCGCGCAACTTCCACAGGTTCTGCAGTTGTTGCTCGCTCTGGCTCATCACGCCGTCCAGCACCCAGCCCTGCTCCACGCAGTGCTCGAAAGTGGCCAGGGCGTGGTTGGCCACGTCCTCGTTGCTGGCTTCGAACTCCAGCAGCACATAGAACGGGCAGTCGGTCTCGAACGGCGCCGGTACGTCACCACGGCCGAGGATCTTGGCCAGGGCCTTGTCGGAGAAGAATTCGAAGGCGGTCAGGTCGAGCTTGCCCTGGAAGGCATGCAGCACCGGCATGATCGAGTCGAAATCCGGAGTCCCGAGCACCATCGCCGTGAGGTTGTTCGGCGCGCGCTCCAGGCGCATGGTGGCTTCGACTACAAAGCCCAGGGTGCCTTCGGCGCCGATGAACAGCTGGCGCAGGTCATAGCCGGTGGCGTTCTTGACCAAATCCTTGTTCAGCTCCAGCAGGTCGCCCTTGCCGGTGACCACCTTCATCCCAGCCACCCAGTTGCGGGTCATGCCGTAGCGAATCACCTTGATCCCGCCGGCATTGGTGGCGATATTGCCGCCAATCTGGCTGGAACCGGCGGAAGCGAAGTCCACCGGGTAATACAGGCCGTTTTCTTCGGCGCGGTTCTGCAGCTGCTCGGTCACCACGCCCGGCTGGCAGACCGCGGTACGGTCAGTCAGGTTCAGGTCGAGGATCTGGTTCATGTAGTCGAAAGACACCACCACTTCACCATTGGCCGCCACGGCGGCAGCCGACAGGCCGGTACGGCCGCCGGACGGCACCAGCGCGACCTTGTGCTGGTTGGCCCAGCGCACGATGGCCTGGACCTGCTCGATGGTCTTGGGAAAGACGATGGCGCTGGGCGCCGGGGCGAAGTGTTTGGTCCAGTCCTTGCCGTAAGCGTTGAGGGAGTCGGCATCGGTCAGGACCTTGCCCGCCTCGACCAGGGTCTTCAGCTCATCAATCAGCGCAGGATTGGTCATCGACAGAACTCTCGAACAATTCATGGTCATCCTGAGAACGCTTCACGTCGCAGGAACGAGTGTTTCGCGGGGTCCGTATGCTAGCATACGACCCCCCGCAGAATAGTGCCGAAGGGCGTTCTGCGGCGACGGCTTTCCTGCCGTCCGGGTCAGCATCTGTTGACCATTTCCTGCCATTTTTCTCCGGGACACAGGTTTACGCAGATGAGCAAGACTTCTCTCGATAAGAGCAAGATCAAGTTCCTTCTTCTCGAAGGCGTCCACCAATCGGCTGTCGACGTCCTCAAGGCCGCGGGCTACACCAGTATCGAGTACCTCACCGGTTCTCTGCCGGAAGCCCAACTGAAGGAAAAGATCGCTGATGCGCACTTCATCGGCATTCGCTCCCGCACCCAACTGACCGAAGAAATCTTCGATCACGCGAAGAAGCTGGTCGCTGTAGGGTGCTTCTGCATCGGCACCAACCAGGTCGACCTCGACGCGGCTCGCGAGCGCGGTATCGCGGTGTTCAACGCACCCTACTCCAACACCCGTTCCGTAGCCGAACTGGTGCTGGCCGAAGCGATCCTGCTGCTGCGCGGTATCCCAGAGAAGAACGCCTCCTGCCACCGTGGCGGCTGGATCAAGAGCGCGGCCAACTCCTTCGAGATCCGTGGCAAGAAGCTGGGCATCGTCGGCTACGGCTCGATCGGCACCCAACTGTCGGTCCTGGCCGAAGGCTTAGGGATGCAGGTGTTCTTCTACGACACCGTGACCAAGCTGCCACTGGGTAACGCCACCCAGGTCGGCAACCTGCACGAGCTGCTGGGCATGTCCGACATCGTCACCCTGCACGTTCCGGAAACCGCTGCCACCCAGTGGATGATCGGCGAGAAGGAAATCCGCGCCATCAAGAAAGGCGGCATCCTGATCAACGCCGCCCGCGGCACCGTGGTCGAGCTGGACCAGCTGGCTGCTGCGATCAAGGACAAGCACCTGATCGGCGCCGCCATCGACGTGTTCCCGGTGGAGCCACGCTCCAACGACGAAGAGTTCGAAAGCCCGCTGCGTGGCCTGGACAACGTGATCCTGACCCCGCACATCGGTGGTTCGACCGCTGAAGCCCAGGCCAACATCGGCCTGGAAGTGGCGGAGAAGCTGGTCAAGTACAGCGACAACGGTACTTCGGTATCGTCCGTGAACTTCCCGGAAGTGGCCCTGCCGGCTCACCCTGGCAAGCACCGCCTGCTGCACATCCACGAGAACATCCCGGGTGTGATGAGCGAGATCAACAAGGTCTTCGCCGAAAACAGCATCAACATCTCCGGTCAGTTCCTGCAGACCAACGAGAAGGTTGGCTACGTGGTGATCGACGTCGACGCCGAATACTCGGAGCTGGCGCAAGAGAAGCTGCAACACGTCAACGGCACCATCCGCAGCCGCGTGCTGTTCTAAGCACTCGCTGGCAATAAAAAAGGGAGGCCCTGGGGCCTCCCTTTTTATTTACAGGCAGTTATTTACAGGCAGTTTTTGCCGCCGCGCTTACTTGACGGTGATGGTGATCTTTTCCGAAACGATTGGCGGGTCGAACGGCACATGGTTCTTGTCGCCCAGCTCCAGCTGCAGGGTGTGCTTGCCCGGGGCCAGGGTCAGCTCGGTTTCGGTCTGGGCCTTGCCGAAGTGGATGTGCTGGGCGTCGGCCGGGATCGGCATATTTTCGGCCGGCAGTTTGTCGACGTCGACCAGCAGGTGGTGGTGCCCGGTGTGCGGAGTCTGGTCGCCGGCGGGAGCCAGGGAGATGTCGCTGACGCCGAACTTGACCTTGAAGGTCTTGGCCACGGTATCGCCATTGACCGGGGTGACGATAAAGACAGAAGCGCCTTCCGGCGCCTTGGTGCGAGGAATATCCGCCGCAGAAGCCAGCATCGAAGCCCCCAGCATCAGGCCGGCCAATGCAGCACGAGATATAAAGGTTTTCATTCTATTCTCCAGTTTTTCCGCAAAATCGGTACGGTTATGACAACTTCGTGGCATATCGTTGTCGAAGGGCAATCAACACCATAGCAAAGCGAGCCTGAACAGCGCATCGCACATATAAATTCAAGGAGTGACCATGCGTTTTCTGCCTGGCCTGATACTTTTGCTACCCCTTGTGAGCACTTACGCTCAAGCCGAACTGATCGACGATGTGAATGACCGCGGGGAACTGCGTATCGCCCTGGAGGCCAACACCCCGCCCTTCAACTTCAAGGACGACGGCAAACTCACCGGCTTCGAAGTCGAACTGGGCCAACTGCTCGCCCGGGAGCTGGATGTGCGAGCGGACTTCGTGGTCACCGACGCCGCCGACCTGCTGCCCGGCGTCGAAAGCGGCCGCTACGACGTTGCCATCAATCACATAGCAATGACTCCGGAACTCAAGGATCGTTTCGACTTCAGCGAGCCTTACAGTTATTCCAGCGCACAATTGATCGTACGCAAGGAAGAAAAGCGCGCGCTGGCCAGCCTGCAGGCGCTCCAGGGCCAGGCACTGGGCGTGGCCCAGGGCAGCCAGTTCGTCGAGCAGGCGCGCACCGTGGACGGCATCGACCTGCACAGCTACCCGAACGCCCAGCAACCCATCAAGGATGTGGCGGACAAGCAGCTCGATGCCGCCATCAGCGACCGCCTGCTGATTCCCTACGCCATTCGCGACAGCCGCCTGCCGGTGAAGGAAGGTGCCAAAGTCGGGCCGACCCTGAGCCTGGCGATACCGTTCCAGAAAGGTAACCCGGCGTTCCAGGCAAGCCTCGACGGCGCGCTGCAGCGCATCAAGGCCGATGGCCGGCTGATGGCGTTGTCGGAAAAATGGTTCGGCATGGATGCGAGCAAGCCGCCCAAGCCTTGATGCTGTAGCCGCTGCCGCAGGCTGCGGCCGCGGAGAAGGTGATATCGCTGAGGTCCTGCGGACCTTTCGCAGCCTGCGGCAGTGACTACAGGGGCGCTAGAGCGCTGCCAGGGCCGCGGCGGCCTCGGCCAGTTCCAGCTCGCTGAAGACTTGCACGCCGGCGCGCTTGAGCAAGGCGGCGGTGACGCCCTCGCCGCTGACCTTGACCCCGCTGAAGCTGCCGTCGTAGGTCAGCAGGTTGCCGCAGGACGGACTGTTGGCCTTGAGCACGGCGATGCGAATCCCGTGTTCACGCACCAACTCCAGCGCCTGCCGGGCACCACTGAGGAACTCGGCGCTGACATCCTCGCCCTCGGTAGTCATGACCTGCGCCAGGCCATCGAGCACTTCGCCGCCCTGCCCACCGGGTATTTCCGCGGCCGCCCGTGGCGTCGGCAAGCCGCCGGCGACTTCCGGGCACAACGCGACCACCCGCCCTTCGGCCTGCCAGCTCGCCAGTTGCTCGAACGGCCCGCTGGCCGCCCCGTCGTAACGCACGCGGTGGCCCAACAGGCAGCGACTGACCAGGATCTTGTGCATGATCAGAACGGCTCGTTGCCGCGACGGCGGAACCAGCCCGTCAAGGACAGGCGCTCCCGGGTCGCGGGCAGGACTTCGTGGGGCACCTCGCCGGAGAGGAACACCACCAGCCGGCCGCCGGCGGGATCCACGTCGTATTCGGTCTCGCCATCGAGGTACATGCGCAGTTGCCCGCCCTGCTCCGGCAGCCAGTCCTGGTTGAGGTAGATCACCGCCGACACCATGCGCCGGTCATCGTCGCGGAAACGGTCGACGTGCTTGAGGTAGAACGCCCCTGGCGGGTACAGGGCGAAATGGCTTTCGAAGTCTTCCAGGCCGAGGAACAGCCCACGGTTCAGCGCCTCGCGCAGGCTGTCCATCAAGCCCAGGTAGGTATCGCAGCAGTCGGCCTGGCCGGACTCGAGCCACTGGATGTGATCGCCACGGATCCCCTCGCGAATCTCCTGCGCCGGGCCACGGCCAACCGCCGCCGGCGCCAGCTCGCCTTCGGCCGCGCGCTTGCGGCACTCGGCCGCCAGCTCCAGGGTCAGGGCTTCTGGCAGGAAGATGTTCTGCTGCGACCAGCCACGGGTGGCCAGGTCATCGACAATGCGTAACAGCAGCGGGTGATCAGAGGGTATTTGCATGGCGCGCATAGTATCCACACCCAGATGAATCCGACAGATCCGCGAGAGAATTCTGACCAAGCAGCCTGGCGCTGTCTCTGTTCGTCGTTCGATCGGACAGTTTGCGTACTGAACCTGATACGAATTCTCGACAACCATCGCCTTGCCCCGGAGAATAGTGGGCTGCCGACAGGAGTCCTTATGCGCCGTTTGCTTTTTTCACTGTTGATGTTCTGTGTGTTGCCCGCCTGGGCAGACGGCCACGACCAGTTGTACAAGGTCGCCGGCTGGCCGGAACAACGCGCGCATTTCAACGATGCCCTTACCGCCGCCCAGCAGCGTTACCAGAATAGCTTGCCGCCAGCGGTCTATCAGGCGCTGGTCAACAACAGCAACCAGCGCTTCGCCCCGCAGGCCATGGACCGCCGTGCCCAGGCGCAGTTGCGGCAGAATCTCGCCGATCCGAAACCGGCCCTGGTGTTTTTCCAGTCGCCGCTGGGGCGCAAGATCATTGCCGCCGAACTGCTGGCGACGCGCCGCGACCAGCTGGCGAAGAATGCCCAGGGCTTGCCGAAGATGCAGGCCAGCGATACCCGTCAATTGATTATCGGCCACCTGGCCCAGGCGCTGCCGGCCCGTGAAGCCGGCGCGGAAGTCAGCCTGGCGATCGCCGGCGTGGCCGCCGACAGCCTGAGCCAGATGATCCCCGGCCTGCTGGGGGCCGGCCAGGCGCAGAACATGCTCAATGGCCAGCGCCAGCGGCTGATGGCGCAGATCGGCAACGACCTGAACAACACCCTGCTGTACGTCTATCGCGACCTGTCCGACCCGGAGTTGGAAGAGTTCGCCAACTTCGCCGAGTCCGCCGAAGGCAAGGCCTACTACCAAGCCGCCCTGGCCGCGATCCGCGCCGGGCTGGCCGTCGGCCAGAGCACTTCCAGCCTCGCGCCCTAAGCGCCTGTTGTAGCTGCTGCCGCAGGCTACGATAGGTCCGAAGGACCTCAGCGGTCGCGAGATCGCCGCGACCGTACCGGTCGATCGTCCGAACGCAGCCCGAGCCTTCGGCAGCGGCTACAGGTGCGCGAATCCGTTCAAAGATGCTGGTTCAGGAAGGCGAAGTATTCCTGGCGAATGCGCGCCGCCTCGTTCGCCAGGTGATGCCGCGCCTCGGGCAGCATCAGCACCTGGGGCTGCTGGAACTTCTGCTGGATCACCTGCAGGTTGTGCTGCCAATCCACTGTCATGTCCGCCTGCCCCTGAACGATCAGGGGCTGCCGGCTGCTGCGCGGGGCCAGCTCGATGCGCTTGATCCATTGCGCCAACGCCCCGACCCAGGCGGTCGGCAGGCGCAACGGCTGCAACGGGTCGCGTTGCAGGAACGGCAGGAAATCGGGATCGGTGGAGTTCTCGCTGAAGCGCCGGGCGATGCCTTTGACGAAAGGCCGGAGCATGTAATAGCTGAGCTTCGACCAGCCCCAGGCACGCGGGCGCACCAGCGGCGACAGCAGGATCACCTGGCCCTGGGCCGGGCTCTGGGCGCCCTGGTTGAGCAGATGGTCGATCACGATCGCGCCGCCCGTGCTTTGCCCGCACAGGTGCCAGGGCTGGGGCAGGCCGAGGGACCGGGCCTCGTCGAACAAGCCTTGCAGCACCGCCTGGTACACCGCGAAATCATCGATGCTGGCGCGCTCGCCGCTGGACAGCCCATGGCCCGGCAAGTCGCAGGCGATCACCGCCCACCGCCGCTCCAGCGCCCACTCGATCACATGCCGGTACAAGCCCATGTGATCGTAGAAGCCATGCAACAGAAACAAGGTGGCCACCGGCTGTTCGGGCCACCAGACCTGGCCGACCACCTCGAAACCGCCGACCGCGAAACGCCCCAGCCCGCGCCTGACCGGCAGATCCAGCCCGTAGAAGCGCTGATAGGCCTGGGCCTGGGCCGAGAGCGGTTGCGCCTCGGCCAGGGGCCGCAGGCTGGCGCGCAGAAGGTCGGGGTCGAAGGTCGCAGGCATAAGGGTTTCCCAGGGTGGCGCGGAACGTGAAACAGGCTTTATCGGCCTGCGATATTCATCTGTCGGGGCAAGCATGGCAAGCTACGCGACCTTCGAGGAATGATCCGTATGCGTCTGCCCTACCGCACGACCCTGTTTGCCAGCCTGCTCGCCCTCCTGTGCTCCGGGGTGCTGTGGGCCGCCTACGACTGGTTCCAGGGACGTTTTCTGCGGACCTTCAGCGAACACACCGCGGTGTTTTCCGGCGACCCGCTGCAACTGCCTCCTGGCCTCGCCGGCGAAGGCGCCATCCGCCTGGTGCACTTCTGGGACCCGACCTGCCCGTGCAATGTCGGCAACCAACAGCACCTGGCCGAGCTGATCGAGCACTACGGCCCGCAGGGCGTGGAGTTCTACTCGGTACAGAAGGCCGGCAGCCACGGCCAGTTGCCCGCCACCCTGAGCCGCCTGAAAGTCCTCGACGGCCTGCCCGGCTCGGAGCAGATCCCCGCCAGCCCGGCCGTGGCGATCTGGGACCGCAACGGCACCCTGGCCTACTTCGGCCCCTACAGCGAAGGCCTGACCTGCAACTCCAGCAACAGCTTTATCGAACCTATCCTCCAGGCCCTGCACGAAGGCCGTACGGTCAACGCCACCCACACCTTGGCGGTGGGCTGTTATTGTCCATGGCCGAAACAGACGGATTAAGGCATTCCTGACTTTTCGCAGACAACGGATGCCCGGCACAGAAGGCCTGTGCTAAATGTTTGCCTTCCCCCACGGCAGGCAAACCGCAGAAAGAACAAGGAGTCACCATGAAACGCAGCCTGACCGTACTCGCCGTCCTGATCCTCGCCCTTGCCGCGGGAGGGGGCTGGTACCTGTACAGCAAGCAGCCGTCGCGCCAGGGCCAGGTCGAGCTGGAGCGCCTGCAGGGCTCGGTCACGGTGCGTTACGACGAACGCGGCGTGCCGCATATCCGCGCGGAAAACGAAACCGACCTGTACCGCGCGCTGGGCTATGTCCACGCCCAGGACCGGCTGTTCCAGATGGAAGTCATGCGGCGCCTGGCCCGTGGTGAGCTGGCCGAAATACTCGGCCCCAAACTGCTCGACACCGACAAACTGTTCCGCAGCCTGCGCATCCGCGAGCGCGCCGACAGCTACGTCGCCGGGCTGGATCGCCAGTCCCCCGCCTGGAAGGGCCTGCAAGCCTACCTGGACGGGGTCAACCAGTATCAGAACAGCCATCCGCAACCGATCGAGTTCGACGTCCTCGGCATTCCCAAGCGCTCCTTCACCGCCGAAGACAGCATCAGCGTCGCCGGCTACATGGCCTACAGCTTCGCCGCGGCCTTCCGCACCGAGCCGCTGCTGACCTACGTGCGCGACCAGCTCGGCAGCGACTACCTGAAAGTCTTCGACCTCGACTGGCAGCCCAAGGGTGCCCTGGCCAAGGGCCGCGGCCCGCTGGCGCCAAGCCTGGCCGCCAGCGACTGGCAGGACCTGGGCGCCATCGCCCGGCTGAGCGAGCAGGCCCTGGCCGACGCCGGCCTGCCGCAATTCGAGGGCAGCAACGCCTGGGCGGTGTCCGGTACCCGCACCAAGAGCGGCAAGCCATTGCTGGCCGGCGACCCGCACATCCGCTTCGCGGTGCCGTCGGTGTGGTACGAGGCCCAGCTGTCGGCACCGGGCTTCGAACTCTACGGTCACCACCAGGCGCTGGTGCCCTTTGCCTTTCTCGGCCACAACCTGGATTTCGGCTGGAGCCTGACCATGTTCCAGAACGACGATCTGGACCTGATCGCCGAGAAGGTCAACCCGAACAATGCCAACCAGGTCTGGTACCACGGCAAGTGGGTCGACCTGGTCAACAGCGAACAGCGGATCGCGGTGAAGGGCCAACCGCAGGTTACCCAGATCCTGCGCCAGTCGCCCCACGGGCCGATCATCAACGACGTGCTCGGGGCCAATGCCGGCAAGACGCCGATCGCCATGTGGTGGGCCTTCCTCGAGACGCCGAACCCGATCCTCGACGGCTTCTACCAGCTCAACCGCGCCGACACCCTGGCCAAGGCCCGCAGCGCCTCGTCCAAGGTCCAGGCGCCGGGCTTGAACATTGTCTGGGCCAACGCCAAGGGCGACATCGGCTGGTGGGCCGCGGCGCTGTTGCCGAAACGGCCGATCGGCGCCAAGGGCGCGTTCATCCTCGACGGCAGCACCTCACTGGCGGACAAAGAGGGCTTCTACCCGTTCAGCGCCAACCCGCAGGAAGAGAACCCGTCGCGCGGCTATATCGTTTCGGCCAACTTCCAGCCGGTCTCGCCCACCGGCATGGAGATTCCCGGCTACTACAACCTCGCCGACCGCGGCCAGCAACTGGACCGCCAGCTCAGCGACAAGAGCCTGAAGTGGGATATCGAAGCCAGCCAGAAGCTCCAGCTGGGCACCACCACCGCCTACGGCCCGCGCCTGCTGGCGCCGCTGCTGCCGGTGTTGCGCGAAGTGGTGAACGACCCGCAGGAGCTCAAGCTGGTGGAGCAACTGGCGCAGTGGAAAGGCGACTACCCGCTGGATTCCACCAGCGCCACCCTGTTCAACCAGTTCCTGTTCGACCTGACCGACGCGGCCTTCCACGACGAACTGGGCGACGCCTTCTTCGACACCTTGCTGTCCACCCGGGTAATCGACGCCGCGCTGCCACGCCTGGCCGCCTCCGCCGACTCACCGTGGTGGGACAACCGCAACACCCTGGGCCAGGAAAGCCGCGCCGACACGGTCAGGGTGGCCTGGCGCGCCAGCCTCGCTCACCTCAAGGCAACCTTTGGTGACGACCCGAGCAAATGGCTGTGGGGCCAGGCGCATACCCTGACCCACGGCCACCCGCTGGGCCTGCAGAAGCCCCTGGACCGGGTCTTCAACGTCGGCCCGTTCGCCGCGCCGGGCACCCACGAAGTGCCCAACAATCAATCGGCGAAGATCGGCCCGGCGCCCTGGCCGGTGACCTACGGCCCCTCGACCCGGCGTCTGATCGACTTCGCCGACCCGGCCCACAGCCTGACCGTCAACCCGGTCGGGCAAAGCGGCGTGCTGTTCGACAAGCACTATCAGGATCAGGCCGAGGCCTATATCGAAGGGGTGTACCAGCAGGCGCACTTCAACGAAGAAGAAGTCACGGCCAATACCCACAGCACCCTGAAGCTGTTGCCGGCGCGGGCGGCGCAGTAAGCCCGGGCGCGGCGACGTCAGGGCTGCCCAGCCAGACCCAGAAACGACATCGCCCCAGAACTGGGGCGATGTGGTTTTTGCTGTTGCCTATCAGGCCGCTTCCGGGGCCTGCGCGCGGCGCACGTCCGGCTGCTTCCAGGAATCGGCCGCGGCCTCTTCGATGGCTTGCTGGATGGCGCGCTTGCGGCGCTCTTCGGCCTGGCGGCTGAAGTACCAGACCAGGAAGGTCACCAGCGACACCGCCAGCAGGATCAGGCTGGCCACGGCGTTGATCTCCGGTTTCACCCCGAGGCGCACTGCCGAGAACACTTCCATCGGCAGGGTCGTGGAGCCCGGACCGGAGACGAAGCTCGCCAGCACCAGGTCGTCCAGGGACAAGGCGAAGGACATCATGCCGCCCGCCGCTAGGGACGGGGCGATCATCGGGATGGTGATCAGGAAGAACACCTTCCACGGCCGCGCACCGAGGTCCATGGCCGCCTCTTCGATGGACAGGTCCAGCTCCCGCAAGCGCGCGGACACCACCACCGCCACATAGGCCGCGCAGAACGTGGTGTGGGCGATCCAGATGGTGACGATGCCACGCTCCTGCGGCCAGCCGATCATCTGCGCCATGGCCACGAACAGCAGCAACAGCGACAGACCGGTGATCACTTCCGGCATCACCAGCGGCGCGGTGACCAGGCCGCCGAACAGGGTGCGGCCCTTGAAGTGGGTGATCCGGGTCAGGACGAAGGCCGCCAGGGTGCCCAGGGCCACCGCGGCAATCGCGGTGTAGCAGGCGATCTCCAGGGAACGCACCACCGAGCCCATCAGTTGCGAGTTGTCCAGCAGGCCGACGTACCACTTCACCGACCAGCCGCCCCAGACCGTCACCAGCTTGGAGGCGTTGAACGAGTAGATCACCAGGATCAGCATCGGCAGGTAGATGAACAGCAGCCCCACCACCAGCATCAGGCTCGAGAAACTGAAGCGCTTCATTCCTTGCCCTCCATTTCTTTGGCCTGACTGCGGTTGAAGAGGATGATCGGCACAATCAGGATCGCCAGCATCACCACTGCCAGGGCCGAAGCCACCGGCCAGTCACGGTTGTTGAAGAATTCTTGCCACAGCACTTTACCGATCATCAGGGTTTCCGGACCGCCGAGCAGTTCCGGGATCACGAACTCGCCCACCACCGGGATGAACACCAGCATGCAGCCGGCGATGATGCCGTTCTTCGACAGCGGCACGGTGATTTTCCAGAAGCTGTTGAAGGTGCTCGAACCCAGGTCCGAAGCAGCTTCCAGCAGGCTGGTATCGTGCTTCACCAGGTTGGCGTAGAGCGGCAGGATCATGAACGGCAGGTACGAATAGACCACGCCGATATACACCGCCAGGTTGGTGTTGAGGATCTGCAGCGGCTCGTCGATCAAACCCATGCTCATCAGGAAGCCGTTGAGCAGGCCGTTGTTGCTGAGGATGCCCATCCAGGCATAGACGCGGATCAGGATCGCGGTCCAGGTCGGCATCATGATCAGCAGCACCAGCACGGTCTGCAGCTCTTTGCGGGCGCTGGCGATGGCATAGGCCATCGGGTAGCCGATCAACAGGCACAGCAGGGTGCTGAAGAACGCCATCTTCAGCGAGCCGAGGTAGGCGGCGATGTAGAGTTCATCGTCGCCGAGCATCGCGTAGTTGCCCAGGTTGAGCAGCACCTGCAGCTTCTGGTCGATGAAGCTGTAGATCTCGGTGTACGGCGGAATGGCCACGTCCGCTTCAGCGAAGCTGATCTTCAGGACGATGAAGAACGGCAGCATGAAGAACAGGAACAGCCAGAGGAACGGGACCCCGATGACCATCTGACGGCCACCGGGAATTATTCGATTGAGGCGGCGCTTGAGCTTTCGCATGTTCATGAGCGCAGTACCACGCCGCTGTCGTCTTCCCACCAGACGTACACCTGGTCGCCCCAGGTCGGACGCGCGCCGCGACGCTCGGCGTTGGCCACGAACGACTGCACCAGCTTGCCGCTCGGCAGCTCGACGTAGAACACCGAGTGGCCGCCCAGATAGGCGATGTCGTGCACCTTGCCGCTCGACCAGTTGTATTCGCAGGTCGGCATGTCCGGGGTCACCAGGAGTTTTTCCGGGCGGATGGCGTAGGTCACCGACTTGTCCTGCACCGAGGTGCTGATGCCGTGGCCCACGTAGATGTTGCGATCCAGGTCCTTGCAGGTGATGGTCGCGTGGCCTTCGGCGTCGTCGATCACTTCACCTTCGAAGATGTTGACGTTGCCGATGAATTCGCAGACCAGGCGGCTGGTCGGGGTTTCGTAGATGTCGATCGGGCTGCCGATCTGGGCGATCCAGCCCAGGTGCATGATCGCAATACGCTCGGCCATGGTCATGGCCTCTTCCTGGTCGTGGGTCACCATCACGCAGGTCACGCCGACGCGCTCGATGATCTCCACCAGCTCCAGCTGCATCTGCGAGCGCAGCTTTTTATCCAGGGCGCCCATCGGCTCGTCGAGCAGCAGCAGTTTCGGCCGCTTGGCCAGGGAACGGGCCAGGGCCACGCGCTGGCGCTGGCCGCCAGAGAGTTGGTGCGGCTTGCGCTTGGCGTACTGGCTCATCTGCACCAGCTTGAGCATCTCGGCCACGCGGGCATCGATCTCGGCCTTGGGAATCTTGTCCTGCTGCAGGCCGAAGGCGATGTTCTGGGCCACGGTCATGTGCGGGAACAAGGCGTAGGACTGGAACATCATGTTGATCGGCCGCTCGTAGGGCGGCATGTCGGTGATGTCCACACCGTCCAGGTAGATGCGCCCCTCCGTGGGCCGTTCGAACCCCGCGAGCATCCGCAGCAGGGTGGACTTACCCGAGCCAGAACCGCCGAGCAGGGCGAAGATCTCGCCTTTCTTGATTTCCAGGGACACGTCGTCCACGGCAATCGTCTCGTCGAACTTCTTCGTGACCCGATCGATTTTGACCAACACCTGCTTCGGTGTCTGGTCGCCCTCGAGGGCTTTCTTGTAGGCGCCGGAGGCAACTGCCATTTACGAAACTCCCAACAGAATTTGCAGTTCGCCCCATGCGGGCGAACTCTGGATAGTTTGAGCGATTGACGCTATTTGCCCGACTTGACCTTGGTCCAGCTGCGGGTCATGAGTCGTTGGATCTTGGGCGGCAACTCTGAGTTGACGTACAGCTTGTCGACAATCTCCTGCGCGGGGTAGACCGCTTCGTCCTTGCGGACCGATTGGTCCATCAGTTCGCCCGCCTTGGGGTTCGGGTTGGCGTAACCGACGGAGTCGCTGACCTGGGCGATCACCTCAGGCTTGAGCAGGTAATTGATGAAGGCATGGGCCTGCTTGACGTTACCGGCGTCCTTGGGAATGGCCAGCATGTCGAACCAGAGGTTGCCGCCTTCCTTGGGGATCACATAGGCGATCTCGATGCCCTTTCCGGCTTCGGCGGCACGTGCCTTGGCCTGGAACACATCGCCGGAGAAGCCCGCGGCCACGCAGATTTCGCCATTGGCCAGGTCGGAGATGTATTTCGAGGAGTTGAAGTAGGTCACGTAGGGCCGCACCGCCAGCAACTTGGCTTCGGCCTTCTTGTAGTCGTCGGGATTCTGGCTGTTGGGGTCCAGGCCCATGTAGTTGAGTACCGCCGGGAGCATTTCATCGGCGGAGTCGAGGAAGGCCACGCCGCAGCTTGACAGTTTCTTGATGTTTTCCGGCTCGAACAGCATGGCCCAGGAGTCGATCTTGTCCACGCCCAGCGCGGCCTTGACCTTCTCGACGTTGTAGCCGATGCCGTTGGTACCCCACAGGTAAGGCACGGCGTACTGGTTGCCCGGGTCATTCTTCTCCAGGCGCTTGAGCAGCACCGGGTCGAGATTCGAATAGTTGGGCAACTGTGCCTTGTCGAGCTTCTGGAACGCCCCGGCCTTGATCTGCTTGCCCAGGAAGTGATTGGACGGCACAACCACGTCATAACCGGTACGACCGGCGAGCAACTTGCCTTCCAGGGTTTCGTTGGAGTCGAACACGTCGTACAGCGGCTTGATGCCGGTGGCCTTTTCGAAGTCCGCCAATGTGCTCTGACCGATATAGTCAGACCAGTTATAAATATGCACGGTCGGCGCGGCATAGGCGCTGACGGCCAGCGTCAGTCCGGCGCCCACCAGCATGGCTTTGCGAAATAAAGAAATAGGCAAGTGGAGGTCCTCTAAACAATTGGGCCTGAGTTGCCCGCACTACATGACAGCCAAGAGCTGCCCAGCAACAAAACCGGCGCGCAACTTACCTTCGATAAACCGATCCAGCAAAACTTTCTGTCATTTAATTGCACCGCTGACCGCCCTCGCGGGGACGACGGCCAGCGGTTGCTGCCTCAAACCGGCTTATTTGCCGGATTTGATCTTGGTCCAGCTGCGGGTCAGCTCACGCTGGGTAGCGGCCGGCAGATCGGCGATCGCATACAGCTTGGCCTGCACGTCGGCTGGCGGGTAGATGCCCGGATCGCTGGTGATGTCTTTCTCTACCAGCGCCGTTGCGGCGGCGTTGCCGTTCGGGAAACGCACGGCGTTGGTGATGCTGGCCATGACTTCAGGCTTCTGCAGGAAGGTCATGAACTTGTAGGCGCCCTCGACGTTCTCGGCATCCTTCGGAATGGCGACCATGTCGAAGAAGCTGCCGGCGCCTTCTTTCGGAATGGCGTAGCTGACTTTCACCTTGTCGCCGGCTTCGGCGGCACGGGACTTGGCCTGCTGCACGTCACCCGAGTAGCCGACCGCTACGCAGATGTTGCCGTTGGCCAGGTCCGAGATGTATTTGGAGGAATGGAAGTAGGTGATCGAAGGACGGATCTTGAGGAACAGCTCTTCGGCTTTCTTGATGTCGTCTTTCTTCTGGCTGTCGGTCGGCAGGCCCAGGTAATGCAGGGCAACCGGGATCATTTCGGTTGGCGAGTCGAGGAAGCTCACGCCGCAGCCCTTGAGCTTGGCGATGTTCTCAGGCTTGAGCAGGGTGTCCCAGGAGTCGATCTTGTCGACGCCCAGCGCAGCCTTGACCTTCTCCGGGTTGTAACCGATGCCGATGGAGCCCCACATGTATGGGAAAGCGTGCTTGTTGCCCGGGTCACTGACCGAAACCGCCTTGAGCAGATCCTGGTTCAGGTTTTTCCAGTTGGGCAACTTGGAGACGTCGAGCTCCTGATAGACACCAGCCTTGATCTGCTTGGCCAGGAAGTTGTTCGACGGCACGACCACGTCGTAACCGGACTTGCCTGCCAGCAGTTTGGCTTCCAGGGTTTCGTTGCTGTCGAAAACGTCGTAGACCACCTTGATCCCGGACTCCTTCTCGAAGTTCGCGATGGTGTCGGGTGCGATGTAGTCGGACCAGTTGTAAACGTGCAGCACCTTGTCGTCTGCCTGGGCCACTGCCGCCATCGCGCCCATCAGGGACATGGCGAGGAGGGTCTTGCCAGCTTTCTTCATACCTAATGCCTTCATGCGTCATGCTCCAATTATTCTTTTTAACCTTGTGTTCAGCGACCGGTTGCCAGGCAACTAAAAACAGGCGGTAGTCTGGCAAGTTCCAAGGCGGGCTTTCAACAAAAGACCCAGCCTTTATGGCCGCCCCGGGCGAAGTACCGCGAGGTACTTCGCTCAGAGCCTAGCACTTAGCCCTGTAACGCACTCAAGGTCAGGTCCAGGCACTTGCGGGCCTTGCTCACCAGCTCATCGATCTCTTCCTTGGTGATCACCAGGGGCGGAGCAATGATCATGGTGTCGCCCACGGCGCGCATGATCAGGCCGTTGTCGAAGCAGAACTGCCGGCAGATCATGCCGACGCCTTTTCCGACATACCGCGCACGGGTGGCCTTGTCCTGAACCAGCTCGATGGCGCCCAACAGGCCGACTCCGCGAACTTCACCCACCAGCGGATGATCGTTCAGCTCCCGCAGACGTTTCTGCAAATAGGGTGCCGTTTCTGCCTTGACCCGCTCGATAATTTTTTCGTCGCGCAGGATGCGGATGTTTTCCAGGGCCACGGCGGCGGCCACCGGATGCCCGGAATAAGTGAAACCGTGGTTGAAATCGCCGCCCTCGTTGAGCACCGCCACCACTTCGTCGCGCACCACCAGGCCACCCATGGGGATATAACCTGAGGTCAGGCCCTTGGCGATGGTCATCATGTCCGGCTTGAGGTCGTAGAAATCGCTACCGAACCACTCACCGGTACGCCCGAAACCACAGATCACCTCGTCGGCGACGAACAGGATGTCGTACTTGGCGAGGATCTCCTTGATTCGCGGCCAGTAGCTTTCTGGCGGCACGATCACGCCGCCCGCGCCCTGGATCGGCTCGGCAATGAAGGCACCGACGTTATCGACGCCGACTTCGAGAATCTTCTCCTCCAGCTGGTTGGCCGCCCAGATCCCGAACTCGTCCGGGGTCATGTCGCCGCCTTCACCGAACCAATAAGGCTGTGGAATGTGCACGATGCCCGGGATCGGCAAATCACCCTGTTCGTGCATATAGGTCATGCCGCCCAGGCTCGCGCCGGCCACGGTGGAGCCGTGGTAGCCGTTAACCCGGCTGATGATGGTTTTCTTCTTCGGCTGGCCCTTGATCGCCCAGTAGTGGCGAACCATGCGCAGCATGGTGTCGTTGCCTTCGGAGCCGGAACCGGTGAAGAACACATGATTCATGCCCTGCGGGGCAACATCGGAGATGGCCTTGGCCAGTTCCAGCGCCGGCGGGTGGGCGGTCTGAAAGAACAGGTTGTAGTACGGCAGCTCGCGCATCTGCTTGCTGGCGGCGTCGGCCAGTTCTTCGCGGCCGTAACCGATGGCCACGCACCACAGCCCGGCCATGCCGTCGAGGATCTTGTTGCCCTCGCTGTCCCAGAGGTAAACGCCCTCGGCATTGGTGATGATCCGCGGCCCCTTCTCCTTCAACTGCTTGAAGTCGCTGAAGGGTGCCAGGTGGTGCTCGCTGCTGAGGGTTTGCCACTCACGGGTTTGCGGGTTGTTGCTGGTCATTGGAACTCTCCTAGTTTTCCGGTGAGGGCGCCGCCAGTGACGGCGGCGCCCCGCGCATCAGACGGCGAAGAGCAGGAATTCCCGCTCCCACGAACTGATGACGCGCTTGAAGTTTTCATGCTCGGCCCGCTTGACCGCGACGTAGCCAGTGATGAATTTCTTGCCCAGGTACTTCTCGATGGTCTTGCTGTTTTCCATGCGCTCCAGAGCGTCCTCGATGGTCAACGGCAGGCGCAGGTTACGGCGCTCGTAGCCACGGCCGACCACCGGCGCGCTCGGGTTGTGGCCTTCGACCATGCCGATGAAACCGCACAGCAGGCTGGCGGCGATGGCCAGGTAAGGGTTGGCGTCGGCGCCCGGCAGGCGGTTTTCCACGCGGCGGTTCTGTGGCCCGGCATCCGGTACGCGCAGGCCCACGGTGCGGTTCTCTTCGCCCCACTCCACGTTCACCGGTGCCGAGGTGTCCGGCAGGAAGCGGCGGAACGAGTTGACGTTGGGCGCGAACAACGGCAGCAGCTCGGGGATGAACTTCTGCAGGCCGCCGATGTGGTTGAGGAACAGCTGGCTCATGGTCCCGTCGTCATTGGAGAAGACGTTCTTGCCGGTCTCGATGTCGATGATGCTCTGGTGCAGGTGCATGGCGCTGCCCGGCTCGCCGGTCATCGGCTTGGCCATGAAGGTGGCGGCCACCTCATGCTTGAGCGCGGCTTCACGCATGGTGCGCTTGAACACCAGGATCTGGTCGGCCAGGGACAGGGCGTCGCCGTGACGGAAGTTGATTTCCATCTGCGCCGTGCCGTCTTCGTGGATCAGCGTGTCGAGATCCAGCTCCTGCAGTTCGCACCAGTCGTAGACGTCCTCGAACAGCGGGTCGAATTCGTTGGCCGCTTCGATGGAGAACGACTGGCGACCGGTTTCCGGGCGACCGGAACGGCCGACCGGTGGCTGCAACGGGTAGTCCGGGTCGTCGCTGCGCTTGGTCAGGTAGAACTCCATCTCCGGCGCCACGATCGGCTGCCAGCCGTGGTCGGCGTAGAGTTTCAGGACCTTCTTGAGCACGTTGCGCGGCGACAGCTCGATCGGGTTGCCCTGCTTGTCGTAGGTGTCGTGGATCACCTGGGCGGTCGGCTCGATGGCCCAGGGCACGAGGAATACCGCGTTCTGGTCCGGGCGGCAGACCATGTCGATGTCGGCCGGGTCCAGCAGTTCGTAATAGATGTCGTCTTCGACATAGTCGCCGGTCACCGTCTGCAACAGCACGCTCTCGGGCAGGCGCATGCCTTTTTCGGCGATGAACTTGTTGGTTGGCGAGATCTTGCCCCGGGTGATCCCGGTCAGGTCGCCAATCATGCATTCGACTTCTGTGATCTTGTGGTCTTTCAACCAATCGGTGAGCTGGTCGAGGTTGTTACTCATAAATGCCTCTAGGCGTGAGTTTCCTGGCTCTTATAAGCCAGGTTTTTGTGACGCATTGGCGTCGCGTTGCATTACCCGCTTGCGACAGGCATCGCCAAATGCCTGGAAGATGGCGAGGTAGTGAGGGTTAGAGCTTACCTGCCATTCAGGGTGCCATTGCACCCCCAAAGCAAAAGCCTTGCCTCCCTCGATCGGCGCCCCCTCGACGGAGAAGGCTTCGATCAACCCGTCGGGTGCCAGGGCCTCTATCCTAAGGCCCGGCGCCAGACGTTCAACGCCTTGGCCATGAATCGAATTGACTTCAATCTGCGCCGGCAGGCCGAGGCCGGCCAGCACCCCGCCCGGCTGCACATGCAGCGCATGGGCGGGTCCATATTGCACTTCCACCGGCTGGCTATCGTCCTCGCGGTGGTCCATGAACGGGCCGGCTTCGTGGACCCGCTGATGCAGGCTGCCGCCGAAGGCCACATTCATTTCCTGGAAGCCGCGGCAGATCCCCAGTACCGGAACCCCGGCCGCCACCGCGGCGCGGATCAGCGGCAGGGTGCTGGCATCACGGGCAGGATCATGCGCGGTTCCCGGCGCGCTGGCGGGACCTCTATAGTGAAAAGGCTCGATATTGGAGGGTGAACCGGTAAAGAGGATGCCATCCAGACCGTCCAGAATATCGGACGGGCTCAGAATATCGGCCAGGGACGGGAGGATCATGGGCACGCCCTTGGCTGCTACTGCCACTGCACGGACGTACTTGTCGCCACTGATGTGATAAGCATGCAGACCGATCTGCCTGGAGCAGGCGGTGACGCCGATTAACGGCAGGCGAGACATGAAACACCCCGGTATTATTGCTGTTATGGGTTTAAATCGAGCTTAGCCTTGTTCATTTTTTTACACAACACCCCCGTAAAAAATACAACACGGCCCGCTCAAGGCTGCGGCAGCCAAGCCCTCCGAAGCCAAAAAAGCGCCCCAAAAATGCCCCACAGGCGCTTTTTTAGGGCAAAAAAGGCCTCGCTTGACTTCGGCATGCCGTTCGGGTTGACTGAAACCTGAAAAGATCAATGATTGATATTTTTAACAACAAAGGTGTTGCATCATGTCGGTACCCCCGCGTGCCGTTCAGCTTAACGAAGCGAACGCGTTCCTTAAGGAACATCCTGAGGTTCTGTACGTTGACCTTCTGATTGCGGATATGAATGGTGTGGTGCGCGGCAAGCGCATCGAACGCACCAGCCTCCACAAGGTTTACGAGAAAGGCATCAACCTGCCGGCCTCTTTATTTGCCCTGGATATCAATGGCTCGACGGTGGAAAGCACCGGCCTGGGCCTGGACATCGGCGACGCCGATCGAATCTGCTATCCAATCCCCGATACCCTGTGCAATGAACCCTGGCAGAAGCGCCCTACCGCGCAGCTGCTGATGACCATGCACGAACTCGAAGGCGACCCTTTCTTCGCCGACCCGCGCGAAGTGCTGCGCCAAGTCGTTGCCAAGTTCGACGAACTGGGCCTGACCATCTGCGCGGCTTTCGAGCTGGAGTTCTACCTGATCGACCAGGAGAACGTGAATGGCCGGCCACAGCCGCCACGCTCGCCGATCTCAGGCAAGCGCCCGCATTCGACCCAGGTCTACCTGATCGACGACCTCGACGAATACGTCGACTGCCTGCAGGACATTCTCGAAGGCGCAAAAGAACAAGGCATCCCGGCCGACGCCATCGTCAAGGAAAGTGCTCCGGCGCAGTTCGAAGTGAACCTGCACCACGTCGCCGACCCGATCAAGGCCTGCGACTATGCGGTACTGCTCAAACGTCTGATCAAGAACATCGCCTACGACCATGAGATGGACACCACCTTCATGGCCAAGCCTTACCCAGGCCAGGCGGGTAACGGTCTGCACGTCCACATTTCGGTCCTGGACAAGGACGGCAAGAATATTTTTGCCAGCGAGGATCCCGAGCAGAACGCCGCACTGCGTCACGCGATCGGCGGTGTGCTCGAGACCCTACCGGCGCAGATGGCTTTCCTCTGCCCGAACGTCAACTCCTACCGTCGTTTCGGCGCGCAGTTCTACGTACCGAACTCGCCGAGCTGGGGCCTGGACAACCGCACCGTTGCCCTGCGCGTACCGACCGGCTCCGCCGATGCGGTCCGCCTGGAGCACCGTGTGGCCGGCGCCGACGCCAACCCGTACCTGCTGATGGCTTCGGTCCTGGCGGGCGTGCACCACGGTCTGGTCAACAAGGTCGAACCGGGCGCGCCAACCGAAGGCAACTCCTACGAGCAGAACGAGCAAAGCCTGCCGAACAACCTGCGCGACGCATTGCGTGAGCTGGACGACAGCGAAGTCATGGCCAAGTACATCGACCCGAAATACATCGATATCTTCGTGGCCTGTAAGGAAAGCGAGCTGGAGGAGTTCGAGCACTCGATCTCCGACCTCGAGTACAACTGGTACCTGCACACCGTGTAAGCGGCTGCAGCAAAAAAACGCCACCGGCCGCAAAGCCTGTGGCGTTTTTTTATGGCCGCCTTGCGGCGGATCGCGGGCAAGCCTCGCTCCTACAGAATGGTGTCGCAGTAGAAATGGCGTACATCCCCCCTGTAGGAGCGAGGCTTGCCCGCGAAGGCGTCCTGGCAGACAACACCCGACACGCCTCGTACAATGCCCGCTGCCCCGCAGGAGACTCCAATGACACGCGTAGCCACCCCCCGCAAACCCCGCGCACGCAGCCAGGCCCGGATCGACTCGATACTCGATGCCGCCCGCACCCTGCTTGCCGCCGAGGGCGTGGCCAGCCTGTCGATCTACAGCGTGGCCGAACGCGCGGAGATCCCGCCCTCCTCGGTCTATCACTTCTTCGCCAGCGTTCCCGCCCTGCTCGAAGCCCTGACCGCCGACGTCCACGCCGCGTTCCGCGCCTGCCTGCAAGAGCCTATCGACCACGCAGCCCTGAGCAGCTGGCACGACCTGTCGCGCCTGGTCGAACAGCGTATGCTCGCCATCTACAGCGCCGACGCCGCGGCCCGCCAGTTGATCCTGGCCCAGCATGGCCTCACCGAGGTCACCCAGGCCGACCGCCAGCACGACATCGAACTGGGCGACCTGATGCACAAGCTGTTCGACCAGCACTTCCAGCTGCCGGCGCTGCCCGCGGATGTGGATGTGTTCGCCCTGGCCATGGAACTGGGCGACCGCGTCTACGCGCGCTCGGTCCAGCAGCACGGGCAGATCACCGAGCGCATGGCCGAGGAAGGCATGCGGGTGTTCGATGCCTACCTGGGGCTGTACCTGCCGCCCTACCTGCCCAAGCGCCCTGCCCTGTAGCTGCTGCCGAGCCTGCGAGGCTGCGCCCGGCCGCAACGCGGCCGTGAAACCAGGCCAGGCATTCCCTCAGATAAACCACCGATACCGGGTTTGCGAAGGCTTCGTCGGAATGCCGCCCACCTCGATCGCAGCCTCGCGGGCTCGGCAGCGGCTACAGCAATCATCGCCCACAAAAAAGCCCCGAAGGGCTCACGCCGTCCGGGGCCGGTTGTCGCGCATCGATCACAACTTGGCGATCGACACCTCGGTGGACTTCACGAACGCGATCACTTCGCTGCCGATCGCCAGTTCCAGCTCCCGCACCGAACGGGTGGTAATCACCGAGGTGACGATGCCGGATGCGGTCTGCACATCGATTTCCGAGAGCACGTCGCCTTCGACGATTTCCTTGATGGTGCCTTTGAACTGGTTGCGAACGTTGATGGCCTTGATAGTCATGATGTTGATTCCTGTCGTGGTAGAGGGTGTGAGGTTATTTACTGAGCCCAGCGCAGTTGCGTGGGCAAGGGTGAAACGGGTTCCGGCTCGGGTGGCGACCCGGGCAGCGACAACACGCGGTTGAGTACTTCGGCTTCCAGTGCCGCCAGTCGATGGGAGCCACGCACCCGTGGGCGCGGCAGCTCCACCAGCAGATCGAGACCGACCTCGCCTTCTTCGATCAGGATCACCCGGTCGGCCACCGCCACTGCTTCGCTGACATCGTGGGTCACCAGCAGGACGGTGAAGCCATGCTGCTGCCACAGGCGCTCGATCAGTTGCTGCATCTCGATCCGGGTCAGGGCATCCAGCGCGCCCAGGGGCTCGTCCAGCAGCAACAGGCGTGGCTGATGAATCAGCGCCCGAGCCAGGGCCACGCGCTGCTTCTGGCCGCCGGACAAGGCGGCCGGCCACTCATTGGCGCGATCGGCCAGGCCCACCGCCTCCAGAGCTTCCAGGGCCTGGGGGCGCCAGTCGCCCTTGAGGCCCAGGCCGACGTTGTCGATGACTTTCTTCCAGGGCAGCAGGCGCGCCTCCTGGAACATCAAGCGGGTGTCTTCGATGGCCTGGCTCAGCGGCGCGGCACCGGCCAGCAGTTCGCCGCCGGTGGGTTTGTCGAGGCCGGCCAGCAAGCGCAGCAAGGTGCTCTTGCCGCAACCGCTACGGCCAACCACCGCGACGAATTGCCCGGCCGGAATATGCAGGTCGATCTCGCGCAGCACCTGGCGCGAACCGAAGGTCTTTTGCAGCTTGCGCACCACCAGCGGAATACCGCGCAGCAGGCGTGGAGGTTGTTGAGCCGTCATTGCGCACCACCCTTGGCCACTTGATAGGCCGGATGCCAACGCAGCCAGGCACGTTCCAGACCGCGCGCGGCGAGGTCCGCCAGTTTGCCGAGCACGGCGTACATGACGATGGCCAGCACCACCACGTCGGTCTGCAGGAATTCCCGGGCGTTCATCGCCAGATAACCGATGCCGGAGCTGGCGGAGATGGTTTCCGCGACGATCAGCGTCAACCACATGAAGCCCAGGGCAAAACGCACGCCCACCAGGATCGAAGGCAAGGCGCCCGGCAGGATCACCTGGCGGAACAGGCTAAAGCCGGACAGGCCATAACTGCGCGCCATTTCCACCAGCGCCGGGTCGACGTTGCGGATGCCGTGGTAGGTGTTCAGGTAGATCGGGAACAGGGTGCCCAGGGCCACCAGGAAAATCTTCGCCGACTCATCGATGCCGAACCACAGGATCACCAGGGGAATCAGCGCCAGGTGCGGCACGTTGCGGATCATCTGCACCGAGCTGTCGAGCAGGCGTTCACCCCACTTCGACAGGCCGGTGATGAACCCCAGGGCCAGGCCGATGCCGCCGCCGATCAGGAAGCCGATCGCCGCGCGCCAGCCGCTGATAGCCAGGTGGGTCCAGATTTCGCCACTACGCACCAGGCCGACCCCGGCTTCGATCACCGCGCTGGGTGCCGGCAGGATTCGCGTCGACAGCCAGCCGGCCGAGACCGACAACTGCCACACCGCCAGTAACAGCAGCGGCAGGGCCCAGGGCGCAAGGCGATGGAACAAGCTTTGTCTGTTCATGGCCACGCCTCAGCTCTGGGACGCAGCTTTGGGGATGATGTCGTTGGCGACCATTTCGCCGAACGGGCTGACGTACCCGGCGCCCTTGGGCAACTCGGGACGCTCGATATCCAGGTGCGGGAACAGCAGCTCGGCCACCCGGTACGACTCTTCCAGGTGGGGATAACCGGAGAAGATAAAGGTATCGATACCCAGGTCCGCGTACTCCTTCATCCGCGCCGCCACGGTCGGGCCATCGCCGACCAGCGCGGTGCCCGCACCACCCCGCACCAGGCCGACACCGGCCCAGAGGTTGGGGCTGACTTCCAGCTTGTCGCGGCGCCCGCCGTGCAGGGCCGCCATGCGTTGCTGGCCGACCGAATCGAAGCGCGCCAGGGACGCCTGGGCGCGGGCGATGGTGTCGTCGTCCAGATGGGAGATCAGGCGCTCGGCCGCTTGCCAGGCCTCGGCGTTGGTTTCACGCACGATCACGTGCAGGCGGATGCCGAAGCGCACGCTGCGCCCCTGCCTGGCGGCCTTGGCCCGGACCTGTTCGATCTTCTCGGCCACCGCGGCCGGTGGTTCGCCCCAGGTCAGGACCATGTCCACCTGCTCGGCGGCCAGGTCCTGCGCGGCTTCCGAAGAGCCGCCGAAATACAGCGGCGGACGCGGTTGCTGGATCGGCGGATAGAGCAGCTTGGCGCCCTTCACGCTGATGTGCTGGCCATCGTAGTCGACGGTTTCGCCTTCCAGCACCCGACGCCAGATGCGGGTGAATTCCACCGACGCCTGGTAGCGCTCTTCATGACTGAGGAACAGGCCGTCGCCGGCCAGTTCGTCCGGATCGCCGCCGGTCACCAGGTTGAACAGCGCCCGGCCGCCGGACAGGCGATCCAGGGTTGCCGCCTGGCGTGCCGCCACCGTCGGGGAAATGATCCCGGGGCGCAGGGCGACCAGGAACTTCAGGCGCTGGGTCACCGGGATCAGCGAGGCCGCCACCAGCCAGGAGTCCTCGCAGGAACGCCCGGTGGGGATCAGCACGCCGCCGAAACCGAGGCGGTCGGCCGCCTGGGCGATCTGCTGCAGATAGCCGTGGTCGACGGCGCGAGCGCCTTCGGCGGTGCCAAGGTAATGGCCGTCGCCATGGGTAGGCAGGAACCAGAAAATATTGAGGCTCATGGAGTTGTCTCCTAAGGGATCGAGTTACGGCGCTTTGGCAACGGCGGCTGGAGGCGTCCAGATCACGTCTTTGATGCTCAGGGGTTTGGGAATCAACTTGAGCTGGTGAAAGCTGTCGGCGATTTTCTGCTGGGCCGCCACCACGTCCGGGGTCAGGAAGTGCGCGCCATAGCCCTGGCGTTTCACCGAGGTCAAGGTGATGTCCGCCGGCAGGCCGAGCAGTGGCGCCACCTGTTGGGTCACCTCGTCCGGGTTGGCCTTGGACCACTCGCCCACCGCGCGCACTTCTTCCACCAGGGTCTTGATCACCTCGGGGTGTTGTTGCGCGTAGGGTTTGGTCGCCAGATAGAACTGGTGGTTGTCGACGATGCCGCTGCCGTCACGCAGGGTGCGGGCTTGCAGCTGCTGTTCGGCCGCCGCCTGATAGGGGTCCCAGATCACCCAGGCATCGACGCTGCCACGCTCGAAGGCGGCGCGGGCATCGGCGGGCGGCAGGAATACGGTCTGGATGTCGCTGTACTTGAGGCCGGCGTCTTCGAGGGCGCGGACCAGCAGGTAGTGCACGTTGGAGCCCTTGTTGAGGACCACCTTCTTGCCCTTGAGCTCTGCTACCGACTTGATCGGCGAATCCTTGGGCACCAGGATCGCTTCGCTGGTCGGCGCCGGTGGCTCGTAGGCCACGTACAGCAGGTCGGCACCGGCGGCCTGGGCGAATACCGGCGGGGTCTCACCAGTGACGCCGAAGTCGATGGAACCGACGTTCAGCCCTTCCAGCAGTTGCGGGCCGCCGGGGAATTCGGTCCATTGCACCTGCACGCCCTGCTCCGCCAGGCGCTTCTCCAGCGAGCCCTTGGCCTTGAGCAGCACCAGGGTGCCGTATTTCTGATAGCCGATACGCAGGGTCTCGGCCGCTTGGGCTTGAACGATGGCGCCGAAGGACACAGCCGCAGCAAACAGAGCGACCAGACCACGACGCAAAATCACAGGGCGCATGGCGCTCTCCTTTTTGCTGTTGGGTTTTGGCTGCACCTGCTAGGCCGTTGGCGGCGAAGTAAGGCCAGTACTTCAGATTCGGATGGGGCTCAAATGCTCCAGCGAGCACTCAACAAACGGTCATTCAACAGATTCGGGTCCAGCGGCTTGGGACGCCGCGCCATGGCGCTGTGGAACTGTTCCAGGGCTTCGCGCAGACGCTGTTCCAGGGCTGGCACCAGCTGCGCCTGGGCACTGCCTTCGCCGTAGGCGATCTGGCTGTCCTCGGCGAAGATGCCCTGGAGCATCTCCTGGGCCTTGAGGGCCGACAGCACCGGCTTGAGCGCGTAGTCCACCGCCAGCATGTGGGCGATGCTGCCGCCCGTGGCCATCGGCAGCACCACCTTGTGGTTCAGGGCGCGTTCCGGCAGCAGGTCGAGCAGGGTTTTCAGCGCACCGGAAAACGATGCCTTGTAGACCGGGGTGGCGATCAGCAAGCCGTCGGCCTGTTCGATCTGTTGCAACAGGTCGATCACCATCGGGCTGTCGAAGCGCGCGTGGAGCAGATCCTCGGCCGGGAAATCCCGGACCTGATAGTCGACCACTTCCACACCTTGTTGCTGCAACCAGCGTTTGGCGTGTTCCAGCAGCACCCCGGAGCGGGAGCGTTGGCTGGGACTGCCACCGAGTGAGACGACCAGCATGCAGAGGTTTCCTTTAGCGGTAATGGGCGATTCGCGGTTTGCGATCTCGCTGAGCTGAGCAGACCTTAACAGTCTATTTATATATCCATAAATCTTATTTTTTCATTTGTTTATTCTTTAAATGAATATAAGAAAAGCCATTCTCCAGGCAAAAAAATAGGCCGTCGAAACGGCCTTAAAACCCCTGCTTTGTGGAAGCGGTACATGACCCGCAGGCGGCGGCAATGCCGGTTCGCGCCTGCGGGCCCATGGTGTCAGCGATTCGGTTGCGGAGTCAGGCGCAGGTAGGGTTTGACCGCGCGATAACCTTTGGGGAAGCGTTTCTTGATTTCCTCCTCATCCTTGAGCGACGGCACGATCACCACTTCATCACCGTCCTGCCAGTTGGCCGGGGTGGCCACCTTGTAGTTGTCGGTGAGCTGCAGCGAGTCGATCACCCGCAGGATCTCGTGGAAATTGCGCCCGGTACTGGCCGGATAAGTGATGGTCAGGCGCACCTTCTTGTTCGGGTCGATGACGAACAGCGAACGCACGGTCAGGGTGTCGTTGGCATTCGGGTGGATCAGGTCGTACAGGTCCGAGACCTTGCGGTCGGCGTCAGCCAGGATCGGGAAATTGACGAGGGTGTTCTGGGTTTCGTTGATGTCCTCGATCCACTTGTGGTGCGAGTCCACCGGGTCCACCGACAGGGCAATGGCTTTCACGCCGCGCTGGGCGAACTGGTCCTTGAGCTTGGCGGTGAACCCCAGCTCGGTGGTGCACACCGGGGTGAAGTCCGCTGGGTGGGAAAACAGCACGCCCCAACTGTCGCCGAGCCACTCGTGGAAACGAATCTTGCCGGCACTGGAATCCTGTTCGAAGTCGGGGGCGATATCGCCAAGTCTGAGACTCATGTTGCTGCTCCTGTGAGTGCGTTATGAGCCCTACTGTGCCTGCGCCTGGGAATATTTAAAAAGAATAAATATTGATTTATTTAGATCATAAATGAATATTAAAAATCTCTTCACTGGATTCGCGCACGCCCAGGGCACACCATCCTCGACAAGGTTCGAGAAGGCCTTGAGTAGCTGTAAAGAGGGGTTTCAGGGAGGACCTGCGGGGGTGGGTCCGACCTGGATGACAACACCTCGCCCGGCATTGCGCCGGGCGAGGTTTTAACGTCGGATTACAACAGCGGGATCGAGTAGCTGACGATCAGGCGGTTTTCGTCCTGCGAGCGCTGGCCCGGAATGTCGTTACGCCACATGGCGTTTTTCCAGGTCAGGCCCAGGTTCTTCAGCGGACCTTCCGGAATCACGTAGGCCACGGTCAGGTCGCGTTCCCACTCGCTGGCGTTGGTCGCCGAAACGGTACGCTGAGGGAGAACGGAACCCTCTTTGCCGGAAGTGTCGATATTATCGCCACGCAGATAGATCACACCGGCGGTCAGGCCAGGCACGCCTACCTTGGCGAAATCGTAGGAGTAGCGAGCTTGCCAGGTACGTTCGCCAGCACGGGCGAACTTGGCGATCTGCATGTCGGTAGTCAGGTAAGCCGACGAACCGTCACCCTGGTTCAGCCAAGGGAAGTCGCTGTCACCGTTACTCACCTGGTAGCCGCCACCGAAGGTATGGCCGGCAACCGAGTACAGGAACAGGCCGCTGATCAGGTTGTTATCAACCTTGCCCTTGGTGATGCCAGTGCCGTAGTCACCGGTGGTGTAGTAGGCCGAGTCGTGGCCGTTGGCACCGTCGTCACGGCTGTTGAAGTAGCGCAGGTCAGACTTCAATACGCCCGGGCCGATAGCCCAGTTGTGCAGCAGGCCAACGAAGTGCTGCTTGTAGAAGTCTTTCAGGTTGCCGTAGTAGTACTGAGCGGTCAGATCTTTAGTGATCTTGTAGTCACCACCACCGTAGATGAACTTGTTGCTGTCACGACCAGCAGCGGTGTGTGCGTTGGCGCCAGCAATCGACAGTTCTTCGTTGTTGCTGGAGTTACGACCCTTGGCATGCTCGATCTGACCACCAACCAGTGTCAGGTCCTTGATGTCGTTCGAGGTGATCTGACCGCCCTGGAAGGTTTGCGGCAGCATACGACCATCGTTGGTCACGATAACCGGCAGTTTTGGTTGCAGGGTGCCGAGCTTCAGTTCGGTCTGAGAGATCTTGGCTTTGGCAGTCAGGCCCAGGCTGGAGTAGTTATCGACCGCTTTGCCGTTGGACTCGCTTGGGAAGACGGTGCCGCCATAAGAGGTAGCAGTGGCGCCGTTGGTGCCGCCGCCCGAATCCAGCTTGATGCCCAGCAGGCCGATGGCGTCGAGACCGAAACCGACGGTGCCTTCGGTGTAGCCGGAAGTGAAGTTGAGCTGGAAGCCTTGGCCCCACTCTTCCTGCTTGCTCTGTGCGCCGGACGCCTTGGTATCGGCATCGCGGTTATCAGTATTGATATAGAAGTTACGCAGACCCAGAGTGGCCTTGCTGTCTTCGATGAAACCGGCGGCGCCTGCCTGCTGCGCCAGAACCCCAACGGCCACAGCCAGGGCCAAGGTGGACTTGTTCATGTTTCGCTCCTCTCGTTTCTAATTCTTGTGTACTCAGGCCCAGGGTCTGCTGCCCCGGGTCCATCGGTGGGCGATTAGCGCCAGACCGTGACCCATAAGTCAATCGTAACCAACTGTGTCTACGACCAAGGTCTAATCGCGATGATTGGGTCCTTGCAGGGTAATGAATTTCTCATAAACCCAAAAAGAATTATTTCATTCTTTTTCATACCGTTCAGGAATATAAACAGGTACGTCCGTTTGAGCCGTGGCCCAAGGTATCGGCGTCCCGCTTGATTCCTGAATGGTATTTCCCCACTGATCTTTAGATCGATCAGTTAAAACATAAGCCAGATACGTCAACCAGTATCGAAAAGGCGACGCAATAATGGCTGGGCGCTGATGATCCCGTCAATTTGTTACAGTTTTTGTATCGCGCGCATTTATTTTTCTGAAACATAAATCAAGCTCAGCAGGCGCAACGAAAAACCCGCTCCTGTCAAGAGCGGGTTGCCGAACGGGATGAAGCTCAGAGGGCTTTTTCGAAGATTTTCGAGTTGCGCTGGTAGTTGTACAGCGAGGCTCGCGCTGAGGGCAGGCGCTCGACGCTGCTAGGTGCGAAACCGCGCTCGCGGAACCAGTGAGCGGTACGGGTGGTGAGGACAAACAGGGTTTTCAGGCCCTGGGCCCGGGCCCGGGTTTCGATCCTTTCCAACAGTTCGTCGCCACGACCGCCGTGGCGGTATTCCGGGTTCACCGCCAGGCAGGCCAGCTCCCCGGCGTCGGAGTCGGCGATCTGGTAGAGCGCGGCACAGGCAATGATCATCCCCTCGCGCTCGACCACGCTGAACTGCTCGATCTCACGCTCCAGCACCTCGCGGGAACGCCGCACCAGAATCCCCTGCTCTTCCAGCGGACTGATCAGATCCAGCAGCCCGCCGACGTCCTCGATGGCTGCCTCACGGACCAGTTCGAACTGCTCCTGGGCCACCAGCGTACCGCCACCGTCACGGGTGAACAGTTCGGTCAGCAGCGCGCCGTCTTCGGCGTAACTGACGATATGGCTGCGCCCTACTCCACCCCGGCACGCTTCTGCCGCGGCATCCAGCAGCTCTGCCTGATAGTTGCTGCCCAGGCGCTGCAAATGGGCCGGCACCTGTTGCGGACGCAGTTCGCGCACCAGGTTGCCGCTTTCATCCAGCAGACCACGCTCGGCGCCGAACAGCAGCAGCTTGTCGGCGGCCAGGTCGATGGCGGCCCGGGTGGCGACGTCTTCGCAGGCGAGGTTGAAGATTTCCCCGGTCGGCGAGTAGCCCAAGGGCGACAGCAGGACGATCGAGCGCTCGTCCAGCAGGCGGTTGATGCCCTTGCGGTCGACCCGGCGCACTTCGCCGGTGTGGTGATAGTCGACGCCTTCGAGCACGCCGATCGGCCGGGCGGTGACCAGGTTGCCGCTGGCGACCCGCAGCCGCGAACCCTGCATGGGCGAAGACGCCATGTCCATCGACAGCCGCGCTTCGATGGCGATGCGCAACTGGCCGACGGCGTCGATCACGCATTCCAGGGTCGCCGCATCGGTGATGCGCATGCCGTGGTGGTAATGCGGGGTCAGGCCACGCGCAGCCAGGCGGGTTTCGATCTGTGGACGCGAACCATGCACCAGCACCAGGCGCACGCCCATGCTGTGCAGCAGCACCAGGTCATGGACGATGTTGCCGAAGTTCGGATGTTCTACGCCGTCACCGGGCAGCATGACCACGAAGGTGCAGTCGCGGTGGGCATTGATGTAGGGAGAAGCGTGACGAAGCCAATTGACGTATTCGGGCATAACCTGAGCCTGTAAATAAGAAGCAGCCTATAAAAGGACGAAACGGGAAAACGCACAGCGGGCTGGTGGTTATCGTCGGAACAGGCTTGGCGACACGCTCGCTCTCCTTGAGGTACGGGCTTGGTCGTCGGTGATTTAGTAAAAATCAGGCCGGCGTCAGGCAGTAATGGTTAATCAGTTCACGTAGTAGATGCACAGTAGGCTGCAAGCGTGACATTTCGAGGTATTCCCCCGGCTGGTGAGCACAGGCGATGTCGCCCGGGCCCAGCACTACTGTCTCGCAGCCAAGGCGCTGAAGATAAGGCGCTTCGGTGCCGAACGCCACTGCTTCGGCGCGATGGCCGGTCAGGCGCTCGGCCACCCGCACCAGTTCGCAGTCTTCGGCCTGCTCGAAGGCCGGCGCTTCGGGGAACAGCGGCGCGTAGTCGATCTTCACCTGATGCCGCTCGGCCACGGGCACCAGCTTCTGCCGGATGGCCGCCCGCAGCGCCTGCGGGTCCATGCCCGGCAACGGCCGCAGGTCGAACTCCAGCGAACATTGGCCGCAGATCCGGTTCGGGTTGTCGCCACCGTGGATACACCCAAGGTTCAGGGTCGGCTGCGGCACGCTGAACTGCGGGTTGCGAAATTCACGCTGCCACGCCAGGCGCAGGCCGCGCAGTTCGCCGATGGCATCGTGCATGGCCTCCAGGGCGCTATGGCCCAGGCTCGGGTCGGAGGAATGGCCGCTGCGCCCGAGAATATCGATGCGCTCCATCATCACGCCTTTGTGCATGCGGATCGGCCGCAGCCCGGTCGGCTCACCGATCACCGCGGCGCGCCCCAATGGCCGGCCGGCTTCGGCCAGGGCCCGGGCGCCAGCCATGGAGCTTTCCTCGTCACAGGTGGCGAGGATCAGTAGAGGTTGCTTGAAGGGCTGATCCAGCAGCGGCCGGACCGCCTCGATGACCAGGGCGAAAAAACCTTTCATGTCGCAACTGCCCAGGCCGACCCAGCGCCCATCGACCTCGGTGAGCTTCAGCGGGTCGGTCTGCCACAGCGCGCCGTCGTAGGGCACGGTGTCGCTGTGCCCGGCCAGCACCAGGCCACCGGGGCCACTGCCGAAACTGGCGAGCAGGTTGAACTTGCCGGGGCTGACCTGCTGGATGTCGCAGGCGAAACCCAGGTCGCCGAGCCAGCTCGCCAGCAAGTCGATGACCGCACGATTGGACTGATCCAGCGACGGCTGGGTACAGCTGACCGAAGGTGTGGCAATCAGCGCAGCGAACTGCTCTTTCATGGACGGCAATGGCATGCGCTGGCTCCCGGGTTCCAAGATGAAGTCCATCATAGAGCCATCCTGCGACAGGAATAAACCGCCACGGCACCTCGACGCGGCGAGTCCTGTACACTGCACGACCTTGGCAGCCACACATTCCCCCGGCTGCGCTCCCGATCCTGGATTTTCCGGCCATGCAGAAAGAAACCGAAATCAAACTCCGCGTCAGCCGCGAAACCCTCGCCGCCCTGCGTGAGCACCCGCTCCTGAAAAAACGCAACAAAAGTGGCTGGGAACACCGTGAACTGATGAACCAGTACTTCGACACGCCCGAGCGCGACCTGGCCCGCGCCAAGGTCGCCCTGCGCCTGCGCCGCGACGGCGAAGAAGTGATCCAGACCCTCAAGACCCGCGGCCAGAGCGTCGCCGGCCTGTCGGAACGCAACGAGTACGACTGGCACCTGGCCAAAGCCAAGCTCGACCTGAAGAAACTCGACGGCGAATGCTGGCCCGAGCAACTGGCCGAGCTGGACAAGAAAACCCTCAAGCCGATCTTCACCACCGACTTCGTCCGCGAACGCGCGGAAATCGCCTGGGGCCGCGGCAAGGCCAAGGTAGTGATCGAAGCCGCCCTGGACCTGGGCCACGTGATCGCCGGCAAGCAGAAGGAAGAGATCTGCGAGCTGGAACTGGAACTGCGCGAAGGCGAACCGGCCGCCCTGCTGGAACTGGCCGCCGAGCTGGCCGCCACCCTGCCGCTGATGCCCTGCGACATCAGCAAGGCCGAACGCGGCTACCGCCTGTTCGATGCCAACAGCTACTCCCTGAGCCTGCCCGCTCCGGAGCTGAGCGCGGAAACGCCGCTGGACGACGCCTTCGCGGCGCTGACCTGGCACCTGCTGGGCAGCAGCCAGCGCCTGGCCGAGCAGTATCGCTTCAACGGTCACTGGCGTTTGCTGCAGGACTGGGTCGAGAACCTGGCGGAACTGCGCGCCCTGGTCAGCAGCCTGGGCCAGGCCGCACCGCGCCAGGCGACCGCTGAGTTGCGCGCTTCGCTGGACGGTCTGCTGGAAGACTGGCGCCCGCTGGTGCAAGCCGGCCTGGACGACGAAGACGTGCGCAAGGCCGCGCCTGAGCAGTTCATCGAAGAGCTGCAGGACGTGCGCTGGGGCCTGTTCTCGCTGAACACCTCGCGCTGGTTGCTGGACCGCAGCTGGACCGCCGAGCGCAATACCCGTGGCAACCGCCAGGGTGCGGCGCAACTGGGCAGCTGGTTGCCGCGCCTGTTGGCCGACGAAGCCAGCTCCCTGCAACTGCCGCGCTACCAGCAACAGCCGGAAGACCTGGCCGAACAGCTGCCGCGCATCGAACGCATCCAGTCCTGGCTGCATCACGCGCGCAACGTGCTGGAAATCCCGGAGCTGGACCGTCTGTACGGCGAGTTGAACAAGCTGGCGCAACTGGCCAACGAGCCGATCACCGACGAAGCCTTGGATGCCCGCAAGCAACAGGCGATCACGGTGTTCCAGAACCGCGCGTGGAAGACCTTGCTGCGCATGTAAGGGTTCCATGAACAGGCTCGCTCCTGCCTTGCGGGAGCGAGCAGGCTCGCGACAGCGCCAGCCGCTTCCCCCCTCCTCAGCGCAGCACCGGCAAGCTGGTGGTCGACTTGATCTCCGACAGCGCCACGATCGAATTCACTTCCTGAATCCCCGGCACCATCGACAGTTTCTCGAAGAAGAAACGCTCATACGCCTCGATGTCCGCCGTGACGATGCGCAACAGGAAATCCACCGCGCCCATCAGCACATAACACTCCAGCACCTCCGGAAAACCGCGGATCGCCTCGGTGAATTCGGTGAAGTTGGAACGGCCGTGGGCGTTGAGTTTGACCTCGGCGAAGATCTGCGTGTTGAGGCCGATCTTCTTGCGGTCGAGCAAGGTCACCTGGCCACGGATGACCCCCTCCTCCTTGAGCCGCTGGATCCGCCGCCAGCAAGGTGACTGGGACAGCCCCACCTGCTCGGCGATCTGCGCGCTGGACAGCGAAGCGTCCTCTTGCAGCAGCGCCAGGATACGGCGGTCGTAGGCGTCCAGTTCGCTATGCATAGATATTCCCCTAAACACTATAAATACAAATCATACGATTCGACAGTTTTGAAAATACCTTCATCTTAGATAAGAAATACCCGCAACCGAATGTAAAAATTTCTCCATTGATCCGGAGAATCCCATGCCCCCTCTCGAAGCTGTCAGTTCCCGCGCCGATGTGTGGAATGTCGCCAACACCCATTGCCGGGTGCATTACCAACTGGTCACTGACGCCGAGGCCGATGTGCTGTGCCGGGTGCTCAATCATTTCGCCCTGCAGTCCCTGCTGCCGCAGCAGGTCCAGGTGCAACAGCAGGACGGTTCGCTGCTGATGGAAGTGCTGCTCGACGGCCTGAGCTGGCATCGCGCCCAGGTCATCGCGGAAAAACTGCGCAACCTGGTCAGCGTGTGTTCGGTACAGCTGCAACTGGCCGAGCGCGAGCCGCTGCAGGCCGCCGGCTGAAGGCGCCGGGCAAAACCCTGCAACGCTTGAGCGACTGGCAGTCGCCATCCCGGGACTATTCTTGGAATTCCGTGGTCAGAGGCGCATCTAACCCGCCTGCTGCCGGATTGTTCACAAGGAGCCCGCATGTCCGTTCCTCTCGTTACCCAGGACCGCTGGCTGGATCTCAATGATCTGCTGCGCGACCTGGTCGCCCAGGGCTTCATCAGCCAGGACTCGGCCGAACACGCCCTGACCACCCGCCGCAACGCCGCCAACAGTCAGCTGCACCCGCTGGAGTTTCTCGCCAGCCAGCACCTGGACGACCTCCGCCGGCCCGGCAAACGCCTGGACCTGGAAAGCCTGACCCTGTGGCTGGCACAGCAGGCCGGCCAGCCGTACCTGCGCATCGACCCGCTGAAAATCGACGTCGCCGCCGTGACCCCGCTGATGTCCTACGCCTTCGCCCAACGGCACAAGATCCTCGCGGTGTCGATCGACGCCGAAGCCGTCACGGTGGCCAGCGCCCAGCCTTACGTCAGCGCCTGGGAAGCCGACCTGACCCACGTGCTGAAACTGCCGATCAAGCGGGTGGTGGCCAACCCGGTGGAAATCCAGCGCCTGACTGTGGAGTTCTTCCGCCTGGCCAAGTCGGTCACCGGCGCCAGCGCCGACCAGAAAAGCCACGCGCCGGGCAACTTCGAACAGTTGCTCAATCTCGGCGCCAGCGACCAGGAGCCCGACGCCAACGACGCGCACATCGTCAACATCGTCGACTGGCTGTTCCAGTACGCCTTCCAGCAGCGGGCCAGCGATATCCACATCGAGCCGCGCCGCGAGCAAGGCACCGTGCGCTTTCGTATCGACGGCGTGCTGCACAACGTCTATCAGTTCCCGCCCCAGGTCACCATGGCCGTGGTCAGCCGCCTGAAAAGCCTGGGCCGGATGAACGTCGCGGAAAAACGCAAACCCCAGGACGGCCGGGTCAAGACCAAGACCCCGGAAGGCGGCGAAGTGGAGTTGCGCCTGTCGACCCTGCCCACCGCCTTCGGCGAGAAAATGGTCATGCGCATCTTCGACCCCGAAGTGCTGCTCAAGGACTTCGACCAGTTGGGTTTCTCCAGCGACGACCTGCGGCGCTGGCAGGAAATGACCCGCCAGCCCAACGGCATCATCCTGGTCACCGGCCCCACCGGTTCGGGCAAGACCACCACCCTGTACACCACCCTGAAGAAACTGGCGACGCCGGAGGTCAACCTCTGCACCATCGAGGACCCGATCGAGATGGTCGAGCCGGCGTTCAACCAGATGCAGGTCCAGCACAACATCGAGCTAACCTTCGCCAGCGGCGTGCGCGCGCTGATGCGCCAGGACCCGGACATCATCATGATCGGCGAGATCCGCGACCTGGAAACCGCGGAAATGGCAATCCAGGCTGCCCTCACCGGCCACTTGGTGCTGTCGACCCTGCACACCAACGATGCGCCCGGCGCCATCAGTCGCCTGCTGGAACTGGGCGTCGCGCCCTACCTGATCAAGGCCACGCTGCTGGGAGTCATGGCCCAGCGACTGGTGCGCACCCTGTGCCCGCACTGCAAGACCCCGCTGACCCTGGACGAAGACGACTGGCAAAACCTGACCCGGCCCTGGCAGGCGCCGCTGCCCAGCCACGCCCACGGCGCCACCGGCTGCCTGGAATGTCGCGATACCGGTTACCGGGGCCGCGCCGGGGTGTATGAAATCATGCAGTTGAGCGACAACCTCAAAGCCCTGATCAGCGCCGACGCCGACCTGCTCGCCATACGCCGCCAGGCTTTTCAGGAAGGCATGCGCAGCCTGCGCCTGTCCGGAGCGCAGAAAGTCGCCGCCGGGCTGACCACCCTCGAGGAGATATTGCGGGTAACGCCACAAAGCGAGCAGCGATA